>NZ_CP159809.1:338867-677735 GCF_047717815.1 Candidatus Pelagibacter sp. Uisw_113
TGGTGCCCATATTGGAATTGCATCAGATGTAATTATTAACAATGAAGGTGAAAAACACTTTATATACAAAGATAAAAAAAAAGTTTTTACCTCACCAGCATTCAATTTTGATGAAGTAAGTGAATTGCCAAAAAATACCACTCTTTTATCAAGTGACAAAGTTAACAATGTAATGGGTGTTAGCTTTAATGCAGGAAGCTCAGAAATTATCGGCTTACAATATCATCCTGATTATGAATATTTTCAGATGCTTAATCTTATTAATGGTCGTAAAGAGCGATTATTTGTAAATAAAAATTTTTTAAATGAAGAGGAGTATGAAAACCATGTCTCATATATAAAATCTGAAAATGAATTATTAGATTTTAATAATAGAACATGTGAGTTTAGAAATTGGCTAAATTATATAAAGAACTAATTTTAAAATAGACCTTCAATTTCACCATCTTTATTAAGCTTAATAGAGTCTGCTGCTGGAACTCTTGGTAGACCAGGCATCGTCATAACAGCACCACATATAACAACAATAAACTCTGCTCCTGAAGAGAGTTTAATTTCTCTAATTGGCAAAGCATGACCTGTTGGTGCACCTTTTAAGCTTGGGTCTGTTGAAAAGCTGTATTGAGTTTTTGCAATACAAATTGGGAAATCTCCATAACCAGCATCTTCAAAGCTTTTTAATTGATCTCTAATTTTAGTATCAGCAATAACCTCATCTGCTCTATAAATTTCTTTTGCAATTGTTTCTATTTTTTTAAATAGAGGAGTTTTGCTCTCATATAAAAATTTGAATTTATCTTGGTTTTTCTCACATAATTCAGCAACATGGCTTGCAAGCTCTTTCGTGCCTTCACCACCATTTGCCCAATGAGTACAGAGACTTGCTTTAACACCAATAGTCTCACAAAATTCTATCAAAGCTTTTACTTCATTCTCTGTATCTTTAATAAAATGATTAACAGCTACTGCAACGGGTAAACCAAATTTCTTTACATTTTCAACGTGTCTTTGAAGGTTAACTAAACCTTTTTTTAAGGCTTCTACGTTTTCTGTTTTAAGGTCATCTTTTGCTACACCACCATGCATTTTTAAAGCTCTAATAGTTGCAACAATTACAACACAGCTAGGTTTCAAATCTGATTTTCTACATTTAATATCAAGGAATTTTTCTGCACCAAGGTCTGCACCAAATCCTGCCTCAGTAACAACATAGTCAGCAAGTTTAAGTCCAGTCTTTGTTGCAATTACAGAATTACAACCATGTGCAATATTAGCAAAAGGTCCACCATGAATAATTGCAGGATTGTTTTCTAAAGTTTGAGTAACATTAGGTCTAATTGCATCCTTTAATAATACAGTCATCGGACCTTGTGCTTTTAAGTCTTTAGCATAAACAGGTTTTCTATCTCTAGTATAGGCAATTGTAATATTTCCTATTCTCTTTTCTAAATCTTCTAAATCATTTGATAAGCAAAAGATTGCCATGATTTCAGATGCAACCGTTATATCAAAACCATCTTCTCTTGGAAAACCGTTTGCAACTCCACCTAAGTTTATATTGATAGATCTTAAAGAACGATCGTTCATATCCATTACTCTTTTCCAAACAATTCTTCTAACATCGATATCTAATTTATTTCCCCAATAGATATGGTTATCAATTAATGCTGACAACAAATTATGAGCTGATGTTATTGCATGAAAATCTCCAGTAAAATGTAAATTAATTTGTTCCATTGGAACTACCTGAGCATAACCACCGCCAGCTGCTCCACCTTTCATTCCAAAAGAAGGCCCAAGGCTTGGTTCTCTTAAACAAACAATCGATTTTTTTCCAATTTTATTTAATCCATCATTTAAACCAACTGAAGTTGTAGTTTTACCCTCACCAGCTGGAGTAGGAGTGATCGCTGTCACCAATATAAGTTTTCCATTTGGTTTATCTTTTAAAGTATCTAAATATTCTAAATTAATCTTTGCAATGTGTCTGCCCATTGGACTAAAAGCTGAGCTTTCATCTGGTACATTTATCTTGGCTAAAATATCATTTATAGGTTGCATTTTAGCTTCTCTAGCTATTTGAATGTCCGACTTAACTTCGCTCATTTGAAACTCCTATAAGATTTATTTTTTAATGCTCAATTGATATCCTATTTTAATTTTTTGGAAACTTCTAAAAAATATATATAAAAAAAATAAGAACTATTTATATTCGTTTGTATAAAATTATTTTATGCAAAAATATTCTATATTCAATTTGATCAAAAATGCTTTCACTGGTCATCAAAATTGGGATTTAGCCTGGAAAGATCCTACTCCTAAAAAAGAGTATGATGTTGTCATAATTGGTGGTGGTGGGCATGGTTTAGCTACTGCATATTATTTAGCAAAAGAGCACAATATTACTAATGTCGCCATTATTGAAAAAGGATGGATAGGCGGTGGAAATGTTGGAAGAAATACCACAATCATTAGATCAAACTATATGCATGACGACAATGCTTTATTTAGTGAGTTTGGAATGGATCTGTGGAGAAAAATGAGTCAGGATTTAAATTACAACGTGATGTTTTCTCCAAGAGGAATTATTAACCTTGCTCACTCTGATGCTCAGATGAATGTTTTTGCAAGAAGAGGAAACTCAATGCGATTAAATGGCATCGATGCACTTTTATTAAATAGAGAAGAAGTGAAAGAAATTATTCCAATGGCTGATTTTTCAGACAATGTAAGATTTCCTATATTTGGTGGACTGATGCAACCAAGTGCTGGAACTGCAAGACATGATGCTGTTGCATGGGGTTATGCACGTCAAGCAGATTCAATGGGTGTAGATATAATTCAAAACTGTGAGGTAACAGGCTTTGACGTTGTCGGTGGAAAAATTCAGGGAGTTAGAACTTCACGTGGCGATATTAAAGTTAAGAAAATTGGACTGTGTGTTGCAGGCAGTACAAATATTTTAGCAGAAAAATTAAATATGACGATACCAGTTGAGACACACCTTTTACAGGCTTGTGTTTCAGAACCAGTTAAACCTGTTTTAGATAGAGTTGTAACTTTTGGTGCAGGTCATTTTTACATAAGTCAGTCTGATAAAGGTGAGATGGTAATGGGAGGAGATTTGGATGGCTATAATAGTTATGCGCAAAGAGGAAACCTTCCTACACTTCAGCATGTTTTAACAGAAGGAATTGCAATGATGCCATTTCTTAGTAAATTAAAAATGCTTAGAACTTGGGGTGGGATAATGGACATGTCTATGGATGGTTCACCCATAATAGATAAAACTCATATTGAAGGATTATACTTAAATTGCGGATGGTGTTATGGCGGATTTAAAGCAACACCAGCTTCAGGCTGGACATTTGCACATACAATTGCTCAAGATAGAGTTCATAAATTAAATGCTGGATATAGTTTGAGTAGATTTAACACAGGTCACTTACTAGATGAAAAAGGACTTGGAACTAAAACATGGATTTCATAAATGCTTCACATTAAATGCCCCCACTGTGGCATGAGATCTCAAAATGAATTTTCATACGGTGGTGATGCAACTGTTAAAAGACCAGAGCTTAATAAAAAAATTTCAGATCAAGATTGGGACAACTTTGTCTATAATAGAAAAAGTTTAAGAGGAAAACACAAAGAGTTATGGCAACATATATCAGGATGTAGACAGTGGATCAAAGTAGAAAGAGACACCGCAACTCACGAAATATTTAAAACAGTTAAAGCTAGCGAAGATATTTAATATGACACAAAATTATAGACTAGATAATATTGGACTAATAAATAGAGACAAAAAAATCTCATTTAAATTTAATGGTGTAACTTACTTCGGTTATAAGGGTGACACCTTAGCTTCAGCATTGCTTGCTAATGGAGTTCATTTAATAGGAAGAAGCTTTAAATATCACAGACCTAGAGGTTTTTTTGGCGCAGGTGTTGATGAACCATATGCAATTGTTCAATTATATAGAAATAACGAAACTGAGCCGAATGTAAAAGCTACAGAACAAGAGCTATTTGAAGGTTTGGAAGCAACAAGTGTTAATTGTTGGCCGAGTGTTAATTTTGATATTGGTGCTATCAATAATTTATTAAAAGTATTTCTTCCAGCAGGATTTTATTACAAAACATTTATGTGGCCAAAAAGTTTTTGGTATAAGGTTTATGAACCATTTATAAGAAAAGCAGCAGGACTTGGGGTTGCATCAATTGAACATGATAAGGAAAGATATGAACATAAATATGAGTATTGTGATTTACTAATTGCTGGTTCAGGACCCTCTGGTTTAGCAAGCGCATATGCTGCAGCTAAAAATGGAGCAAGAGTAATTTTAGCCGAAGACAAACCTAGATTCGGGGGAACTTTATTAACAAGCGAAGTTAATATTGGAAATCAAACAGGAAAAGAATGGGCAGAAAATATTATTTCTGAACTTAAAGAAATGCCTAATGTTATTGTCAAAAATAGATCTCAAGTATTTGGTTACTACGATCATAATATGTTAGTGATGTCAGAAAAATTAAGTGATCACCTACCTAAAACTAAAAAATATAATCCAAAACAAAGACTTTGGTATATTAGAGCTAAAGAAGTTTTAATCTCATCAGGATCAATTGAAAGACCTTTAGTATTTGGAAACAATGATACACCAGGAGTGATGCTATCTTCTGCAGCAAAAGAATATTTAAAAGTTTATGGTGTTTTAGTTGGTAAAAAACCTCTAATATTTACAAATAATGATAGTGGATATGAAACGGCTATAGAATTTAAAAAAAATAGTGTTGACCCTATTATTTTAGATACAAGAAAAGATCCCAAATCAGAAATCATAGATGAAGCAAAAAAATTAGATATTAAAATTAAACTTTCTTACGTAGTAGTTGCGGCTAAAGGATATAAAAAAGTTAAATCTGCAGAAGTTGCAAAAATTTCAGAAGATAAAAATGAATTAGGAACTTTAGAAACTATTAATTGTGATTGCATTTGTGTTTCAGGATTTTGGACACCAACAATACACTTAGCTTCTCAATCAGGAAATAAAACTACATTTAATAAAGATATTGATGCTTTTGTGCCTGGAATATCAAAACAAAATGAAACAACATTAGGTGCTGCAAATGGAACTTTTACATTAGAAGAAACTTTAAAAAAATCATTTGAAAGTGGATATGAACTTTCAAAAAAAATAACTAATAATGACAATAAAACATCATCACCAACAGTTATGGAAAAAAAATCTACTACACATGATAAATTTTGGTGTGTACCTTTGCCTAAAGGAAAAACATATAAAAGATTTTTAGATTTCCAAAACGATGTAGCGGTTTCAGATATAGAAATTGCACTAAAGGAAGGTTATCGATCTATAGAACATGTAAAAAGATATACGACACTAGGAATGGCCACTGACCAAGGAAAAACAAGTAATCTCAACGGTTTGCAACTGGTTTCAAATATAGAAAATAAAATAGTACCAGAAGTGGGTCATACAACTTTTAGACCTCCATATACACCAGTTACTATCGGTGCAATTGTTGGAAGGGAAATTGGTAAACAATCTAAGCCAACAAGAAAATCTCCTATGCATACTTGGCATGAAAAAAACAATGCAGTGTTTGTAGATGCGGGTGTTTGGTTGAGACCAAGGTATTATAAAATTGGAGAAGAAACTCTATTTGAAGGTTCAAAAAGAGAAGCTAAAAATGTTAGAACAAATGTGGGTGTTTGTGATGTAACTACTTTAGGTAAAATTGATATTAAAGGACCTGATGCTGCAGAACTATTAAATAGAGTTTATACTAATGCTTGGCTAAAATTACCCGTTGGTAAAGCAAGGTACGGCGTAATGTTAAGAGAAGATGGAATTGTTATGGATGATGGAACAACAACAAGAATCTCTAAAAACCATTACCATATGACAACAACAACAGCACAAGCTGCAAATGTTTTGTCTCATCTAGAATATTATTTACAACTTGTTTGGTCAGAACTAAACGTAAATGTGGTTTCAACTACAGAGCAATGGGCTGGAGCAGCAATCGCAGGACCAAAATCTAGAGACTTATTACAAAAATTATTTCCAAATATTGATGCTTCTAACGAGGGTTTACCTTTCATGGGATATCAAGAAGCTGATCTATTTGGAGTTCATGCACGAATTTTTAGAATTTCATTTTCAGGAGAACTTGCTTATGAAGTAAATGTTGAATCTGACAATGGAAACTTTATGTGGGAGAAAATAATGGAAGTAGGGCAAGAATTTAAAATTCAACCCTATGGAACTGAAGCATTATCAACTCTAAGAATTGAAATGGGTCACATAGCAGGATCAGAACTAGATGGCAGAACCATTCCTTATGATAATTCTTTAGAAGGACTCGTCAGTAAAAAGAAAGACTTTATAGGAAAGCGTTCTTTAGATAGAGAGGCATTTATAGCAGAAGATAGACAAAAAGTAGTAGGCGTTGTTCCAATTGATAAGAAAACAAGTATCCCTGAAGGATCACATTTGGTTAAAGATTCAAATGCTCCGATACCAAACCCTAAATTAGGATATATATCTGCGTCTTGTTGGAGTGTTGAACACGATAATCCGTTTTCATTAGCAATTCTTAAGGATGGAAAGAATATGATAGGTCAAAAACTATTTGCAATGTCACCTTTAAAAAATAAAACAATACCTGTAGAGATAGTTTCGTCACACTACGTAGATCCAAAAGGTGAAAGGGTAAGATCATGAGTTCAATTTCTGCTTTAAAGAGCACACATATCAAAGGACTATTTGGTGATCATGAAGAAAAAAATGATAATGAACTGTTAAAAGTAAGGGAATTAAGTAATTTTTTAATCATTCAAATAGTTAAACATAAGAGCTCAATAGTGGTTATTGAAAATATCAAGATAGATAATCTGAGCTTAAAAAATGAAACTCTAAATATAAGCTGTAACACTGATACAAGAATTTTGTGGAATGGCCCAAATAACTGGCTTTTAGTTTCTTCAAAAAAAGAAACTCTTAAAGAAATTAATGAAAAATTACTAGAAGCAGATTTTGCTATAACAAATGTATCTCATAGTAGAGCAATAATTCAAATAGAGGGAAAAAATACAAAAGAGATATTAAAAAAAGGATGTCCCTTTAATTTTAATGAATTAAAAAAAGATACTTGTTTAAATTCAACTTATAACGGAATGTCAGTCACAATTGACATGCTTGATGATAATCCAGACAAAGTTAGAATATTCACTCTAAGAAGTTTTGGAGAATCTTTTTATCATTCTATTACCGATGCATGTTTAGAGTTTGGATATGAAGGAGTTTAAAATTTATTGCTTTCTAGTTGCAATATAAACACCAAGAGTTGCTACAGCAAAACCTATTAGGTCTAGATTATTTAATTTTTCGTTTAAAAATAACCAAGCCATTATTGCTGTAGTTGGTGGTATTAAAAAAAATATAGAAACAGTTTTACTTGCAGAGTTATTTTTTATTAAATACATCAAGATTGTGAATGCTCCAAAAGATACAAGAAATATCTGATGACTCATTGCTATAAGAAATGTGGATGTAAAATTAATATAAGGTTCACTAAAAATAAAAATAACTACTATATGAAAAAAACAGCCACCTATTGCTTGATACATATTGCTGACAGACAAAGGTAAATTATTACTTATCTTTTTTTGCCACAAGGTAGAAGTTGTAATAGCTAACAGAGCTATAAAAGAAGCTATCACTCCAAGCACAGGGAGGCTTGATCCAAT
Source organism: Candidatus Pelagibacter sp. Uisw_113 (assembly GCF_047717815.1). Taxonomy (GTDB): domain Bacteria; phylum Pseudomonadota; class Alphaproteobacteria; order Pelagibacterales; family Pelagibacteraceae; genus Pelagibacter. The sequence continues at coordinate 346,648 of NZ_CP159809.1, forward strand.
ATCAAAACCCAAAACTAAAGCAGCACCAATAAATCCAAGGACCACCCCAATCCACTGTTTGAAAGTAACTTTTTCACTCAAGAATTTTCCTGCTAAAGCATTAGTTAAAATTGGCTGCAAGGTTACAATTAATGCAGCAATACCTGTTGGCATTCCTATTGAAACTGAATAAAAAACACCTCCCAAATAAACACCATGAAAAAGCACGCCACTAAAAAGTGATTGAAAAAGGTTTCTAGTATTGGTTAAAATTTTTTGTTTTGCATAAATTGAAAAAATAAAAAAACCAAAAGCTACAACAAAAAATCTAAAAGCTAATGCTGCAAAAGGATCACTATTGTCTATTATAGGCTTTGTGGTGACAAATGCTGAAGACCACAAAATAACAAAAATAAAAGGAAAAATTTTAATCATTTGTTAAATATAGGTTAAATTTTTACAATATTACTTAATTAAGGCCCATAATGAATATATTCTATCTTGAGTTGTGTAATAGAAATAAATAAAGTTATTTAAATAAAATGTTTTTTAAAAATTTAATTATTGGAATACTTTTAGCAAGCTTTCTATCTGGCTGTGCTCAAAATGCTGCTTTATTAGGACCAGCATACACATTAGCTACAACTGGTAATGTTTATCAGGCTAGTTTTACCTATGGAAGTAATGAAATAATTACTAAAACTACTGGAAAGTCTGTTGCTCAAAATTTTAAAGAGGCACTAGTTCTACAAAAAGAGGATACTGAATTTCAAAAATTAGTTAAAAAAAATATTGAAGAAACTAGAAAAAAATTAAATCTTTCTAATCAGTAATATTTAGCAAAAGTTGTTCAGACTGATTTGTTTCTTTACACCATAGTTCGTAACTTTCACACATACGCCATAAGAATTGATGAGCTCTATTAGAGGCATCGATTAGAGTATTATTTTCAGTCTCGTAAAGCTTAGGAATTCTAATTAAATTCTTAATTGTCATATCTTTTTGAATTTCTAAAAGTTTAATGGTTTCATCTGGTATTTTATTTCCAGTATCTTTGTCTAGATATTCATTTTTATTTAATTCATTGAACCATTCGTCATGTAGTGCACCAGTGCTTAATTTTGTAAATTCATTAGTTTCCATGAATTTATTAATAGCTTGCTTTACATCGATGTCAGGATATCTATTTTTTTCGATGGAAACGTAGGAGTAAATAATTTCAGCCACATGTATAACATATGGTTTTTTGACTTTAGTGTTCATTATCTACTTTTTATATCTTGCCATACATGAGTTAGCTAATATTAAATTAGGATCAAGGTATAATTTTGAAACTTTAACATTTTTTAAAGATTTGAAAGCAAAAATTGCAATTGGTATTTCAGTACACCCAAGTATTATTTTTTTACACTTTTGTTTGATTAAGTATTTAATTGCAGGCTTAATAGCTTTTTCTGCTAATTTTATATTCCCCATTTTTACATGCTTAATAGCTTTGTTTACTGAATTTGTTTGTAAATTATTTGAAGGTTTAATTAATGTATAATCTTTTTTAAAAATTTTATCATAAATCTCTGTTTTTAAAGTGCCCTCTGTTGCAAGAAGTCCAATTTTAGAATTTTTCTTACAACCTTTTTTTGTTTGCGTAAAAACTTCTTTAGGCATGTTAATTATTGGTATCCTAATTTTTTTTTTTAAATCTTCATACCAATAATGTGCGGTATTACAGGGTATAACAATAAATTTACACCCACTTTTTTCTAATGATTTACAGCCCTCTAGTAAACTTTTTAAAACTCTATTGTATTTTTTTGTATTTTTGGAATTTCTTGGAATTGTAGAGAATGATTTAGTTTGAACACCAATAGACTCTGGTCTTCCAGGAATATCTGATTTGTTATAAAGCATGAATAGAGGGTACTCTTGATCAATTTTTCCTCTATTTAACATCGCAAGTTTATTGCAAAAATCAAGCCCAGCTTGAGTTCCCATTCCACCCAAAATTCCAATCATAAATATATATTTCTATTAAATTTATTTAATATTTTCTTAAAGAGGTTTGTTGATACCTCTCATAAAAACTAAAATTAAGCAACCATCTTTAGTAAAAGACGAGTGTGTAGAGCCTGGTTCAAAAGTAACAAAATCACCTTTTTTAAAAACTTTATTATCTGGATCAGTTAATTCTCCTTCTAGCATCAAAAACTCTTCAAAACCTGTATGCACATGTGGCAAACTTTTTGCATTTGGCTCCATCTTTAAAAGATAAGTTCCATTACCACCATTTTCTTTATTATAACTAATTTTATGCCAACTCATTCCAGGCACAACAACCCCATAATTATCAAATGGAGTGAATTCAACATTGTAAAGGTCAGTTATTTTTCTATTTGTCATTCTTATCAGTTACTTATTTTTAAATTGTTATATTCGATGATTATTAATAAAATATAAATATGCAAGATATATTTATTGAAGATGTGGGAAGTGGTACTCCACTGGTATTAGTGCATGGCTTTTTAGGATCCTCTGAGATGTGGACTTTGCAAACTGATTTTTTTAAGAGGAATTTTAGAGTTTTGGCTCCAGCACTACCTGGTTTTGGAAAAAGTAATAAAGTTAACTCATGTAATTCAATTGAAGGTATGGCTAAATCCATATTGACAAGTTTAGAAAAAAAGAAAATAGAACGTTTTTATTTATTAGGTCACTCAATGGGTGGCATGATTGTACAAGAAATGGTTAAGTTAGCAGGTGAAAAAATCTTAAAGTTAATTTGTTATGGCACAGGACCTATAGGAAATATACCTGGTAGATTTGAAACTATAGATGTTTCAAGAGAAAAGCTAAAAACTAATGGACTGGATAGTACAGCTTATAGAATTGCAAAAACTTGGTTTATTGAAGAAGATAAATCTAAATATTTTTACTTATGTGAGGAAGCTGGCAAGCAAACTTCTTTAGAGGCAGCAGACAATGCCCTTGTTGCTATGAAAAATTGGAATGGTGTTGAAAGTTTAAAAAATATTAAGAATGAAGCTTTGATAATTTGGGGAGATCAAGATAAGGCCTATAATTTTAATCAAGTAAAAACTTTAAAAGAAAATATCACAAATAGTGATCTTAGGATAGTTGATGGTTGCTCTCATAATGTTCATTTAGAGAAGCCGGATGAATTTAACAGAATTGTAGGTGAATTTCTTAAAAAAAACTGATTGGTATTGGCTGAAATATTTAGCTAAATAATTAAAAAATTAATTTAATTAAAAAATCGCAGCCAATAGAAAGTGTGAATATTATGCAGTTTTTAAATTTACCGCTGAAGGACCTTTTGGACCATCTTCAACTTCAAAAGTCAAAGCTTGACCTTCATCTAAACCGTTCATACCAGCATCTCTTACAGCTGAAACGTGAACGAATACATCTTTTTCTTTATCTTCTCTTTCAATAAAACCAAAACCTTTAGTTGGATTGAACCATTTTACTTTTCCTTGTAGACTCATATTTATCTTCTTACTTTTTGTTATGTTACTTTTATTACTTATAATTAAGCAATCCACGCTTTGTTTAGATTTATTGAGGTTTTGTCAACTAAATTTAAAAGATTAAATAATTAAAGACTTACTTGTTGCTAATTAGCATGGTCATATAAATAGAGTTGATATCTTTTTTATAGTGTGAAAAGGGCTCACAGGGCTCAAAACCACACTTACTGAATAGTTTTCTAGCCGTTAAGAAAAAGTTACCAGCACCCGTTTCTAAACTTAATCTTTTAATATTAAGTTTTTTTGCCTCATTAATTAAGTGATTTGTGACTTTTTTACCATTTCCCTTACCTCTAAAATTGTCACTAACCCTTATAGATTTGAATTCACCATGCTCTTTATCTAGAAATTTTAATGCACCACTACCCATTAAGTCATTTTCTTCCCATAGGCTCCAAAATTTAATAGATGGGTCTTTTAAACCGGCTATATCAAGTACGTGAGCACTCCCTTCAGGTGATACAGATCTTAACTCAATGAAATGATTGATGAGAAACTCATGAACTTCTGGATTATCAAAATTTCCTTCGATTGATTTTAACATTTGGGCAATATCTACTTAAGAAGGGTTGTTAGGTGTCCCATTTTTCTTTTTTGTTTAATTTCTTTCTTAAGATAATCAAAGAAAAATTCATTTTCACTATATTTTTTATTTCTGTAATTAGTAATTTGATCACTAATTATATTTGTCATCATTGCATTAGATATTTTTTTAAGAGGTATTTGTTCTAATTTACAAACAGCTCTTACATGATTTTCAAATTGACTTACATTATATGCGTTAATTGTTAAGTGCCCTGAGTTATGAACTCTTGGTGCAATTTCATTTACATAAAGGTTATCATTTCTATCAATGAAAAACTCAACACACAAAGTTCCAACATATTTTAATTCTTCTGAAATTTGAGTTGCCCATAGTTTTGATTGTTCTAGAATTTTATCACTAATCTCGGCTGGAATTTTAGAGTTTTTCAAAATTTGGTCTTCATGCACATTTTCAATGGGTTCATAAATTTCATATTTTTGATCATTAAAACGAGTAATAATTATTGAAATTTCTTTTTTTAATTTTACTAATTTTTCTAAAATATAACCTTTTGAATAATCAACATTAATTGAATCTAAATTTTCTAAACTACTAATGGGGTGTTGCCCTTTGCCATCATACCCTAGTGTTGTAGTTTTAAGTATACCTGGCAGTAAATCTTCAACCGATTCCATATCAGATTTCTTCTCAATAGATACATATCTTGTAGTTCTTATATTAAGATTATTGATAAAATCTTTTTCTGCTAATCTATGTTGAATTATTCTATTTACAGAAGGTTTTGGTAAAACAGGTTTTATCTTATTAATTTCATTTAAAGTTTCATATGGAATGTTTTCAAATTCATAGGTTACAACATCAACTTTATTCAAAAACTCTTTTATCTTATTTTGATCATTATATTCACCGTGTACAAAATCATTAGAAAAATTTTGTGCAGGGGCATCAATATCATCACAAAAAATAACTGTTTTAATTTCAAGTTTATTTGCAGCAATAGCAAGCATACTACCTAACTGACCTCCACCTATAATTCCAAGAATTGGTTTAGACATATTTTAAAACTATTTTGGTTTTTTTTTAACAGATTTGCTTTGACTTAAACGGAACTGGTTTAATTTTTTTTTGACAGTTAAATCACTAAGACCGATAATAGATGCAGCTAATAAGGCAGCATTAATTGCACCATCTTCTCCAATTGCTAATGTTCCAACAGGTATTCCTTTTGGCATTTGTGCAATGGATAAAAGGCTATCAAGGCCCTTAAGCTTTTTACTTTCAATCGGAACTCCCAGTACAGGTAGAGATGTAAGGGCTGAAATCATTCCTGGTAAATGCGCAGATCCTCCTGCACCAGCAATAATTACTGCGATACCATTTTTTTCAGCATTAATAGCAAATTCATACATTCTATTAGGGGTTCTATGAGCTGATATAATTTTTGATTCAAATTTTATATTTAATTTTTCAAGAATATTTTGGCAAAATATCATGGTTTTGTAGTCAGATTGACTACCCATAACAATCGATACTTTTTTTAATTTATTTTTAGTCATTTGTTGTAATTTTATTCTAACGTAAATTGTTATTTCAAATTAAGTCTAAAATTTCAATAAAATTAATAGAATTTATCTATCTTATTGATATTCTTTAAAACAAATAAGATCACAATGAATTTTAAAATTGATAATTTACAATATTGTAACTGGTCTAGAGAAATCTTTCAGATCAATAAACAAGCGGGACTGGATGCAATCCACGTAACCATTGTTTATCACGAAGATTTTGATGAGCTAAAAACAGTATTAAAAAATTGGGAAAACTACTTTTCAGAAAATTCTGACTTAATTTTTCATGGCAAAAGTTTTAAGGATATAGAGAAAGCTAAATCTGAAAATAAAACTGCAGTTTTTTTTGGTTTTCAAAATTGCTCACCCATAGAAGATGATATTGGATTAGTTGAAAAAGTTTACGATTTAGGATGCAGGTTTATGCAGCTTACATATAATAATCAGTCCTTACTAGCGACAGGATGTTATGAAGCAATAGATAGTGGAGTTACTAATTTTGGTAGAGAAGTAATTAAAGAAATGAACAGACTAGGACTTGTAATAGATATGTCTCATTCAGCAGAAAAAAGCACAATTGATGCAATTGAGATAAGTGAAAAACCAATTGCAATAACTCATGCAAACCCATCGTTTTGGCATCCAGCTAAGAGAAACAAGTCAAACGAACTATTAAAAATTTTATCCGAACATAAAGGAATATTGGGTCTCTCTTTATATCCTCATCATTTAAAAAGTGGAACTGATTGTTCTTTAGAAAGCTTTTGTGAAATGACAGCTAAGACAGCTGAGATTATGGGAGTTGAAAAAATTGGAATAGGTTCAGATCTTTGTTTAAATCAACCAGATACTATTGTTGAGTGGATGAGAAATGGTACTTGGACTAAAAGTAAAAATTATGGAGAAGGATCTAAAAACAAACCTGGTTTCCCAAAACAACCTGATTGGTTTTTAGATGCAAGAGGGTTTGAAAACTTAGAAGCAGGACTTAAAAAAGTTGGTTTTTCAGAAAGTGAAGTTAATGGAATTCTTGGAAACAACTGGTACAATTTTTACAAAGAAATGAACCAATGAATATCTCATTAAGAGACCCCAATGTAGTAATGAAATTATCAAGACTAGGGTCTTTTCATCAATCTAAACTTTCATTTTTAAGAAGTTTTTTAAAAGAGTTTAAAGATTGGGATTACAAAAGAGATTTATTTGAATTAAATGAGCATGGTTATGGCACTGCGGTTTATTCATTTAAGAAAAAAAATAGAGTTTATTCATTAATTTGTTTTGCAAATGAATTAGATGAAAATGAAAGATCAGACAGGGTTATAGCTACTAAATGGGATGCAGCCTTTACACTTTTTGATGGTGTACCAAAAAAACAAGATATTGAAAGATTAAAAAACGAAGTACCAAAACAAGAATTTGGCAGACTTTCGTATAAAGAACTAACCCTTTCAAGAGCTAATAAATCAGTAAGAGTTTTCAATCATGTGGTTGAATGTTTAAGCGAAGGTAAGCAGCCTGATAATGATTTAATAACTGGTGTTGGTTATTTATATAGAACAACTGCTGTTTATGGGTCAGGTAAATTTGGTTTAGCAGATAGGTTTAGAATTAAAGATAGAGAAGAAATATACGGGCCTTTTAGATTGGAAATGATGTTGGTTTATTTAGTTAGGCAATTTACTTTTGATCAGGTTAATCATGTTGCAAAAAACAAGAACCCAAAAAAAGCTGTAAGTCTTGATATAAATATTTGTAAAAGCTTAGGAATAGGAAATTCTACAGGTCTTGGAATGGCTCCATTTATTGTTAACCATCCAACACTTTTAAATAATTGGATTTCTGCAAGGGAGATTTCCTTAAAAAAGATAAGAGAGATAAAAACAATATCAGAGAAAGATAAAAATTTATTTTTAGAATGTTTAAAAAAATCAATAAAAAATATCACTTCTTGGAATACTGAAAGCGAATATCAAATAAATAAAATTAAATCTTTATTAAAAGATCTTAATCAATTTATTATCTACCTAGATAACAATTTTAATTTTGAACAAGATTATGCTTTTAATGAATTATATCTTTATTTAGAAAAAGAATATTGTGAAGAATGTATTGAGTATGTTGTCTCAATGATGATGGAGCCTTATGACGATATTACCTCACCTTTAATTAAAGAAATGAGTTCTGAAGAAGAAAAATATTTTAATATTCCAACAGAGCGAACAGTAGAAGACTTAAAGCTGATTTTAGAAAAAAAATATCAAGATATTTTAATGATAGATTTTACTAAAGATGAAAATAATTTAAATTTTTGGTTTATCTCAAAAAATAAGGAAGAGCCAAGACTAGCAAATAGATTTGATGAAGTGGGTGCTGAGTTAGAGCAACCTTTAGCAATTGCAAGAGACATTAAAAAACTTTATGAATTGTTATCGGTTACTAAAAATAGCTGGACTATTGCTAAATTTTTATCAACTAATAATGAATTAAGACACGTTGTTAGAAGAGCATTTATAGTAGAGAAATTTCCTTATTCTGAAATACAAGATAATACAATTGGCCAAAAAATAATGCCTATTGATATGCTGAGATTAAAGTTATCTTTTTTTGGAGCATTAAAATTTGATCCACGTTCTGATAAATGGCTAAGAATATGTATGTTTCAAGGAGCACCCCTACCAGAGCAATTAAAAAACTATGATGAACAGTGGGTTTATAATTAATCAACATGAGATCATTAAGTGAAATAGATACAGTTTCTAAAAGATCAAGTAAGGCTGCTGGATATTCATGGGGGATTGCAGAAGAGATTGGAAAAAATATAAGACTACTTGAAATTTTTAGCTTACCTGGAATTAAAAACTTAAATAGTTTTTTTAAGAAAAAAAAAGAATTAAGGTTAGAGAATATCAGCATCATAAAGCAAGATAACGAGGCTAGTAAAAATGAATATTGTCCAATAATTGCAGGGGTAAATTTTTTAGATCAGATTAAAACCCTAGAAACTTTAAATGAGATAACGTTTAAAAAAGTCTCATATCCATTACTTTTCCTACCATTTGTAAGCAGGGCAGCTGAGGTGATTGGTAAAAGAATATTCTTAAAAATGGATGACAGGGAGTTTTTACTAAACTTTAATAACAATATTTATTCTAATTACACTAAAGACGAAATCATCGAATCTGCTGAAAATATTTATTTAAAAGTTTTAGAAAATAGAGACTCGTTTGAAGAAAAAGAATGGAATGAACTCTATAAGCTTTCAGAAGAAACGTTTGTTGAAGAAAATGAAAGCCTAAAACAAGGTGGAGCAGGTGCAGGCCTTACTGACAATGACTAAAGACTTTGACGATCAAACTAATGATGAAGAAGTTCTTCAATTAGATAATTTTTGTGAGGAGTGTAAAAAAGAAGACCCGAGCGTTTCTCAAAATTTAATTTTAACAGGATTTAAAACCTGTAATTCTTGTAAACTTTCAAAAACTATATTTCCGATTTAACTAATGTTGCTAATGGGTAGAGCATTCATTTTGCTCATTACAAAAGATATTGAAAGAAAAGCAATTATTAAAAAAGCTAAAAAGACTATTCCAAATGATTTAAAATTAGATTTTAGATTTAAAACTTGTTTTGTTGAAATGATTAATCCTGCAAATATCCAAAACTGAGTTAGAAATATTATTGGGATCATTAAATCTGGTGTTACAGCAAAAAATCTTAAAAGCCCTGGTGCATGAGCAAACCCTACGGCTGTTAAAACTTTTTTAAATGAAACTTTAGTGTCTTTATCCGGAAATAATTTTACACCGATCACATAAATAAATAGTCCCCACACAAACCAAGTAAGAATGGCAGTTAAACCAGACATTGCAACAGCAGTTTTAATAACAGTATTTGCAGCAACGGCTCCTGCTAACCCGTCTAATATCATGATAAGTCCTGCAAAATATATTGCAGCTTCACCAAAGTTCTTATTATCTTTGTAGAGAGATTTATCTAATTTAATAGACCTAACAATTATATTTAAAAATTGACCAAACATTATTTATTTTTTTCTATTCTTCTGAGCTTTGTAAGAAACAAATAGTGGAAAGAGTATTAAAGCAATTACTATTATTATGCAAACAGCTATTAGGAATGTTTTTGTCATTATAAATTCTCACTTTAAGTCTATATATTAATAATAATTTATCAATAATGAGTTTCATACTACTTGTTACTATTTGAAACCTGTTAAATTTTAAAATTTAATATATGAACTTAAATAATATTCTTTAAAATTAATGATTTTATCTTCTAAAAAATATGGATTAAAAACTATTGCAGTGCTTAGGAGTATTAGGGGAGTGGGCGCTTTGTTGTTAGCTGCTACCTTATTGTATGTTTCTTTTTATAAGGAAGAAAGTATTGAAATTAACACTAGCTTAATTAATGAGAATAGATTTTTTGAACAAATTACTCATTGGTTTCCACAATTAACCCAAGAACACTTTTTTGTCTTTGCATTCATAGCTTTGCTCATGTCTATTACTAGGTTTGTTGAAGCATTCGGGCTTTGGTTTGAAAAGAATTGGGGAAATTATCTTACAATTACTACAGGATTAATTACTTCTGTTATTTTGTTTATTCAATTAATGAATGAATTTTTGTGGATTGTCTTATTTTTTTTATTAATAAATTTACTAATTGTTTGTTACTTACTTTTAATAGTAAAAATGAATAAAGTCTCTAAGAGGCAAAAAGCTTAACAGCCATCTCATAGCACTTTTGCTGATGTTCTTTAGAGCCGGCAAAATTATTATTCTCTAAAAAAGGTTGTTTAACATAATGAGCATGAGCACGTATAGAATCTCTAAATTCTAATTCATCCATTTTTTTGAAAGTATTTGTTTTATCTCTAGCGGCTGCTTTTAGATGCGGGGCTGTTAAAACATCAAAGAGTTTTTCAAGCTCTTGATTATCATTAGATTTATCAAATATTTTATATAGTTTCTTAACTAATGATAGGCGAAAAGGTTTTTCATTAAATCTTTCAAAGCTATAGCTTGTAAGTTTTTTCATGAGTTGCTGAACTGTTTCATCAGTTGGATGATCTTCTATAATTTTTTTTTGATGTAATATTCTTTCATTAGCCATTCGTAAAAAAAATTTATTGTACAAAGTATTGATTGATGGAAAGTAGTCATAGAATCTAGAATGATTAATACTCAGCTTCTTTAAAATTTTCCTCATACTAGGTAATTGACCTTTTGATTCCTCCGATAACTCCCTAAGATCTGATTGTAAAATTTGATCCACCTTCTTTTGAGAACGTGCTTGCTTAGGTACTTTAATTTTTGAAGGTTTCTTTAATTCCATAAGGGTAAATGTTTATAGATTCTATTTAAATTTAACAGATGCAAAACAGACCACTTTGTAAAATGTACCTCAAATAAAAACAGACCACTTTGAAAAATGTACCTTAATAACCCCAGAAGTGTTGTACTACAATAGTTTTAAGGGCTTAAGTGCTGTTAAAAACTTACCATTTTATATTTTTTTTTTAGTTTAAGAATTTTTTTAAACATAAATTAAAAATCATTAAAAAAGTGTCACAGAATAATCCTTTTACAATAAATCAAGTAAAGCCAAAATTTAAATCTGCAGCCATTCATTATATTACAGACAAAAAAATTCAGGGTACTAAAGCTCTGGCATTAAGTAAAATAGCTTTAACTTTAATTTTTTTAACTTTCTTATTTCTTGTAATTTTTTCAAATCAACAGGCTAATGCCGATTGTATAGTTGATGGTGTGCAATTTGATATTGGTGGGAGAGCTGGCAGTGGAGTTACAGCTGTTGATCGTGGAAATCCTATTACAAGAACAGAAATTATCGGGTGGGATACCACAGGTGACGATGTCTCAACTTGTGACGTTTCTCACTTAACAAATTTATACACGGCCTTTCATGGTAAAAGTTCTTTTAACCAAGACATTAGCAGTTGGGATACAAGTAATGTGCAGGTAATGAATTTTATATTTAGTAATGCTTCTTCATTTAACCAAGACATTAGCAGTTGGGACGTAAGCAATGTACAAAGGATGTATGGTATGTTTCAGTATGCTTCTTCATTTAACCAAAATATTGGAAGTTGGAACACAAGTAGTGTGACGGATATGCAGTATATGTTTTATAATGCAACATCTTTTAACCAAAATATTGGCAGTTGGGACACAAGTAGTGTGAATACTATGAAGGCAATGTTTACTAGTGCTTCTTCATTTAACCAAAATATTGGAAGTTGGAACACAAGTAATGTGACGCTTATGCATACTATGTTTATGCTAGCTACCTCATTTAACCAAAATATTGGAAGTTGGAATACAAGTAAAGTGACGGATATGACAGGTATGTTTCGGAGTGCTTCTTCATTTAACCAAGATATTTTTAATTGGGATGTAAGTAATGTGACGGATAATGATATTTATGCATCAAGTTACACTATGTTTTATGGCGCTACTCAAATGATTTCCACATATAGCGATATAATTAGTTCTTCAGGTCAATTATCTGAAAATGCTTTTAATGCATCGCCAACTTTATCTTCTTCAACCCCAGCTGATAATGCGTCCAATGTTGCAAGGGACGCAAACATTGTTTTAAACTTTAGTGAAAATGTTACTGTTCAAACTGGTAATATTACAATTAAGAAAACAACTGACAACACTATTTTTGAAACCATTAGTGTAGCAGGTGGCCAAGTTACAGGAACAGGTACTTCTCAAATAACAATTAACCCATCCTCTAATTTTGATGCTAATACCGGATATTATGTATTAATCGCTGCTTCAGCATTTGATGATGCTGACGGTGGATCCTATGCAGGAATAAGCTCTACAACTTCTTTAAACTTTACTTCTACAAATGTATTACCAACTCTAAGCTCATCCACTCCAGCTGATGATGCAACTAGTGTTGCGATTGATACAAACATTGTTTTAAACTTTAGCGAAAATGTTACTGCTCAAAGTGGTAATATTATTATTTACAAAACAGACGGTTCAACTGTTGAAACCATTGATGTAGCAGGTGGCCAAGTTACAGGAACAGGTACTTCTCAAATAACAATTAACCCATCCTCTAATTTTGATGCTAATACCGGATATTATGTATTAATCGCTGCTTCAGCATTTGATGATGCTGACGGTGGATCCTATGCAGGAATAAGCTCTACAACTTCTTTAAACTTTACTTCTGCAAATGTATTACCAACTCTAAGCTCATCCACTCCAGCTGATAATGCAACGAATGTTATAAAAGATGGAACCATTGTTTTAAACTTTAGTGAAAATGTTGTTGTTGGAAGTGGTAATATTACGATTAAGATAGCTTCTAGTGATGTATCTATTGAAACTATTGAAGTTAACAATCCAGAAGTTACCGGATCAGGTACCTCTCAAATAACTATTGATCCACAAACTAATTGGGGACAAAATACTGAATATTACGTTTTAATTGATGGAACAGCATTTGTTGATGCTAGTGGTGGATCATATGCAGGAATAAGTTCGACAACTGCTTTAACCTTTACAGTAGCAAATGATGCACCAATTTTAAATACATCTGTACCAGCTAATAATGCAACTAGTGTTGCGCTTGATGCAAACATTGTTTTAAACTTTAGTGAAAATGTTACTGTTCAAACTGGTAATATTATAATTAAGAAAACAACTGACAACACTATTTTCGAAACCATTAGTGTAGCAGATACTACTAAAGTTACAGGAACAGGAACCAATCAAATAACAATTAATCCTTCTTCTGATTTTGTTCTAAATACTGACTATTATGTATTAATTGATGGAACTGCATTTGATGATGCTAATAGTGGATCATATGCAGGAATAGGCTCTACAACTGCTTTAACTTTTACAAGTTTTGCAAATGTATTACCAACTCTAACCTCATCCACTCCAGCTGATGATGCAACCAATGTTGCAAGGGACGCAAACATTGTTTTAAACTTTAGTGAAAATGTTACTGTTCAAACTGGTAATATTATAATTAAGAAAACAACTGACAACACTATTTTTGAGACCATTGATGTAGCAGGTAGTAAAGTTACCGGAACGGGTACTTCTCAAATTACCATTAACCCATCCTCTAATTTTGAAGCTGAAACAGGATATTATGTGTTAATTGCTTCAACTGCTTTTGATGATACTGGTAGCGGATCATATGCAGGAATAAGTTCTACAACTGCTTTAAGTTTTAGCGTTGAAAATATGGTGGATCCAACAACTGATAAAGATACCACAGGATCAATTGATACACAAAGTACGCAAATACAAAGTACTTTTATAAAATCTATAAGTACAGTCTCTACTAGACTTAGTTATTTAAGACAAAATAGAAGTAGGGATAACTTTGCAAAGAATAATATTAAACTAGAGGGTGGCAATGTTATGCTGACATCTTTAGTAAAAACTATTTCAAACTCCAGCACTGCATCCCCTAAACTTAATTTAACTAAACTTATTCCTGATAATTGGTCGCCTTGGTCAGAGGGTTCTATTAGTCTTTCAAAAATAAAAAACAATTCTTCAGAAATAGAAAGTCAAAGTTTAGCTTTTGGTTTTGATAGAAAATTAAATAATAATAATTTATTAGGTTTTGCTATTCAATACGGTCAAAGTGATACAGATGTAGGCACAAGTGGAACTGGAATAGATAGTAAAAACTATAATCTATCACTTTATCAAACACGACCACTCAATGATGATAATTTTATTGAAGGATTAATTGGGGTTGGGATAATCGAAAAAGACCTGACAAGAAAAAGTGGTTCTAATACACTAACTGGATCTAGAGATGGTGCTCAAATATTTGGTTCCATTAATTATGGTAAAACAATTGATAAGGGTGATTTTAATTTAACCCCAATTGCACGTGTTGATTTGGGTTACACTGAACTTGATGCTTACACAGAGACAGGAACTGATGCTTTATCCTATGACAAACAAACAGTTGAAAGTGGTATGGTCTCATTAGGTTTAGAATTTAATGATATCATTAAATTTTCCAATAGTTCATTTAAACCATTTGGTTTAGTGGAGTATGGTTTAGATTTTAGCAATTCTTCCGATGTTCAAATGAATTATGTATCAGATACCTCTACTACTTATACTTATACCCAGAGTGTAAACTCAACTCATTTATTAACTTCAGAAGTTGGGTTTAATTACGAAGCATTAGAAAATCTAAATATTAAAACAAGTTATAAACGTATTCAGGGTAATGAAAATGAACATATAGATACGGTTAAATTTGCTTTTAAATTTAAATCAAGACGTGAGACAGAATACGCAATGAGCTTAGATGGCAATGAGGATTTTAAAACAGGATTTGATATTACTAAAAATATTAATGGCTTTGATTTGAACTTTAATGCCAACCAATCATTCAATGAAACTTTTGATCGGGAAGCTAAAGTTTCTCTATCTAGTGTGTTTTAAATAAATAGTAATATTTCTTGAGGGGGTATTAATTATTTATCATAGAGAGGGGAATTTACCCCTCTCTATAAAAATTGATTTAACCTTTAACGACTTCTCTTGTGTTTGCGTTATAAGATTCTGTAAATGGAATATCCACTACCACAGCATCAACAGGTGTTCCTGGTGTGTCAGAATATTTAGCAGGTAAGTGAACTTTGTACTTAGTTCCAACTTTACCTTTTGGGAAACCATTAGCATTTAATGTTCCTTCAAATGGTACATATCCCATTGCAATATTTTGACCTTTTTCAGGATGATACCAAGGTGATGTGATAAATCCTACAGGATCTCCACCACTCTCAGGTGACACTAACCAAAAATCAGGAGCATATTCTTCAATTGGTTTTCCACCCAATTCAAGACCTACTAACTGAAGCTTATAAGGTTTTTTTCCATCCTTAAGCTCTGCGCCCATTTTCTCTAGTGCAGCTTTACCAACATAGTCAGCTTTTTTATCCCACTCACCTTTACCAGATAGTGAAACTTGGTAACCAAGGTTACACTGGAAAGGATTATGTTGTTGATCCATGTCTTGTCCCCAAGAAAGAATTCCAGCTTGAATTCTTCTATGGTGAGCAGGAGCGATAACCATTAGGCTATGTTTTTTACCCGCAGCAAGAACAGCATTCCACATATCATCAGCATATTTAGTTGCTTCTCTTAAGTAGATTTCATATCCAGCTTCACCTGAGAAACCAGATTGTGAAATCACACAACTTCTGCCGCCAACTTTAACTTCAGCTAAACCGTAGAAAGGCATATTGTCAAAATCAACTTGATCTCCACAAAGGTCTTTCATTAAAGCTTTTGATTTAGGACCTTGAATTTGCACTGGGCAAACGTCAATTTCTTCAATTGTACAATCAAATCTTCCATCAGCGTTAACACCTTGAAGATACATTCCAATATCAGAGTCTGATAGTGAGAACCAAAATTCATCTTTTGAAATTCTAAGAAGAATAGGATCATTTAAAACTCCACCATAAGCATTACATAAAATTACATATCTTGCTCTCATAGGTGAGATTTTAGTTGCATCTCTAGTTATAACGTAGTCAGTAAACTTTTCTGCATCAGGACCTTTAACTCTAATTTGTCTTTCAACAGCAACGTTCCACATTGTAACGTGATTTTTAATTGCTTCATACTCAACCATAGCTCCACCATCTTCAGGTTTTACATAACCTCTTGGGTGATAAATACGATTGTAAACAGTTGCTCTCCAACAACCAGCTTCCATTGATAGATGCCAGTATGGAGATTTTCTTACTCTTGTTGAAATTAACATTTCAACTTTTGTAGGCCCACTCTGTCTTAAGTTATATGGTACTTCACGATCTGATTGATCAACTGAAGTCACATGATTTAGTTTAGTATAGTCAAATTCATTAGACATAACCGTTCTCCTTCAACCACTTGTTAGTTTCCTTCAAGCCGCCGAATGTATAAATGTGGAAGTTGCCAGTAAACTCTTTCACTTTCCCAATTAATTCATTAGGGTCTTTAGGTTTCAATAAATCTAATGCCTTACTAAAATTAGACTTAAGAAAATTTATAGAATTTTTCGCCCCGACAATATTAGCAAATTTAATCAAGCTAGTTATTTTCATTGGCCCAGTAATTCCCACATGCACTGGTACTGACTGCTTAGAAATGAAATCTACGATAGGTTGACTCTCTAATAACCACTGGGTCACTATATAGTCGGCGTAAGGTTTTTTATCTATCATAGCCTTTTCTAATTCTTTATCAGAAATATCCTGACTTCCTTCTGGATGTCCTGCTATTCCTATTTTAATTCCATCAAAAAATCCTGTTTCTAAAATTTGAATTGAACTATCAAATTTTCCAACCGGCTCTCTACTTCCTCCAATAACTAATGCTTGTTTAGCACCCACATCTTTACATCTTGCAATGTAATCTTTAAGTTGAGCATCATCTGTAATTGATCGTGCTGGAAAATGTGGAACTGGATTAAATCCTTTTTTAATCAACTCACCTGATTGGTTAGCTGTCTCTTTATAGTCTCCTCCTGGGAGCATAGTTACATAAACATCCTTAACGGGAGGTAGTGTATCAAGATCTGTTTGAGGTCCAACCTCAAGTGAAAAATTCATTTTCCCCGATGATTATCTTTTTTGTAAATGCTGTCAAAGAAATTCATCTTGTGGACAAAAATATTTGTTGCCAAAAATTGTGCTGGTGATAATTTTTTTTAATGTCTGAAAATCTTAAAAATCTTGAACTTTCAATGATCTTGGATTTGGAGAAGATTAGAGTGGTTGGGAACCCCATCGAGAAAGCCCATGGCTTACCAAACGAGTGCTACAACAGCTCTGATTATCTAAGAATTGAAAGAGAGAGGATTTTCAAGGATAAATGGACAGTAATTGGTGTTGGAAGTTCTGTGCCAAATATAGGAGACGCTCAACCTTATAATCTACTTGGTATCCCTCTTATTATTCTAAGAGACAAAGAGAAAAAAATAAGAGTATTTCATAATGTTTGCAGCCATAGAGGCTTCAAGCTTTTAGATGAACCTTGTGCTTTAAAAAATGTCTTAAGATGTCCATATCATTCATGGTCCTACGATTTTGATGGAAAGTTGGTCGCGACACCTCATATTGGAGGTCTGAATGTTCATGAAACAGATAAATTTGATAAATCAAAAAGCAACCTAAAAGAAGTTAGAACCAAAGTTTGGATGGACATAATATTTATCAATATAAATGGTAATGAATTAGAGTTTGATGAATATATCAAGCCTCTTGAGGAAAGATGGTCAAAATTTATATCTAAGGAAGATCAAAAATTACTTAAACACTCAAAAGATCATGGATACTTCAGTCTTGATGTTAAATGTAATTGGAAATTTGCAATAGAGAATTACTGTGAAAGTTATCATTTGCCTTGGATTCATCCTGAATTAAATAAAGTTTCAAATATTAGCGACCATTACCATATTCAAGGTTTACCAAATAGATTTGCTGGCCAAGGTACAAATAAATACGACCAACCTGTTAAAGGAAGTCAAAGTTTTAATAATTTTCTAAATTGGCCTAAGGACTTATCCAAAAAGGCTGAATATATTGCTTTATTTCCAAACGTAATGATTGGTCTTCATATAGATCATTTTTATGTTTTTTGGTTAGAACCTAAGTCTATTAGTGAAACTAAAGAACATTTAATAATGTATTACGTTGGTGATGATAGTGCAAATGGAACTGAGTTTACTGAGATGAGAAAAAAAAATGCAGAATTTTGGAAAGAAGTTATGTCAGAAGATATAAAAGCTATTGAAGGCATGCAGAAAGGTAGAAATTCTCCAGCATATGATGGTGGAAATTTTTCACCAATAATGGATAATCCTACCCATGAATTTCATAAGTGGATTGCAAATAATTTAACTGGATAAAATAATAGATGTCAAAAAAAGATGTAGGGAATAAAATCCCTATTTACAAATTGAAAACTACCAAAGAAGTAATGAATTTTTATGATGAGTGGGGTGATAAAGATAAATATAATAAAGACATGGTTGATTGGGATTATTCAGGTCCAAAAGAAACAGTAAACACTTTTAAAAAATATGCTCAAAACAAAGACATATTAATTTTTGATGCAGGTTGTGGTACAGGTTTAGTTGGAAAAGAATTAAGAAAATTTGGATATAAAAATTTTTATGGAGCAGATTTATCTAAAACCTTATTAGATACGATACCAAAAGATTTATATAAAAAGCTATATAAAGTAGATCTAAATCAACCAATTAAAGTGGAAGATAATTTTTATGATGCAGTTATGTGTGTTGGAACCTTTACATATGCACATGTTAAACCCACTGCTTTAGATGAATTTGTAAGGATTACAAAAAATAAAGGTTTAATTTGTTTTACGATTAATGAAGGAATTTATGAAGAATATGGATTTGATAAAAAAATAATAGAATTAAAAGATAATAAGAAATGGAAAGAAATAGAATTTTTTAAATCTAATTATATAGCAAGCAAAAATGTTAATGCTTGGCTTGGTCTATTTGAGGTTAAAAAATAACTTAATATTTATCTTCTTTTGTTATATAAATATTTTTTTTAACCTATATGTGCAGAAAAAAATAATACTATGAAAAAAATATTAATTATGGGTTTACCTGGCTCAGGTAAAACAACACTAGCATCAAAATTAGTTCCTTTAATAAATGCAAAATGGCTTAATGCAGACGAAGTTAGAAAAGCTGCTAATGATTGGGATTTTTCAGAAGAAGGAAGAAAAATACAAGCGAAAAGAATGGCAGATATGGCAGAAAAACATAAAAAAGAAGGCTACCATGTGGTCGCTGACTTTGTTTGCCCCACACTTGCTGCCAGAGAATTATTTAATGCAGACTATATTGTTTGGGTTGATACAATAAAAGAAGGAAGGTTTGCTGATACAAATGCCATGTTTATAAAACCAGAAAAATATGATTATCATGTAACAACACAGGATGCTGAAGGTTGGGCGCCTAAAATAGCAAAGGAAATATAGTTATGTCTTATAAATGGGATAATAAAAAACCAACAGCACAAATGCTTGGTAGATGGCAACCATTTCATGATGGTCACTATGTTTTATTTCAAGAAATTATTAAAAAAACTGGTCAAGTTTGTATTCAAATAAGAGATGTTCAAGGTGTTGAAGATAATCCATTTGATTTTGACACAGTTAAAAAGAATATTGAAGAAAAATTAAACCCAGAATTTGAAGGAAGGTTTAAAGTAATGATGGTTCCTAATATTACTAATATTTGTTACGGAAGAGGGGTTGGTTACAAAATAGAAGAAGTTGTTTTGTCAGAGGAAATTCAACAAATCTCTGCAACAAAAATTAGAGCTAAAATGAGAGAAGATGGCAAACTTAAGTAATATTAAAGTTAAACTTTTAAATAAAGATATTGCTTCAATCATCATTAATGAGCCAAAAACATACAATGCACTTTCATTTAAAAATTTAGAAGATTTAATTAAAGCCTTTAAAAAATTAGATGAAGACAAAAATATTAAGGTAATAATTATTGAAGGGTCTGGAAAAGGTTTTAGTGCAGGTCATAATTTAAAAGAAGTAAGTGGATTAAAGAAAAGAGAAAAATATCAAAAACTTTTTAATCTTTGCTCAAAATTAATGCTTCAAATAGTTGAAGGAAAAAAACCAGTTATAGCAAAAGTTCATGGGGCAGCATTTGCTGCGGGATGTCAATTAGTTGCGAGTTGTGATCTTGCTTACAGTGCTAATGATGCAATATTTGCGACACCAGGAGTAAATATAGGCTTATTTTGTAGCACACCTATGGTTGCAGTTAGTAGAAAAGTTAATAGAAAAAGAATGATGCAGATGCTGTTAACTGGCGAACCCATTAAAGCAAATTATGCAAAAGAAATTGGATTAATTAATAATCATTTTTCTAAATCAAAATTAAACAATGAAGTATTAAAAGTTGCCAAAACTATTGCTTCAAAATCAAGTTTTACAATTAAAATTGGCAAACAAACTTTTTATAATCAATTAGAAATGCCATTAAGAAAAGCTTATGCTTATACAAGTAAAATGATGACTAAAAATATGATGGCAATGGATGCAAAAGAAGGAATATCTGCATTTTTACAAAAAAGAAAACCTAAGTGGAAACATAAGTAGTGAACGACAAAATAAAAGAAATTCTTTCAAAATATAAAACAATTGCAATGGTGGGTGTTAGTAAGGACGACAAAAAACCTTCAACTATTGTTATGAAATATATGCAGAAGTATGGCTTTAAAGTTATTCCAGTTAATCCAAGTGCAAAAGGACAAAAGATATTAGGAGAAGAAGTTTATGAAAAACTTGAAGATATCAAAATACCAATAGATATTGTGGATGTGTTTAGACCTTCAGCAGAAGCACTTAAGTTTGCAAAGGGTGGTATTAAAATTGGTGCTAAAGTTCTTTGGCTACAACTAGGAATAAGAAGTGTAGAAGCTAAAAAGTTAGTAGAAAGTAAGAGTATTGAATACATAGAAAATAGATGCACTAAAATGGAATATCAAAAGCTTTTTTTAAATATAAATCCAGCTTTTCCTGTCTTACAAAATTAAATGAATATAATAAATTTTACTCCTTTGCCTGCGTTTCTAGGGGGTGCATTAATTGGTTTGGCTGTAGTTCTATTCTTTGTCTTTAACGGTCGATTAATTGGAATAAGTGGAATTGCTAGTAATTTTTTAACTTCTAAAAGTAATAGATTTGATAATTTTTTATTTATAGTGGGGTTAATAATTGGCCCTATTTTATATAAATTTTTTACATCTCAAGAAATTAATATTTTAATTTCAAATTCATTTTTTTTATTATCAGTAGCAGGTTTATTGGTTGGTGTTGGTACGAGAATTGGCGGGGGCTGTACTAGTGGTCATGGAATTAGTGGAATTGGCAGATTTTCCATAAGGTCAATTATTGCAACAATAACCTTCATGATTGTTGGAATTTTAACTGTTTTGGTAAAAAGCTTAGTATGAGTAAAATTATATCTTTAGTTTGTGGGATAATATTTGGAATTGGTCTTACTATTTCAGAAATGATTGATCCTGCTAAAGTTTTAGGTTTCTTAAATATTTTTGGAGATTGGGACCCATCATTAGCATTTGTGATGACCGGAGCCCTAATTATATCTTCTCCATTTTTTCACTTATTTAAAAATAATAAAAAACCTATTTTTACTAAAAGCTTTAATTACACAACTAATAAAGAGATAAATAAAAAGTTAATTATTGGCTCTTCACTTTTTGGAGCAGGATGGGGTTTGGCAGGTTTATGTCCTGGACCTGCGATAGCATCTTTAGCTTTATTAAATATTAATTCAGCTATCTTTGTAGTTGCAATGTTTGCTGGTTTTTATTTAGCTAAATTGTCAGAACCGACTACCCATGCTCGATGATAAAAATCATCTATATTTTTTTGAATTAAACCTTTGGCAATTTGGGTAGCTTCTTGCTCTTCAAAAGGGCCATGTTTTTTTTCAGTATTCTTTAATATTGTTTCAATCTCGTTAGGGTTGGTATGCTCACCTTCAATTACATAAAAATTTTTCATGGCTTTCTTATAGAACTAGTTTAAAAATACACAAATGAAAAAAATATTTCTTTTATACGGTCATTATAACGAAAAATCTTTTAACGCTGCTATTAGAGACGCATTCATAAAAACGGTTGAAGCAAACGGTCATTCAGTTGATTGTGTAGACCTATATAAGGAAAAATTTAACCCTGTTTTTGCAGGTGAACAAGCTGGTGAAGATGTTTTAGATCATCGTAGACGAATTGAGAAGTGTGATACCATTGTTCTAATTGCACCTATTTGGAACTTTAGAATGCCAGCAATTGTGGAGGGATGGATAGATAAAGTTTTGTCACCACCTTGGGCATTTACATTTAAAAAATTAGTTGGAAATTATGGTTATCCAATGGGAAATTTAAAAGATAAAAAAGCTATAATTTTTTGTACTTATGGATCTCCAAGGCTCGCTATTACAACCTTCTTCTTAAACTTACCTATAAGAAGATTAAAAAGAGGGGTATTTCACATGTGTGGCATTTATAATATTGTTTATAGAAGATACTTTGCTGTACCGTTTGTCAGTGATAAAAAAAGAGAACAATTTTTGGAAGACGTCAGAACAACTGCACAAAATATATAAATTAATTTTAATTACTTTATTTTTTACATCTCCATCATTTGCTGAATTAGTTAAGCCTAATAATGGGATTGAACCTTATCAAGTTGTCAAAATCCAATTAAGAAGTTTAAAGCAGAATGATAATCCAAAAAAAGATAATGGAATTGAGCAGACTTGGGAATTTGCACACCCAAATAATCAAAAAAATACAGGTCCTTTAGATCGATTTAAAACGATGATAAAAGGAAAATCTTATGTGATGCTTCTTAATCACTTGGACCATAAGGTTGTTAAGATAAAATCTGATGATTTTACTGCTCTTTTTGAAGTAACAGTTCTTGATAGAGATAAGGTCTACTATAAATTTAAGTGGGCAGTTGAAAAATATATAAAAAATGGTCCCCTCAAGGACTGCTGGCTGACCACAATGGTCTCCGCACCAATGCCTCTTGGATCTTCAGTTTAAGCTAAAAACTAAACGATTTTTGTTTCGTTAATAATAAAAAAATAGTAGGAATCGGACTAATGAAATCTAAAGCTAAAGTTGTTGTAGTTGGTGGTGGTGTAGTAGGAGTTAGTGCACTTTATCACTTAGCAAAAAAAGGTTTATCAGATGTTGTTCTTGTCGAGAGAAAAGAATTAACTTCAGGATCAACTTGGCACGCAGCAGGTCTGCTTCCATTATTTAATATGAGTTATTCAGTTGGACAGCTTCATAAGTATGCGGTTGATCTTTATAAAAAATTAGAAGAAGAGACAGGACAAAATGTTGGCTTCAGTGTTGTCTCAAACATTCGTTTAGCAAGCACTAAAGATAGAATGGATGAGTACCACCAATATGCAGGAGTGGCACAAACTATAGGTGTTGATGTAAAATTTTTAACTCCAGATCAGGTAAAAGAAATTTGGCCTTTATGTCGTACGGATGATTTACTTGGCGCAATACAACACCCTGAAGATGGATATATTCAACCTGCTGATTTAACTCAAGCAATGGCTACAGGTGCTAGAAATATGGGTGCTGAGATTTATAGAAATACAGCTGTAGTTGGAATTAAACAAACTAAAGATGGATGGGTTGTTGAAACTGACAAAGGAGCTATTGAATGTGAACATGTAATTTCTTGTTCAGGAAACTTTGCAAGACAAACTGGAAAAATGGTTGGTTTAGATATTCCTGCTATACCTGTTGAGCACCAATATATTGTAACAGAAGCACACCCAGATATTTTAAAAAGAAAAAAAGAAGGCTTACCAGAGATGGGAGTTTTAAGAGATAGTGATAGTAGATGGTACATGAGAGAAGAAGCAGGTGGTTTAATTTTAGGACCCTATGAAGATGGTGCTCCAGCTTGTTATGTAGATGGACCATCAAAAGATTCTGAGTATGAATTATTTCAAGAAGATTTAGATAGACTTGCTCCACACATAGAAGGTGCAATTCATCGAGTTCCAGCTTTTGGAGAAGTCGGTGTTAAAAAAGTTTATAACGGTGCAATTTGTTACACACCTGATGGAAACCCAATTGTAGGACCGGCGTGGGGACTTAAAAATTTCTGGATTAATGAAGGACATAGTTTTGGTATTACTGCTGCAGGTGGTGCTGGATGGCAACTTGCTGAATGGATTGTAGATGGAGAACCAACGGTTGATATGCTTGGCGTTGACCCAAGAAGATTTGGTGATTATGCAACAAAATCTTATTTAAAAGAAAAAAACGAAGAAGCTTATAATCATGTATTTAAAGTTCATTACCCAGATGAAGAAAGAGGTGCTGCTAGAGAATTAAGAACATCACCTTGTTACGATAGAATGAAAGCATTAGGTGCAGTATTTGGGCAAAAATTTGGTTGGGAGAGACCTAATTTCTTTGCAACAGATGGAATGGAGCAAAAAGATGATTGGTCTTTTAGAAGATCCAAGTGGTTTGAGGCAATAAAAAAAGAATGTAAAAATGTAAAAGAAAATGTGGGTCTTTTAGACATGACTGCATTTGCAAAATGTAGAATTAAAGGTCCTGGGGCTGAAGAGTTTTTAGATTATTTAGTAGCAAACAAACTTCCAAAAAAAATAGGAAGAATTGGTTTATGTCATGCCCTTAATACTAAAGGAGGAGTACATTCTGAATTTACAATAATGAGAGAAGCTCCAGATAGTTTCTATTTAGTTTCTGCAGGAGCAAACCAAAGATTAGACCATGATTGGATTCAAAAATGGATGCCAAATGATGGGACAGTTCAATTTGAAAATCTAACTAATAGTATGGGTGTGCTAGTTGTGTCTGGTCCAAAGGCTAGAGAATTAATGACAAGAGTTTCCAGTGATGATTTTTCTAGTGAAAACTTTAAATGGTTAAGTGCTAAAAATGTAAATGTTGGAAATGCACCAGTGAATGCTATGAGAGTAAACTTTGTTGGTGAATTGGGTTGGGAGCTTCATCATCCAATTGAATACCAAAACCATATATTTGACAAATTGATGGAAGCAGGCAAAGATTTAGGTCTTAAGCCTTATGGAATTAGAGCAATGAATAGTTTAAGACTTGAAAAATCTTATAAACTTGTTGGGACAGAATTATCAATTGAATATTCACCTTACGAATCTGGACTAGATAGATTTATACATCCTAATAAAGGAAACTTTATTGGTTTAGAAGCACTTAATAAGTGGAGAGAAAAAGGTTTTAAAAATAAACTGGTTACTATGGAAATTCACAATGTTGAAGATGCGGATGTATTGGGAAATAATCCAATTTATGAAAACAACAAAGTTGTTGGACGTGCAACAGGAGGAGATTTTGGATTTAGACTAGGTAAATCGATTGCATTAGGAATGGTGAACCCAGATGTTGCGACAACTGGTCAAAAATTGAAAATTGATATTTTAGGAAAAATGTACGATGCTACTATACTGGATGAGAGTCCTTACGATCCAGAAAATAATTTATTGAGAGCATAATGAAAATATTAGTCGCTGTTAAAAGAGTAATTGATTACAACGTTCAAGTCAGAGTTAAAGAGGATGGAACTGGTGTTGTTACTGATAATGTAAAAATGTCGAGCAATCCACCCGATGATAATGCGATTGAGGAAGCTGTAAAAATTAAAGAAGCAGGTAAGGCAACTGAAATTATTGCAATTACAGTTGGTGAGGAAAAATCACAAGAAACTGTTAGAAAAGCTTTAGCAGTCGGTGCTGATAGAGGAATTTTAATCAAAACAGAGGGAATTGTTGAGCCATTAGCCGTAGCAAAAGTGCTGCAAAAAATTGTTGAAAAAGAAAAACCAGACCTAGTTTTTATGGGTAAACAAGCAATTGATGATGACTGTAATCAAACAGGCCAAATGTTAAGTGCTTTATTGAATTGGCCTCAAGCAACATTTGCATCAAAGATTGAAATAAAAGACAGAACTTTAGAAGTAACAAGAGAAATTGATGAAGGATTAGAAACAATTGAAGTTAATCTACCAGCTATTGTGACATGTGATTTAAGATTAAATGAGCCACGTTATGCTTCACTACCAAATATTATGAAAGCTAAAAAAAAACCCATAGAGGTATTTATAGCTGCAGACCTAGGGGTTGATATAACACCTAGGGTTCAACAAATTAAAGTAGAAGAACCACCTAAAAGAAAAGCAGGAATTAAAGTTGCAAGTGTTGCTGAATTAGTTAGCAAACTTAAAAATGAGGCAAAGGTAATATAATGTCAGTTTTATTAATAGCAGAGCATAATAATAAAGAAGTAAGACCTTTTACATTAAACGCAATTACTGCAGCATCACAAATGGATGGAGATGTACATGTTTTATTAATTGGAAATAATTGTGGAGATGTTGCTAAATCATTATCTGAAATGCCAGCTGTTAAAAAAGTATTACATGCTGAAGCTGCCCATTATGAAAACTACTTAGCAGAAAACTTTGCACCGCTAGTTGTTAAAGTTTCAGAAAATTATTCCCATATTGTTAGTTCCGCAAATACATTTGGTAAAAATTTGATGCCAAGAATAGCAGCAAATTTAGATATATCTCAAGTAAGTGATATTACTAAAGTGATATCAGCTGATACATTCATAAGACCTATTTATGCGGGTAATGCATTCGCTACAGTAAAAAGTACAGACGAAAAAAAATGTATAACAATTAGACCAACATCTTTTGAGCCTTGTGAAACTTCTGGTGGGTCTGCTCCAATAGAAAAAATTGAAGCTACTGAAGAGTTTACGTTATCAAAATTTATTAAAAGAGAAGAGGTTAAGTCAGACAGACCTGAGCTTGGAACTGCTAGAGTTGTAGTTTCTGGTGGAAGAGGAATGCAAAATGGAGAAAATTTTAAATTAATAACTGATATTGCGGATAAATTAAATGCAGCAATTGGAGCATCACGTGCAGCAGTTGATGCGGGATATATTAGTAACGAACATCAAGTTGGTCAAACTGGTAAAGTTGTTGTGCCTGATTTGTATATTGCAGTTGGAATTTCAGGAGCAATTCAGCATTTAGCTGGAATGAAAGAAAGTAAAATTATTGTTGCTATAAATAAAGATGGTGAAGCGCCAATATTTAGTGTCGCAGATTATGGTCTGGAAGCAGACTTATTTGAGGCGTTACCTCAATTCTTAGAAGAATTGAATAAATTAAATAGTATACAAAAATAATCAGTACTGTAAAAATTCAAGATATGCCTAGAGAAGCAATGGATTATGATGTGGTAATCGTTGGGGGTGGTCCTTCAGGACTATCTACGGCAATTAAACTTAAGCAATTTGATCCAGAATTAAATGTGTGTTTACTTGAAAAAGCTTCAGAGATTGGTGCGCATATTCTAAGTGGTAATGTTTTTGAAACTAGAGCTTTAGATGAGTTATTACCAAACTGGAAAGAACTTAATTCACCAATAAAAACTAAGGTTTCTAAAGAAAAATTCTTATTTTTAGGAAAATCAAAATCATTAAGCTGGCCAACATGGCTACTTCCATCAGTTCAACAAAATCATAATAATTACATAATCAGTTTAGCAAACTTATGTAGATGGCTAGCAGAACAGGCAGAAGCTCTAGGTGTTGAAATATTTCCAGGCTTTCCTGCAAGTGAAATTTTATACAATAATGATGGATCAGTTAAGGGAGTTGCAACTCAAGACATGGGAGTTGATAAAAATGGAAATAAAAAAGATGGCTTTGAACCAGGCATAGAACTTTTAGGAAAAGTTACTGTATTTGCTGAAGGATGCAGGGGACATCTTGGAAAACAATTAATAGAAAAATATAATTTATCAGAAGATAAAGATCCTCAACAATATGGAATTGGATTTAAAGAAATTTGGGAAATTAGTGAACAAAATCATGAAGAAGGAATGGTAATGCATACGGCAGGTTGGCCACTAGATAGCAATACTTATGGTGGAAGTTTTATTTACCACGCAGAAAACAAGCAAGTTTTTTTAGGTTATGTAATTGGTCTTGATTATAAAAACCCACATCTTTCACCGTTTGATGAATTTCAAAGATTTAAAACTCATCCTGCAATTAAAAAGATAATTAAAGGTGGAAAACGTATTTCTTATGGTGCACGTGCTCTAATTGAAGGTGGACTTCAGAGTTTACCAAAAATGTTTATGCCTGGTGCTTTATTAATCGGTTGTGATGCAGGAACTTTAAATATGCCTAAGATTAAAGGATCACACACTGCAATGAAAAGTGGAATGATTGCTGCTGAAACTATAAATGAACATTTAAAAGAAAAAAAAGATTTATCAATTTATGAAGATAAATTTAAAAAAAGTTGGGTTTATGAAGAACTGCATACTGCTCGAAATGTTAAACCAAGTTTTAGCTGGGGTTTAATTCTTGGAATAATATTTACTGGAATTGATCAAATATTATTTAGAGGAAAATTACCTTTTACCTTAAGACACAAACATGCTGACCACGAAACATTAAAACCAGCAAATGAAATGCCAAAAAATGATTACCCTAAACCAGATAATGTAATTACATTTGATAAAACAAGCTCTGTTTATTTAACTGGAACTAATCATACCGACAATCAACCAGTACATTTACAACTAAAGGATCCAAATTTACCGATAAATTATACTTTAGAAAAATTTGATGAGCCTGCACAAAGATATTGTCCTGCAGGCGTTTATGAAGTTCAAAATGAAAATGGTGTAAATAAATTTGTCATAAATTCACAAAACTGTATTCATTGCAAAACTTGTGATATTAAAGAACCTTCTCAAAATATTACGTGGGTTACCCCTGAAGGAAGTGGCGGACCTAAGTACGGAAATATGTAATTTTCGTTGTGCTCTTACTTACGATTTTAGAAGAGCACAACGAAAAATATCTTTTTTAAAAAGATAAAATTAACCCAACAACGAAAATAAGAGAGAGTGTTAGTCCTACAAAAACTAGGTTTGTTAGAGTTTCTTTTTCTTTAACTTTTCTAGCTCTATTTAAGAGAATATTTATATCAACTCGACCTGATAATGAAACTTCCTCACTCTTTTCAGGGGTCGCCAGAGAAGGAAGGTTATCAACCCGTGTATTAATTATTTTTTCTGCACTCATGTGTGTAACTAATCATTGTGAAGTAGATCAAGCAATTAAAGAATAGTTCATTATGGGCTAAGTTGTTTACTTTGATGTTCATTTTGGGTTATAATTATAGAAAATTATATGCTTAAAACCTTTCCCAAAGTATCAAAACAAATTTTTAGTAGGGATATTCTTAGCACAATAAATAAAAATTACACTTCCATTCAGCCTATTTGGTTACCAATACAAATGCACTGGATGAATAATCTTTATAGAACTTTTCATGATTATGAAAAGTTCATGATTATCATGTATTTAATGACCAAAACATTTGAATATTATTCAAAAAATTTTGTAAAATTAAATTATGATGAGTTTTTTAGTCAATATGAAGTTGAAGTAGAAACACTTAATATAATGGAAATATCTAAAAAACTTAACATACCAAAAGAGACAACTAGAAGAAAAATTAATGAATTACAAGAATTAGGAGCAATTAAAAAAATAAATAAAAAAATTATAATTGATAGAGGTACTTGGCCAAATATAAAACCTGAAGAAACAATGAAAAATATGTCATATTTTTTATCAGCTCTGACAAAAATAATAGTTAATGAGGGATTTATGATAGAGGTAATTAGCTCAGAGCAGTTAATAAGAACAGTTAAAAATAATTTTTCATTCGTTTGGAAACTTTACTACGATATGCAATTGCCAATGCTATTAACATTTAAAAAAATGCATGGTGATTTAGAAACCTTTCATGTTCACGGCACTTGCTTAACTAATCATGTATTAAATGCTAAAAAAAATGATAATAGTCAAATGAGCAAAGAATTATATTTAGATAAGTATTTTTTTGGTAAAAAACAAGAATTTTTAGGCATTAATGCAATGTCAATTTCAGATATTACGGGCATACCAAGAGCTACAGTTATTAGAAAATTAAATAAATTGATTAAAGAAAAATTTTTAACAATTGATAGTAAAAAACATTATTCAACTAATAGAACAGCTCATCAAAAAACATTAATAAAAGTTCAAAATAATACTTTTAATAATCTATCTAAATTTGCTGAACGTATTTTTAATTTGAGTTTAATAGAAAAAAATAATTAAAATCTAAGTATTTTTTTTAACAATAAATACAAAAACTATCGAAGTTATCATCATTATTAAAGCATAAGCAGCTGTTGGTAAAATGAAAACAGTTATACTTTCTCCAAATATCTGTGTTCCAACAAAAAGTGCTAATGTTCCATTTTGAAGTCCGCACTCTATTGCAATACATCTTTGTTGTGCAACTCCGGATGCAAAGTATTTTGCAATATAAAACCCTAAAATCATCATTGTTAAGTTTAAGATTAAAACAATCAAACCTGCATTCACAATATAAGAAATAATATTATCCCATTCTTGTATATAAATAGCAGCAAACACCAATATGAATAATATAACTGAAATTTTTTGAATTAAAGAAGCTTGATTATCAACAAAATTTTTAGCAAAATGCCTAATTATCATTCCAATTATTACTGGAACGGTAACAACAAGAAACATTTTTAAAGCAATATTAGTAATTGATATTTCTTTAATAACACTTATTTCAAAAAAATTAATAGACGCAAACATTATAAATGGAACAGAAATAATACTAATCAAACTAACAACTGCAGTTAGTGATATTGAAAGTGCAACGTCACCATCAGCAAATTTAGTAATTACATTTGATGTAACACCACCGGGAGCACATGCAATTAGCATCAGCCCAACAGCAAGTTCTGCAGGTAAGTTAAGTATTAATGCTATACATAGTGCAACAATTGGTAGCAAAACTAACTGAGAAATAAAACCAACTAAAAAATCTTTTGGAATTTTAACTACTCTTATAAAATCTTGAATAGTCAAACTCAATCCAAGCCCCAACATTATAAGAGCCAAAGCTAATGGGGCTATTTTTGTGGCTATTTCCATTGGTAAAACTTATTAGTTCATTTTAGGTTTATCAAGTAAATGATTTAAAACTTATAATTATCTAAGATAAATCAATAGCATTCTTTTTTAAAACTTCCATAGAAACAAGCTTTAAAGTTTTTTCATGTGTTCTTTTTAAATAAACAGGACAAGGTTTCCCAGCATCAGCAGCTCTTGCATACCAACTAGCACAAACACACCAACCATCTCCAGCTTTTAGTCCTGGAAACCCAAACTCAGGATGAGGGGTTATTAAATCGTTGCCAGCTTCTTTACACCATTCTAAAAATTCTGTTGTAACTTTTGCACAAACTGTGTGAACACCGTGATCATTTTCATCAGTACTACAACAACCATCTCTATGCCATCCAGTTAAAGGATCGTTAGAACATTCCTCTAGATCTTCACCTAGAACATTTTTTTGATTATCACTCATTATATTTTTGTAGGATTTGGTTGGCCTTTGTAAACAACTTCAGGGTCAAAAGATTTTTCTTTTTCTTCAAATTTCATTTCAACTTCTCTACCATTTTCAATTGGACCAAGTGGAATGGATCTATAAAAACATGATCGATAACCTACGTGACAGCTTGAACCATCACCAATATCAACAGTTAACCAAACTGAATCTTGATCATCATCAATTCTTATCTCTAAAACTTTTTGAGTGAAGCCACTAGTTTTGCCTTTATGCCAAATTTGCTGTCTAGATCTACTAAAGTAATGAGCTTCTTTAGTTTCTATAGTTTTTTTAAAAGCCTCAACATTCATATAGCCATGCATAAGAATATCTCTAGTTTTTGAACACATAGTGATGACTGGAATTAACCCGTCATTATCAAATTTTGGTGAAAGAAGTTTACCTTCTTCAATTTCGACTATATTTTCTCTTTTTCTAAACATAATTAGGTAATTATGTAGCATATTAGCAAATATAATAAATATTTTAAAAACAAGGATTTACTGTATAAACTTGCCTTATGAAATTAGTTGAAGAGACAGATAGCAAGATTTTAGATACCAAAAAAGTTTCTGATAAAGAAGCGGAAGAGGCTTTTAAAACTATTTTAACTTGGATGGGTGAAGATCCTAGTAGAGAAGGATTATTAGAAACTCCAAAAAGAGTTGTTAAAGCATACAAAGAATATTTTGCTGGTTATAGTAAAGATCCTAATAAAATTTTAGATAAAACTTTTGGAGATGTCGAAGGGTATGATGACATGGTTGTACAAAAGAATGTCTCTGTACAAAGTCATTGCGAACATCATATGGCTCCAATTATTGGAATTGCACATGTTGCATACATTCCAAACGAAAGAGTTGTGGGATTAAGTAAACTTGCTAGAGTTGTTGAAGTTTTTTCAAAAAGATTACAAACTCAAGAAAGACTTACAATGCAAATTGCTAAAACAATAATGGAATCTTTAGATGCAAAAGGTGTAGCAGTAACAATCGACTCAACCCATCAATGTATGACTATGAGAGGTATTAAAAAAGAAACTGCAACAACAGTTACAAATTATTTCTTAGGACAATTTAAAGAAGACCTTAGTATTCAAAATAGATATTTAAGATTTATTAGTAAGTAACTTTCCCAGGAAGGAGATCAATGTCAGATAATTTTAAAGCACTAGTTATTAATCAAGAGGGTGAAAATTTTACACGAGAAGTAAAATCAATAGATAAATCATTTTTAAAACATGGCGATGTACTCGTTAAAGTAGATTATTCGGACTTAAACTATAAAGATGGAATGATTTTGAAAAATGGTGGTCGTCTTGTTAAAGAATTTCCACATATTCCAGGCATAGATTTTTCTGGTACTGTTCTTGAAAGTGAAAATCAAAAATTTAAAACTGGTGATGAAATAATTTTAACTGGATGGAGAGTTGGAGAAGCTTTTTTTGGTGGATACTCTCAGATAGCAAAAGTTAATGCCGATTTTTTAGTTAAGAGACCCTCAAACCTAACTAGCAAACAGGCTATGATGCTAGGAACAGCTGGCTTTACATCTTTAATGAGTGCTTTTGCTATTCAAGCTAGAGAAGAAATTTTATTAGGCGATAAAGTAAATGATGTATTGGTTACTGGAGCTACTGGTGGAGTGGGAAGTGTAGCGGTAATGGCTCTTACTAAATTAGGATACAATGTAACAGCTGTTACAGGAAAAGATTCTAAAACAGATTATTTAAAATCGTTAGGAGCAAAAAATGTTGTTAATAGAGCTGATTTTGACAAAGATCCAAGACCTATTGATAAAGGATTGTGGGATGGTGTTGTTGATACAGTAGGAGGTAAAATTTTAGCTAATGCAATAGCTCAAACTAGATCAAATGGAATTATAGCTGTTTGTGGTAATGCAAATAGTAATGAACTAAATACAAATTTATTGCCATTCATGCTAAGGGGAATTAAAGTTTGGGGAATGGACTCAGCAAATTGTAGCATTAAAAGAAGAGAATTTATTTGGGCAGAAGCAGCAAAGCTTGTTGATTTTGAAGTTCTTGAAAAATCAATCTTAACTGTAAGTTTAGATGAATTGCTAGAAACATATCCAAAAATTTTAAAGGGTGAAATTTCAGGAAGAGTTTTGGTAGATTTAAATAAATAGATGGATTGGGATAAATTAAAAATATTCCACGCAGTTGCAGAAGCAGGTAGTTTTACTAACGCAACAATAAACTTAAATTTAAGTCAATCTGCAATAAGCAGACAAATTCAATCATTAGAACTGGATCTTAAAGTGCAACTCTTTGAAAGACACGCAAGAGGTCTTACTTTAACTGAAAATGGTGAATATTTATTTAAAACAGCTCACGATGTAATCAGCAAACTAAAAGAAGTTGAATCTACACTGGGAGATCAAAAAAATAAACCAACAGGTAAATTAACAATTACAACTGTTAGAAGTTTTGGTACTCACTGGTTAACACCTCGTATCCAAGAGTTTATGACTTTAAACCCTGAAATAGAAATTGAATTAATTTTTGATGATAAGGAGTTAGATTTAAGTACTAGACAAGCAGATATAGGTATTTTCATGAGAAGACCTAAGCAGCTTAATTATATCCAAAAAAAATTAGTAGATATTAAATATTATATTTATGGATCTAATAAATATTTAGAAAAATATGGAATGCCCAAAACAATCTCAGACCTAAATAAACATAAATTTATTTCTTTTGGTAAAGGGGCACCATCTCCCGTCTACGATCCAGATTGGGCTTTAAAACTTGGAATTAAAGATTCTAAAAAAAGAAAACCAGTAATGAAAGTTAATAGTGTTATGGGTTTACTTTTAGCTGTTGAAGCTGGCGTAGGTCTAGCGGCGCTTCCTGAATATTTAGTTTCAAATTCAAACAATGTAATAAAAGTACTTCCTAATTCAGAAGGGCCCATAACAGAGGCTCACTTTGTTTACCCTCAATCACTTAAGAATACTGCAAGAATTACTGCTTTTAGGAACTTTTTGTTTAGTAAAATTGGTGATTGGAAGTCTTAGTTAATTAGAATTATCATTAACATAAACTGAAACACCTCTAGAATTAATATCTACATCAAATTTTTTATGTAAAGGTGGAAAAGCTCTTTGTGGACAATCCAATCTATCACAAGTTCTGCAAGATACACCGATAGGGATTTCAGTCGTTTTGTCACTAACATTAATATTTTCAGTGTACACAAAGTCTTTTGCGTATTTTGCATCACAACCAAGACCAATTGATAATATACTTTTTGATTGACCAAAACGTCCTACACCTTTTTCAACTGTTCTTGCAATACAAACATATTTTTCACCATTGGTCATTTTACTAACAGCTGCTTGAATTACACCGGGTCTTGTAAATGCTGAATAAACATTCCATCTAGGACATGCACCGCCATATCTTGGTATATCAATTCCTGATAATGAAAATCTTTTTGAGATATTTCCTGCCATGTCAACTCTTAGCATGTGAAAAGGAATTCCAGGTAATTTTGGATCTTGTAAGCATGTTACACGGTGAGCAACTTGCTCAAAAGAAGTTGCAAATGTATTTTGTAATAACTCTAAATCATATTTTAATTTTTTACATTCAGCATGAAAAGGTTTGTAGGGCATTAAAATTGCTGCACCACAATAATTTAATAAAGCAACCTTAGTCAATTTTTTTGATTCTTCTGAAGGAAAAGAAAATTTAGATAGATAATTATCAATATCTTTCATTGCACCTTCTTGTGCAATCTGAGCTGCTGCATGAAGTTTTTTTGTTTCCAAAGAACTATAATCACTTAATAGAAGTTCTTTTTTATTTTTATTATAGATTTTAGAAAAAGGCTTTCCTTCTTCTGGTAAAATATCTTTAACTGTAATTGAATATTCTTTATTTAAATATTCACATAAGGCAATATATCGAGTTCTATTATTTTTTTGAATTTTATCAAAAACTTTATTTGCAAACTCTTCTAATTTTGGAAAATAGTTTTTATGTTCTTGAAGGAAGTCAGATATTACCTCTCCTGGAAAAGAGTTTTTCCTATTATCAACTATCTTACCTGATATTTTTTCAATTTTATTAATTAGTTCGTGATCTTTCTTTTTAAGAATATCTCCCAATCTCACAAGAGCTCTACCTATTTTTGGGTTTGTTCCAACAAGGTCTTTAACTTCAGGACCAAGAATATCCAGGTCTTCAAATAATTTATCATCTAGAATTTCTGAAATAGTATTTTCTAAGTTAACGTCTGATTTTGATGTTAAGTCTGAGAGTTGGATATTTAATTTTTCACAAACCTTAAGTAATAAATCTCCATCTATTTTTCTTTTTCCACTTTCAATTAAGTTTAAATAACTCGGAGAAATACCTAGTTCTTCTGAAAGTTTGTTAGCTTGCAGTCCTAACTGTCTTCTAAAAGCCTTTATTTTAGGACCAATTTTTAAATTAATTTGACTCATAAGCTTTATTTGTAAATTTTGTAAATTTAAATTTACAATAAGTTTCTATGTTTTACAAGGTTTTTAACGATTTAATTAGATTTTGTAAATTTAGTAAATTATAAAGTTTACATGAACGATAAAAACATAAATAAAAATCAAGAAAATCAAAGAGAAATTAACGAAAACAACAATCAGAATCAATTTAGTCAATCTGGTATTTACCTAAGAGACGATCATTGTGATTGGGGTTCTAGCGGGATGAATGAATTCACTCAAGAATTTAGTGAAAAAAAATAAGTCCTCTTACCGTTAATTTATACGTAATTTAATTTTCTTAATACATAATCTAGAAAGACCTACCTATGAGCTCAGAAGCTAAAGTTTCATACGATTTAAAAAGATTTTTAGGAATCAAAAAAGATTATACTCCAGAAGAAGTAGAACGATTAAGAGGTTCTATCAAAATTGAATATTCGATGTGTAAGCATCAATCTAAAAAATTATGGGATCTATTAAATTCAGAAAATTATATTAATACATTGGGTTCACTCTCTGGAAATCACGCTATTCAACATGCTAAAGCTGGATTAAAAGCAATTTATTTAAGTGGATGGCAAGTAGCAGCTGATGCAAACACTGCCGGTGAAATGTATCCTGATCAATCTTTATACCCATACGATAGTGCTCCAAAATTAGTTGAGTCGATGAACAATGCTTTAATAAGAGCAGATCAAATTCAGCATATGGAATTGTATGATGGTGACATGAAATCAAAAGATAGAACAGATTATATGCTACCAATTATTGCAGATGGTGAAGCAGGATTTGGTGGTCCATTAAATGTTTTTGAATTAACAAAAAAATTCATTAAAGCAGGTGCGGCTGGAGTTCACTTTGAAGATCAATTAGCTAGTGAAAAAAAATGTGGTCATATGGGTGGAAAAGTTTTAGTTCCAACTGGTACAATGATTAAAAATTTAAAAGCTGCAAGACTTGCAGCTGATATTGCAGATGTACCTTTGATAATTTTAGCAAGAACAGATGCTAATGCAGCAAAGTTAATTACGAATGACTTTGATGAAAATGATAAACCATTCTTGACAGGAGAAAGATCTCCTGAAGGTTTTTATTATGTTAAACATGGAATTGAGCAGGCTATCTCAAGAGGTTT
The DNA here is from genome assembly GCF_047717815.1 of Candidatus Pelagibacter sp. Uisw_113. Lineage (GTDB taxonomy): Bacteria > Pseudomonadota > Alphaproteobacteria > Pelagibacterales > Pelagibacteraceae > Pelagibacter. Next base: position 384,120 of record NZ_CP159809.1, read on the forward strand.
AGCCTACGCACCTTATTCAGATTTAATCTGGTGTGAAACTGCGACACCGAATCTTGAGGAAGCAAAAAAGTTTGCAGATGCAATTCATGAAAAGTTTCCTGGTAAATTATTAGCTTACAACTGTTCTCCCTCGTTCAATTGGAAGAAGCATTTATCAGATGCAGAGATTTCAACATTCCAACAAAAGATAAGTGAGATGGGTTATAAATTTCAGTTTATTACACTTGCTGGATTTCACACTCAAAATATTGCAATTTTTGAACTTGCGGAAAAATATAAAACAGAAGGAATGACTGCTTATTCTAAAATCCAAGAGCTTGAGTTCGCTAGAGAGAAGGATGGTTACACAAGCGTTAAACACCAAAGAGAAGTTGGAACATCTTATTTTGATGCAGTTTCAAATACTATAAGTAGTGGAAAAAGCTCTACAACAGCTATGGTAGGCTCTACAGAATCTGAACAGTTTTAATTAGTCTTTACTTAAACTTTAAATATGTTCTAATATTTAAATGGTCTTAAGTGGAATACTTTTAATCATTTTCTATATTTCTCATCGATATATTGTTGCTTGGATTATCTATTACAATAATAGTGATAAAAGATTTGGTAATTCTATTTGGCGTTGGACTTATGATTATAAGGTTATTGGTGAAAGAGATATTTCAGATCTTGATGATAAGCCCTTTGTAAGAAAAAGAAGAATTAGAAATCGGACTATTACCTTAATGTATTGTAATTTTTTTACAGGTTTTGTTATCTCCCTTTCTTTTGTAAGTAATTTGCTTATCCTGATATTATCTTAATTAAACCAGACAAACTGCGACATTAAATGCGATTGATAATCATTCGCAATGCTAATAATAAGCATTCTAATCTAATTAAATCAACAAAACGAAAGACAACAATGAAAAAACTTACAATTATTGCCTTTTTCATGGCTTTATTTGCAAACATGACATTTGCTGCTGAAGTTAATGTATTCAGTGCAAGACATTACGATTCAGATATTCAACTTTACGAAAAATTTACAGCTAAAACTGGAATTACAGTAAATGTTGTATCTGGTAAAGATAAAGCTCTTCAAAAACGAATAACTGAAGAAGGTACTGATTCAAAGGCTGACCTTTATATTACTGCTGACGCAGGAAGATTAGGTGCATTCGCTGCAAAAGGAATGTTCCAAAATTCTATGACTGCTACAATTAAAGCTGCAGTTCCAGCAAACTTTAGAACTTCTAAATGGACTGGAATAGCTAAGAGAGCAAGAATTATGTATTACTCACCTGAAAGAGTAAATGCAAATGAGCTTAACGGTATGACTTACGAAGGTCTTGCTGACCCAAAATGGAAAGGTAGAGTTGTTATAAGAAAATCTAACAATATCTATAACCAATCTCTTGTTGCATCATTAGTAAAAAATAATGGCAAAGCAGCAACTTGTTCTTGGGCAAAAGGTGTTGTGGCTAACATGGCTAGAGACTCTAAAGGAAATGATAGAGCTCAAATTTTAGCTGTAGCTGCGGGTGAAGCTGATCTAGCAGTAGCTAATACATACTACTATGCTTTGATGCTATCTGGAAAAAAAGGTGCTGAACAACAAGCAGCTGCTAAAAAAGTTTTACCTTTTTTCCCTAACCAAGGAGACAGAGGAACTCACATGAATATTAGTGGTGGCGGTGTTTTAAAAAGTGCTCCTAACGCTGATAATGCAAAAAAACTACTTGAGTTTTTATTAACTAAAGAAGCACAAGAACACATAGTTAATAATACATTTGAATATCCAATGATTGATGGTGTTGAGCCTCATGCATTAGTTAAACAAATGGGTCTTGGATACAATCAAGATTTAGAAACTAAAGTTGCTAATTATGGAAAACAACAAGCTACAGCACTTGAGTGTATGTTAGCTGCAAGTTGGAAGTAATAAGTTAGTGAAAAAGAATTTATTTAACATTGATTTAGATAAATCTTCTGACGTATATGGGTCGCAATCTCTGAAAGCTTGTGATCCATGTGCAGCAGAGTGTAAAAAAATCAATAGAAAAATAAATAATAGAAAATTATCAGATATTGAAGATAAAGAGGTTACACATATTCTCTCTCCTTTTAATACTTAATTTTCTTTTTAATGATTGTGCTCATAGCTTTACAAAAGGTATTTACCCTACCTAATTTAACTATGAGCACTAAAAAATTCAAATGCAAGTAATACAAATTAACAAACACTTAAAAAATAACAGGAATAGAATGATAGAAGGAAAAAAATGTTCAAATGTAGTTTTGAAAACAAGAAAAATTAGAAAATGGGTTGATGTAAGTACTGATGAAATATTCAAAGGTAAAAAGGTAATACTGTTTTCATTACCAGGTGCATTTACACCAGTATGTTCTGAAAAGCAGTTACCTGGATTTGAAGAAAATTATGATAAATTGTTAGGCTTAGGTATTAATGAGGTTTATTGCATTAGTGTTAATGACGGTTATGTAATGAATGCTTGGGCTGATCAACAAAAACTAAGAAAAGTTAAGGTATTACCAGACGGAAATGCTGATTTTACAAGGGCAATGGGCATGTTAGTTGACAAAAAGCATGTTGGTTTTGGTCAAAGAAGCTGGAGATATTGTACAATTATTAATGATGGTGTGGTTGAAAAATGGTGGCAAGAGGATGGCATGAATAACGATGGAAGTGATCCTGATCCTTATGATCAAACAACTCCTGAGAATTGCATAGAATATCTATCTAAAAAATAAAAGCTACAAACCTATAGTTAATAAGAAAATTTTAGGAATTAGCTCTATAATCTCTCTCTTAAATTGGTTTTAGAGTTGGTATTGACTTCCCTCGTTACCAAGGGAAGTTTCTTAAAAATAATTATTAAGGTAATGTAGATTATGGAATTTAGAAAAATAAATATCTGGTATGTGGCATCTCTACTTATTTCTTTGGTAGTGGCTGCCCCAATTCTAACTGTATTCAGCAGTTTTTTTGAAACCACTGGAGATTATAGTTTAATTTTAAAAAATACTTTTCTTTACGATTACATTTATAATTCCTTAGTACTTTTAATAGGTGTTTTATTTTTAACATTTATAATTGGTGTTGGATGTGCTTACTTAGTTTCATTTTATAATTTTCCAGGTGTAAATTTTTTTAAATGGTCTTTAATTTTATCTTTTGCTGTCCCAGCTTATATTTATGCGTATTCCTTAACTGCTTTCTTTGAAAATTATGGAACAGCTTTTTCAATTTTAAAAAATTTATTTGGAGAGGGGAATTATAATTCTCATATTCCTAAATTTGACGGAATGACTGGTGCTATAATTTCAATATCATTTTCATTATTTGGTTATGTTTATGTTTTAACCAGAACATCATTTCACCATCAGTCACAAAACTTAATAGAACTCGGAAAAAATCTTGGCTTTTCTAAAAAAAAATCTTTTTTTAAAATAATACTTCCTTCCGCAAGACCTGCTATCGTTGCTGGTCTGTCATTGGTTGCAATGGAAACTTTATCGGATTTCGGATCTGTATCTTTTTTTGGCATATCTACTTTTACTACAGGAATTTATAATGCTTGGATTTCTTTTGATGATCTTACTCTTGCTAACAGATTATCATTTTACCTATTAATTTTTATTCTTGGATTGTTTATTTTGGAAAATTTTTCAAGAAAAAAAGCCCAGTATCACACATCTTCTAAGGGTGGATTTAAATCTAAATCAGTTATCAATTTAAGTGGATATAAATCATTTTTAGCATTTTCTTTTTGCATGTTAGTTTTTTCTATAAGTTTTTTATTTCCTGTTCTACAAATGCTTTATTGGACAATTATTTTTCCAAAACATTTAGCTGATTTGGATTTAGTTAACTTATTTTCAAATACTATAATTTTAGTAATTTTATCTAGCTGTTTGTTAATTGCCTTAGCTTTTATTTCAAATTATGGGAATAGAGTTTCTAAAAGTAAATTTTTAGAAGCACTAACTACATTTTCAATATCAGGATATGCAATACCAGGGATTATTTTAGCGGTAGCATTCATTACCTTTATCTCATGGTTTGACAGCAGTATTCTAGGTCAATTTGAAATGAACAGTATAAAGCCAATTTTTATAGGCTCTATTTTTGGCCTAGTTTTGGTATATTTTATTAGATTTTATTCATTAGCAAGCAATGGAATTAAATCAGGATATTTAAAAATTAATTATTCCATTGATGAAGGTGCATATCTGCTTGGATATTCTAAATTCAAGACATTCAAAAACATACATGTCCCATATCTAAAAAACTCAATTTTATTGATAGGAATTTTATTAGCCATTGAAATCATTAAAGAGTTACCAATTACGCTAATTATGAGACCATTTAATTTTGAAACTTTTGCAACAAAGGCATATATCTATGCTTCTCAGGATTTATTAGAGGCCGCAGCAGCCCCATCATTATTTCTTATAATTATTGCAAGTTTCTTTATATTAATTACATCTAAATATATTCTTAAAGACTAAAATTATGACAAAAAATTTTCTAGAAATTGATAATGTAACATTTACCGCTAGCGCACAAAACAAAGTAAGCAATGTCTCATTAACTATTGAAAATCAGGGAGACATTATCTGTTTATTGGGTCCATCTGGAATTGGTAAAACTACAATACTTAGAACAATCGCTGGCCTGGAAAAAATTAATTCAGGAAAAATTAAATTAAAGAATAAATTACTTTCTTCTAAAGATGTTCATGTGGAACCTGAAAATAGAAACATATCAATGGCCTTTCAAGATAACTCACTTTTCCCTCATTATAATGTTTTAGAAAATATAAAATTTGGTGCAGAGAGAAATAAAAAGAAAAAAAAAGGTTTAAATATAAATGAAATAATTAAATTTCTTCATATTGATCATGTAGTTGATAAATTTCCACATCAAATAAGTTCTGGTGAAGCGCAAAGAGCCTCTTTAGCCAGATCTTTATTATCTAACCCAGACTTATTATTATTAGATGAACCTTTGTCAAATATTGATCAAAGTTTTAAAGAAGAAATTCAAGTTAAGTTAAAACAAATCCTAACTGAACAAAAAATAACAACTATCATTGTTACACATGACTCGTATGAAGCTTTTTACTTGGGTACAAAATGTGGAATAATTCTTGATGAACAATTAAAACAATTTGATGATCCATATAACGTTTACCATTTTCCAAATTCTGTAGAGGTGGTTAATTTTTTGAATAGAGGAATTTTAATTCCAGCAAAAGTTACTGGTGAAAACAGTTTAGAGAGTGTTGACTTAGGCACAATAACTGGTGATTTTATAAAACATTACCCAAAAGGATCTGAAGTTCAACTTTTATTACAACCAGAAGATCTGGAACATGATGATCAGAGCAATTTAAAATTAGAAGTTGTTGATAGAAAATTTAGGGGAACAAATTTTATCTATACTCTTAAAACTATGAGTAATAAATTAATACCTGTCTTTGTACACTCTCACCACATTCATCAACACCAAGTAGATGAAAAATTTGGCATCAAGAGACCAATTAATATTGATCATATAGTTTGTTTCTAATACAAAACTTAACTTAAAATGAATGATAGATTAAAAACCTTATCTAGAGGAATAATTGACGTAAGTCCTTTAATGATACCCGTGGTTCCATTTGGAATTATTTATGGTGTTATTGGAATGGAATTAGGTTTGGGTGAGTACATGACATTTGGAATGTCTATTATAATTTTTGGCGGAGCCTCTCAAATAGTTTTAGTTCAGTTATTTTCAGGCGGAGCTTCATCTTTAGTTGCAATAACTTCTGTCGGTGCGGTAAATTCTAGACACTTATTATATGGGGCAGTTTTTTCAGAATATTTATCTCATTTAAAATTAACGTGGAAAATAATTTTGTCTTACGTGTTAATTGATCAAGCATTCGCTGTCTCAAACACTTATTTTAAGAAGAATAAAGAAAATGAATTTAAACATTACCACTTATTAGGTGCTGGCTTTACCTGTTGGATAGTTTGGCAAATATCAACAGTGTTAGGTATAGTTCTAGGATCAGTTATACCTGAAGAGTTAGGTTTAAGTTTTACTATTTCTTTAACCTTTTTGGCCTTGTTAATTAATGATTTTAGAAAATTTAAAAATATTATTGTGATGCTGGTATCAGGTATTGTTGCAACTATTGGTTACAATACAATACCATTTCAAGCATACATTATTGTTGCGGCCATAGCTGCTTTACTAGTTGCTACATTATTAACATTGATAACTTTAAAGAAAAATTAATGCATTGGTCGACAATTATTTATTGTGGAATTATTACTTATCTAACAAGGTTTTCTATGATTTTTTTATTAAAAGAAGACATATTAAACGATAAGACAAAAAAAATACTTTCTTATGTACCTTCCGCTATTTTCCCAGCAATAATCTTTCCACCAATATTTCTAGATAGTACAGGCGCAATAGATATTGAAAATAATCCAAAAATATTAGCTGCTATATTTGCAATAATTATTGGTTATTTTAGTCGAAGTATTATTGCTACAATATTTGTAGGACTTATTTCTTATTGGTTTTTGATTTTTGTATATTACCAATAAAAAAACTTATAATTAAACCTCTCATGTTTCATAGATTTAAATTTAGCAACGATTTACTTGGCATATTTTATATGCTTTTATGTCAATTCTCATTTGCAACAAATGACGCTTTTGTAAAAGCTATTTACGAAAACTATGATGAGATATTTGTTTTAAACCAAATCATTTTTATTAGGGGTATTTTTACTTTACTTTTCATTTTATTATTTCTTTATATTAAGAAAGAACTTAATTTTAAATTAATCTTTACTTCAAATGAATTGAGAGTGAGAGGCATTTTAGAATCTTTAGCAGCTTTATTTTTTTTCATTGGTATTGCTCTATTACCCTTTGCAAATGTTTATATTTTATTAAGTATGGCACCAATTTTATTAACTGCATTTAGTGCAATATTTTTAAGAGAAAAAGTTAGATGGAGAAGATGGAGTGCGGTGTTATTGGGTTTTGTTGGTGTGGTGGTGGTAATTAATCCAGGAAAATTGGAGACTAGTTATTATTTTATCTTTCCTATAGTTGCAGCAATTATGCTTTCGATTAGAGATATGTATACAAAAAAATTTAAAAGAGATTATCCTAGTCTACAAATTGCATTTATGACCTGTTTTGTTGTTACAGCTCTTTTTGGCTTGTTAAATATTTATAAATTTTATGATTTTAGTTTAAAGGATATATCTATTTTATTTATTGCTGCTTTTTTTCTAGCCCTAGGCTACATTTTTTCAATAGCAACAATCAAAATTGCACTAGTTTCTGTCACATCAACATTTAGATACTCAGTTATTTTATGGGGAATATTATATGGATATTTTTTATTTGATGAGGTGCTATCAACTAATACTTATATAGGAGCTTTAATAATTGTTATTAGTGGATTAATTATTATTTCAAGACAAAAAAAGATTGGGGTTATAAAATAAAATCATATTCTTGTTAATCGAACTTTTAAGACATATGATTAAAACATGAAAAAAATATTAATTATAATTTTTGCATTATTTACAATTAAAGCTTTTGCGGTTGATAAAAGCACAACTTTTAATAATGAAATTTTTCAAAAAGCTCAACTTGAAGGAAAAACAGTTGTTATTAATTCTTGGAATGAAACTTGCTCAACATGCAAGGCACAGATAAAAATTCTAGATCAAGCTGAAAAAGAATTTAAAAATGTTCTTTTTTTAAGTTTTGAACAGACTAAAGATATCGACATAGCAAAACAATTAGGTATTGATTATTGGACTACTATTGTTGTTTATAAAAACAATAAAGAAGTACAGAGAAGTATTGGTCAAATGGATAAAGCTAAAATTTACGAATTAATAAAATCTTAATCTCAAATAATTAAGCCTTTTAATAATTACCTGATGATCCAATGAATGATATTTATTATATAAACTAAAATACCATAAAATAAGAACATGAGTATCTTATCTTTTCCTGTTTTTTCTTTCCAGTTTAATTTAAATAATACCGATGGAGAAGCTACTAATAGTATAATCCCAATTATAATTACCAGCAACGATAAGATTATAAATATATTCATAATTAAATTTATTTAATTAATTCTAAACCAGCTTGTTTCCAGTTTTTTAGGCCACCAATTAAATGTAAACATTTACTATATTGATAAGACTTTGATATTTGTACTGCTAGAGTGGATCTTTGACCAATAGCACAATAAAACAAAATCTTTTTATTCTGTAATTTAGTTTTATTTTTATTTAGGTAATCATTAATTTCTGGGAAAGATACTCTTGTACTATTTTTAATCTTTCCGATTTTATCTAGTTCATTTTGCTCTCTAAGATCTATTAAAGTTATATCTTTTTCTAATAAACAATTTTTAAACTCATCAGGTTCAATTCCGTTATTAACCTTTTGCTTATCAAGATCTATTCCAAGTTTTAAATTATTAGGAACTGCTACATCCATTAATTTTGGGTCAGGTAAATTAAGATTATTCATAATTTCTATATATTCATTAACTGACTTAACTTGCAGTCGTGGGTTAAATTTTTTTTCTTCTAAAATAGTGCTCACAGCATCTCCTTTATAATCATGAGCTGGATACACCAAGGTTTCATCTGGTAGTTTTAATAATTTATTAAATATAGAATTATATGAATCTTGTGGATCGCCATTTTGAAAATCAGTTCTTCCAGTTCCTCTAATTAATAGTGTATCACCGGTAAAAACCCTATCATTCATTAGGAAACTAAAACTTTCTGATGTATGACCAGGTGTGAATAAAGCTCTAAATTCTAGACCATCAATTTTGATTAATTCTTCATCTGAAACTTGCATAGACACAACATCTACTGGTGTTTTATCACCCATAATTGTTACGCAATTTGTTTGATCTCTTAGCTCTGCAATTCCTGAGATATGATCGGCATGAATGTGGGTATCTATTACTTTAACTAACTTTAAATTTAACTCTTTTAATAGCTGTATATATCTTTCAACATTTTCTAATACAGGATCAATAATTAAAGCCTCCCTGCCTTTAGCAGAAGCAATTAAATAAGTGTAGGTACTTGAACTCTTGTCAAATAATTGACGAAATAACATTTGAATACATTATCATTATATTGAGAATAGTAGAATCTATTTAATAGTACCAAATCTTAAATAAATTTTGTCTAAATAATAAAATAGAGATAATGCTCTTAACACCATGAACAAACACAGGGAAATCCATATTCCAGTATTGCCCATTATTTTTGTTAAATATAAAGATATTAATAAATAAGAAAATACTGAGAAAATCATCGCATTTCTAAGTTCTTTTGTTTGTGAAGCTCCAATAAATATTCCATCAAATTGATAACAAAATGATGAAATTAAGGGCATAAGTATTAGCCATAAAGCATAAGACGAACTTAGATTTCTAATACTTTCAATATCAGACATTAATGTAATGACGCACCTGTTAATAAAAAAATAAATTATTGAAATAATTAATCCAGTAAGTGTACTTAAAATAAAGGAGTTTTTAACAATCTTTTTAAATAAGCCTATATCTTTTTTACCCAAAGAATATCCAACCATACCTTCAGTTGAAAATGCGTAAGCATCAAGAATGAAAGCAGACAAAAAAACTAAGTTAATCAAGATGGCATTTGCCGCAATATAATCTTCACCAATTCGACTACCAAGATAAGTAAACCAAAAAAATGAAAAGGTTAACAATATAGTTCTAATAAATATGTTAAGATTAATATTAAAAATATTTTTAAGTTTATTAAGATCTATTAATTTATTAATGGTAATAATAATTTTAGACATTTTATTTAGATACCAAAATGTATAACCTAGAAATGTTGTCGATATTAAAAGTGCTGAGAATAAAGTCCCATAAGCAACCCCTTTAATATTTAAATTAAATTTTGAAACTAAAATAATACTTAAAATTATATTTAGAATTGAAAAAAGACCAACAGCTAAACTTGAGATTTTGGTCTTTTGTAATCCAACAAATAAACCAGTTATAATGTAAAGTGTTAACTCACCAGGTGCTGAATAAATTCTTATTTGGAAGTAATCCTGATAAAATTGCCTAGTAGTGTCTGATAAATTAAAAATATCCGCACTTAGATTGAATATATAATTTTGTAATAAAATTAAGATCAATGAAATTAGTAAAACAAAAACTAAATTTCGAACAACAATATTAAATACTTCTGTGTAATCTTCTTTACCATAAGCTTGTGAAACTAAACCAACAGTTCCCATTCTTAAAAAACCAAAGCTCCAAAAAATCATAGAAAATAAATTAGCAGCAACAGAAGTTGCTGATAAATATGATAAATTACCAAGATTACCCATTAAACCAGTATCAATAATGCCAACAAGTGGAATAGCCAAGTTTGCAAAAAAAATAGGAATAGATAATTTTAAAATGTATTTAATGGATGGGTTTTGCATTTAAGCAATAAACTTCAGTATAGCTTTAGCAGGATTTGTTTTTTTAATCCAATCTTGAGGAATACCTTTTAAACCTTTGTAAGCTGCAAAATAAGCACCTACAAAATTAGTACGCGAACAATTACATCCACCAGCTTTAATTGTTTTTATAACTGCAGCTTTAAAACTTTTAGAGGTGATGATTGCATGTATTGCACCATTAAAAGTACCTGGATAACTACATGCTTTACCAAATTTCTTTACAACAAAATTGTGAGGTTTTGACTTAATTCTTTTAACTTTTTTGATGTTTTCAATAACATCTTTAAAGTATTTGTTTTTTATATTTTTTCTTAAAAAACTATTAATTGGATCCTTGTCTCCTTTATCAGCTAAATCAATAATCTTAAGTTTTGCTAAAGCAAATTGCTCACTAATTTTGCCATTAGCAACAGTTCTTATAATTTGTTTGGTTTTCTGGTCAGAATTGTTTGAAAAATAAAAGGGTAGACTTGCACAATACCCATCTGACTCGTTAACTTTGGTTCCACCTGTAATAGTTTTTTTTAATTTAATATTTTTAATAGTTTCTAAAATATTTTGATGGATCCATGGACCTTTCATGGCTGTTTTCCATTTAATCTTTTTATATTTTTTTCTTAAAGATAGGTTTTTCCAATACCTTGAGCCTGGCCCAAAATTTTTGACAATATTTTTTTTAAAAAGTTTAATGACCTCCTTATGATTTGTTGTCTTAGCTAATGTTTTAAACATCACCTGACCTACATCGTTGTATCCAGAAACTTCACCAGTTTTAATAGAGTAGAATGGAGACCTATTTTGTTTAAAGAAAGCAATGTTTTTTTTTCCTTTGATATAAGAACTGAGTTTTTTTTTATCATATACCCAATGCAAAGGTCTTGCCGCTGCATCTGCAACTGTCGCTCCAAGAAATATGTGTAATTTATCAAACATGAATAACTAATACTTTATTTGAATAAAAGTTAAAATGTTTTAAATTAAATAATGTTAAGTATAAAAAATTGGGACAACAATACTTGGATTTCATCTAGAAAATATATTAAGTCGTTCAATAATTTTTTGGTAAAACAAAAAAAATTAACTAAACACTCAAAAATTTTAGATATTGGATGTGGTCGTGGTAAGATTATGGGTTCACTATCCTCTAAACACAAATTAGTAAATAAGCCTATTGGAATTGATATCGAAAATCATAAAGATTTTGACAAAAGAATTTCCTTTAAAAAAACAAATGCAATTAAATATCTTACGAATAACAAAAAGAAATTTGATTTAATATTGATCAAACAAACCATTCATTTTTTTAATTTAAGAGAAATTACGAAGATATTAAGAATTTCACATGAAAGTTTAGAAGCAGGAGGGGTCATTTTAATTTTAACTTTAGATACAAAAAACAATGAAATTCCTACATTTCCTTTAATGAAACAAAAACTTACCCAATCATTTAAAAGAGATAACCTTATTTGGAAAAAACTACTTCAACTTAATATTAAAAAAAATATCACTAAATTTAATTTTAAAGTGAATGTTAAAAAAAATGTATATTTAAAGATGATAAAGCAGCGTTATATATCTACTCTATTAAAATTTAGCTCACTTCAAATTTCTAATGGAATTAATGAGATTAATCTCAAATATAAAAAAAACATCTTATTTAATGATAAACTCAAATGTATAATATTTACAAAAGTCTAAAGAATTCTCTTTAAGATATTTTCTTTTAAAAAAAATTTATGAAATAGTACTGCTAAAATATGTAATGTAATTAATCCAATTAATGTATAATTAGCCAATACATGTATTGAGTAAAACTGCTCAGAAAGTTCATAATTATAAGTTAAATTAATTTTTTTAAAAAAAATATTTAAACTTTCACCATTAAATAATTTTTTTAAGATACCTGAAGATGTGACCGCTAACAAAGTCAAATATAATAATAGGTGATTTAATTTTGCTATAAGTTTTTGTCCTAGAAAAGCACTACCTTTAAAATCAAGTGCAGGTGATAATAGTTTAAAGGTAAATCTTATAAGAGTTACGTAAAATATAATTAATCCAAATACTATATGATAATTCTCTATATCAACTCTAGATTGATCAAAGTCCAAATCTACCAAATAAAAACCTAAAGGTATCTGAACTATTAATCCTGCGGCAGTTAACCAATGGAATAATTTATTTAATAATCCATATTTTGATTTATTATTTAATATAGACATATTTAAATTAAACATATTATGACAACAATTAAAAATACTTTATTTTTTATATTCATATTATTATTTAGTTTTAGTGTTTTTGCAGAACAAACTGTTGAAGAGATTATTAAAGAAAGAAAATCCATTTTTAGTAAAAATTACAAAACCGCCAAAAGAGTCCAAGGTCTTGCTTCTAATGGAGATATAGATGAAGCAAAAAAACTAATGATTGAAATGAGTGATAATTATAAAAGATTATTAGATCTTTTTCCTGAAAATTCAAAAGTAGGATTTAAAACAGAAGCTTTGCCTTCTATTTGGGAAAATAAAGATGAATTTAATCTATTAATGACAAAAGCTTCAAATAATATGATTGAGCTAACGTCCGTTATTGATAGTGCAGAAGATGTGAAAGCAACTCTTGGTAAATACATGTGGAGTAGCTGTAAGTCTTGTCACTCAAAATTTAGAGCTGAGCACTAAGTAAAATTTAAGTAGTAAACTCATTACTTGACACAGTCCGCAGGGAAATTACCCAAATACTTGATTGGACTAAAAATAAAAACTATTATAAAACAACGATAATTAAGTGGCGGGGTAGCTCAGTTGGTTAGAGTGTGGGACTCATAAGCCTGAGGTCAGTGGTTCAAGTCCACTTCCCACTACAATTTATATTTTTTAATAATATCAGGTATAAAATTATCAAAATTATTAGTTGGTTTAAATTTAAACTCTTTTTTAATTCTCGTTATGTCAATTTTTGGTTCATCAAATCTTTCTTTTTGATTGGAATAAATAATTTTACAATTTGTAACTTTTTTTATAGATGATGCGATTTTTTCAATAGTCAATCTTTTATCAGAAGCAACATTATAAAGTCTATATTTACTTTTATTCATTATCTTAATAATAATATCAATTACATTATTGATATTAACATAATTTTTTTTAGACTTTTTGTTTATGTAAATATTTATTTTTTTATTATTTTTTGAATTTCTAATTAGGCTTGGAAGTAAGTATATCTGCTTCCTGAAATTCAAGCCATATAAATTAGACAATCTAATTACTTTTATATTTTTGTTTTTTTGTGAAAGACAAAAATTCTCAGCCACAGCTTTAAGTGAGTTATAAAAATAGTTTTTTGAACTAGTGTTGATTTTAATAGCATCTTTTTCATTTGTATTTTTTGAATTTAGATAAAGTCTTGTGCTAGAAATATAGATAAAGTTTTTAAATTTATTGTTAATTATAATTTTAGATAACATCATTAGATTTGATTGAATTGCATTGATTGGATCATCCAATACATTATCGGAGCCGATGCAATAAATTATATTATTTAAATTTTTAGTAAATTTTATTTTGTTTCGCGAAGGTAAAAAAACATCATAATTTTTTTCCTTTAAAAATTTTACTATATTACTTCCTAAAAAACCTGTGTGACCAAAAACTGTGTACTTAATATTTTTTTTCATAAATTAATATACTTACATAATAATAATCTTTATATTAATTTACTTTAATTATACATCACTTAATTATAAACATCAGATGACCATGATTGATTCGAAACTTAATATTTATTGTATATCAATAGACCCAGATGATTTAAAATTGATACAAAAATTAAAATATATTCCTGTAGGGCTAGGAGATAAAAACTTTAATAATGAATGGTATCTTGATAACAAAGGAAATAATATTTCACATAAAAATAAATGGTATTCAGAATTTACATTTCATTTTTGGTTTTGGAAAAATAAACTAAAATACAAAGATGACAATAATTGGGATGGCTTTTGTGCTTATAGAGATTTTTGGGCAAATGAAGAGCAGTATGAAGTTTATTTAAAAGATAAATTAAATTATCATAACGTTAATACAAATAATTATCAAAATATTAATAATATTGTAATTAATAGTATACCTAAATTATGGAATAGTTTTGATGTTATTTTAGGACATGAAATTTTTGTAAATAATAATAAATTTTCTAAAATTTTAAAATATGGAAAATTAGCTTTATTCAACAATCCTAGATTAATACTTAATAAGAATGGAGAAACAATTAAATTTCATTTTGAAATGTTTCATGGAAAAAAGTTTTTAGATGATGCTATTAATTGTCTTGATATAGCAGAAAAAGAAGGTTTTTTAAATTTCGTTTCAACTGAGGTTTCATTTAATAGAGGCTGTATGTTTCTTAGTAAATCTAAAGTTATTATGGATAGATTTTATAATTCCTTATTCCCATGGCTAGAAAGATGTGAAAAAGCATTTGGACTTGAGGATAGAGGTTATGAAACAAGAATTTATGCTTTTCTAGCAGAAAGATATATGTCTTATTGGTTTAAAAAATATTCCAATTATCTGGAATGGCCAGTTATAACATTTAATATACCTAGAAAAAAATAACTAGATTTGATTTTTTTTAATTTAAGTTTAATAGAATTTTCTTTATTGACTTGATTGTATACAATTGGTCTTTAAGTGTTAGCTCTGGATACATTGGTAAAGAAAATATTTTTTTGGAAAAAAGATTTGTATTATCCAAGCAAGTATAATTGCATTTATTGCATTTGAAGCAAGACATTTTTTTAGCAAATTTTTTGTATGGTTCCATTATATGGATAGGCCATGGATAACTTATGTTCAAATGAATATTTTTTTTAATTAACTCTGATATAATTTTATCTCTATCCCTATGTTGAACTACATATACATAATAGGCATGTTTATTTTTTTTGTTTGTTTCTGGCAATATTAAATCAGTATTTTTTAGTTCTTTGTCATAGACTTTAGCTATTTTTTGTCTTTTTTTTATACTTTTATGTAAATTTTTTAATTTTATTAAAAGTATTGCAGCATGAATTTCATCTAATCTTGAATTAGTACCATGCTCAACAGCATAGTATTGGCCATTCCAGTGCCCAGAAGACATTTTTTTTCTTTCCATTCCTAGAAATCTAATTCTCATCATTTTATCGTAAATTTTTTCATTATTAGTTGTTATGAATCCTGCATCACCATAAGTTCCTAAGATCTTAGTGGGATAAAATGAAAAACAACCTACATCACCTAATGAGCCAGTTTTTTTTCCTTTATATTCAGCTCCATGTGATTGAGCACAATCTTCTATAATATGAATATTATTTTTTTTAGCAATTTGATTTATCTCATCCATATCACAGGCTTGCCCATATAAATGAACAGGAATTATGGCTTTAGTTTTTTTTGTGATTTTGCTCTTAATCAATTTTGCATTAATTACATAATATTTATCTACATCTACAAAAACTGGGGTAGCACCTGCATTCACTATTGCTGTAACCGTAGGAACCGCAGTATTTGAGGTTGTTATAACTTCATCACCAACACCAATACCTAAGGCTTTCATAGCTATATAAAGAGCATCAGTTCCATTTCCTACCCCCAGCCCATACTTTGTGCCAACAAATTTTTTAAATTTATTCTCAAATTCAATTAATTTTGGTCCAAATATTAGAGTTGAGCTTTTGAACACTTCATCGATTGCATTTAAAAATTCTTTTCTGTGTTTTTTATATTCCGGAATATAATCCCAAACTTTTATCATAATATTTTTTCTACATTAAAAGAAAGAAATAAGTTTCTTGCTTCGATACTAATAGTACCTTTTCTAATTAAATCAACCATTTGATTGTGTGATAGCCATATGAAATTTTTTTTTTCAGCAATATTAATTTGATTCTTTATTTCGATTATTAAATTTTGATTTTGTTTATGAAAAAATCTTCCACCTTCTTCGGATAAGGTTTTATTAAATAAAATTTTAGATTTTTTCTTTTGTTTTAAGATATTAATAAAAAAATTATTTTTATAATTTTTAATTCCAAAATTCTTAACGCATATAGTTCCTGTTAATAAAGGCTTTTTATAGCCTGGCTCTTTGACTATCTGCATATAATAATGTAAAGAATTATTAAGTTTTTTAACAATAAAACCAACAATGCCATTGTGATACTCTCTAATAATTGGCTGATCCCAACTTTTTATTTCTCTTGAATTCGTAACAGTTCTTATTCCAATAATTGAAAAATATTCTTTATTTAAATTGATAATTTTTTTATTATGATATTTCCAACCCTTTAAATTAGTTAAATTAGTTAAATTAATTTTTTGATTATGAAGCTTGTCAAAAACAGAAATTTTATTATTTATTTCTATTTTTTTATTGTGAGAAACAACGTTAGGTTCTTTTTTTACAATACATGAAAGCACAGAAAGTGTATCCATATTTAATAAATTATTTTTCTTTAAAAGTTCTTTAATTTCTTTTTTTGTAACCCAAAGAAAATTCTTTGGTACTTTTATATTATTACTTTTTGATTCTATTATAATGTTGTGGTTATATTTATTTATATATCTAGTTCCTTGTTCGGGAAGTTTTTTATTAAAAATGTAATTTCTTTTATTTATTGAATTTAAAAAAAAATCAACAAAATCAGTTTGTTTACCTTTGTGAACTTTATTATAATTACTTTTTGTAGCTTGTAGCGTGGGAGATATCTGTATTTTGTTTATATTTCCTGGCTCAAATTTAGCTTGTAATAAATATTTATATTCATTCTTGAATCTTTTAATTAATATTCCTAAAATTCCTACCTCTTGCTGAACAATAAATGGAGAGTAAAATAATTTAGAAATATTGCCAATTTTAGATAGTACTTTGTAATATTTAAAGTTAAAAAACCTATTGCTTTCATGATTAATTGTTCTCTCAGTAAAATTCCACTTTTTAAGTTTTTTAATATCAATTAAAATAACTTTAGGTTTAGAAAAATCATTTGCTGATTTGAGCCAATTAAGAAATTTCTTTTCTAACATTTTTTAATGTAATTGTTCTTGGATAGGGAACGTGAGTAATAAAGCATCCACCTTCTTTTAAAAAATTTATTTCTTTATTTATTATTTCTTTTTTAAAATTCCATGCAGCTAGAAAAATATACTTTATTTCTTTATGCAACCCTTTAATTGGGGATAAAATTTTAATATGAGAACCAGGTGTAAATTTATTCTGTTTATTTTTCGTAGTATCCACAATGTAGTCAATCAGCTTACTGTTAATATTACAATAATTATAGATAGTTGAAGATTTATATGTAGCACCGTATCCAACAATCAATTTTTTACTTTTTTTAATATCTTTTAATATTTTTAAAAGTTTTTTTTTTGACCTCCTAATTTTATTTGCAAAGTTTTTATAAGTCTGAAATTTGTTTATTTTATTTTTAAGTTCAATGTTTAAAATTCTGCTTACAGACCTTTTTTTTTTGTATTTTCCATCATTATGACAAATATAGAATCTGATTGAACCACCATGAACATTTAATATTTTAACATCAAAAACTCTTAATTCAAATTTTTTGATCAAATTTGTAATCGATAAATATGAAAATAAATGAGCATGCTCATCATAAAATTGATCATAAGAGTTTGTTTGTAACACAGATAAGATATAAGGATCTTCAAAAATAAACACTCCATCTTTGTCTAACAGTTTTTTAATAGATGTGAATACTTCATCCAAATCTTCAATATGAGACATAGTATTTGCAGAAAAAATTAGATTTCTTTTACCGTGTTTATTTAAAATTTTATTAGAAATTTTTTGATTCCAAAATACAGGATATGTAATGTATCCCATATCATTAGTTAAATTTGCTAAGTTTGAACATGGTTCAACAGCTATAGTATTTTTTTTTGAAAAATTTTTTATAAAAACACCATCATTACTTCCAATTTCAAGGCAATTAATATTTTTGATTTTTTTCTTACATTCTTTTGAGAGCTCTTTAAAATGTGATTGCATTGTTTTTGAAGAGGAAGCTCTATGAGCATACTTACTATTAAACATCATAGTTGGTTTTACAAAATTTTTAAGTGAAACAAGATTGTTTTTATCATTATATGTAACTTTTAAATTGTAGAAATATTCTTTATCTAAATTATCTAAATTTTTTAAATAAGAATTAGTCACAGGTTGTTTTCCTAAATTTAAAAATACTTTTTTTGTCATTGATTTTTAATAAGTTTTATTATTATTTATTATATACTCAAAGCTATGAGCATTCTTATCTTTTTGCGATAGTATTGGATTTTTAACTGGCCATTTAATATTTAAATCTTTGTCATTCCAGAGTAGTCCATTTTCAGTTTTTTCATTTCTATAATTAGTACATTTGTAAAGCATTATTGTGTTATTTTCTAATGTGTAAAAACCATGTGCAAAACCCTCTGGTATAAACATTGAAACATTTTTCTTTTCACTTAATATTGTAGAAAAATACTTACCATATGTTTTTGATTTTTTTCTCAAATCCACAGCAACATCAAATACCTTACCCCTTAAAACAGTTATGTACTTTCCCTGAGGATTATCAGTTTGAAAATGTAGTCCTCTTAGCACCCCCTTTTTAGAGTGAGACATAACATCAAATATAAAATTATTTTTAATAATTTTTTCAACAAAAAGTTCTCGAAAATAACCTCTGTTATCGAGGTATGTTTCTTTTTCACAAAGAAACAATCCTTTAAATTTAGTTTTAATTAATTTCATCTATTAAAAAATTTTAAGATAATTTCTTTTAGTGTAATTTATTTTAAAAACAACTATTTTAATTAAAAACTTATAGTATCTACAATATCTAGTATACCACTCTGTTTAGGTTTCCATCCTTTTAGATTGCTGTAAGGATATATTTTTTCTCTAATTATCTTGTTAGACAGCCACTTGATTCTTAATTTTTTGATATTATTTTTATTAAATTCTTCAATGATTTCATTAATTTTAAAATCTTTATTGTTCTTAAGTAAATACTTTCCAGGTTTAACATTTTTTTTAATTATTAAAGCAATTGCAGTAGAGATATCATTAATATTTAATAAATTCATAATTAAATTTTTTGAAACTATTACAGTTAATTTGTTTTTTTTATGATTATTTTTTAAAATAGTAGTAATTTTTAACCTTGTATCATTTTCACCGAATGTATTAGATATCATTAAGTTGTAAAATTTAATAGTAGACAGTATTTTTTCATAGTAGCTCAAGATAATTCCAAATCCTTTTTTGTAAGCTGAGTAGAGATTGTAATTATTATCTTTAATTGAATTGAAATCCTCCCAAATTGTAGAAAAATTAATAAATTTCTTAACTTTCATGACCTTTAAATTGTCCAATAAAACATTTCCTAATAAAATATTTGAACTATTAAGCTTCTTAATATCAGAGTAACTATGTTTTTTTACATAATGTGTTGCACAATGAATAACGATATCTATTTTATAATTCTTTAATTTTTTATTAAGCTCATTTACTTTATTATAAAAAATAATATTTACGTTTTTATATTTTTTAACTAAATTTTTTATTTGTTTTTTTTTTCTTATAATTAGATAAATTTTATTATCATTATAAAGATTATTTAAAAGATTTGAGCCAACAAATCCTGTTGAACCAGTAATTAGAATATTTTTCATTTTTTAATTATTTATAAACGTTAGTATAATCTTGACTCACAAAAAATCCATATATCCTTGACACACATAGGACATAGTCAGCAAGGAAATCAGGGAAAAACTTGATTGCACTAAAAATAAAATCTATTATAAATCAACGATAATTAAGTGGCGGGGTAGCTCAGTCGGTTAGAGCGCAGGACTCATAAGCCCGCTGTCCGCTGTTAGTTATCGCAGTATAGCTATCGCAATTACCATTCTCACATTCCTTGACACACTCATGACACAGAGAGAAGTAAAAAATAGGTGACAAGGGGAAACTAATTAATTTTAACTATCTAAATTATTTATATCTTTGCAAATTTTATTTGCTTCTAATATTGATGGAACTAACTTATCTAATTTCCAATTGTTGACAGGAACATCAAAATATTTAGCAACTTTGAAATCTATACCATCTACAATTTCAATTTCATACTTTTGAAATTCATCATAAAACTCTTTTAAGAAATATATGTATTCTTTTGTAGGAAATTTACCTAAGCTAAATGAAACTCTATATCCCATTAAAAAAGGTGAAACGCTTATAACATTTGCTGTTAAGTCTACACCATTCATTTTGATTGGAATATCTTTGTCTATTAATTGTTTAATATCTCCAGGTTTTTCATAAGTATAAAAAGTAAAGTTGTTATAAACTTTTGCACAATCATCTTCTGTTGAAATAAAGAAATTTAGACTATCACCATGGGTTACTTCACCAGATACTCTTGCGTAGGATAAACCTTTAAATCTATCAATAGTCCACTCCTCATCACTGGCATGAGCCTGATGAACAAAAACCAATAGAAATAAAAATAAGTGCAATGAAATAAAGATAAGAAAACGCTTCATGATTTAAGCTCCTTTTTAATAGTTAGTAATTTGTAGTTGGTAATGGTTTCACTCCTTCTCCTATCAAGGGGTTTACGGAAAGAGGACATAAAGGAAAAAAACCGTAAATGTTTGAAAAGGAATGAAATCCAATGCATGATTCCACTTAGATCATAGCTTAATGTTTTTATTAGGACTGAATATTGTTAGAAAAAAGATTAATTATTTAAGTGGATCGCAAGCCCAGTCTTCCATCATAGCTTCCAGAAACCCCATTGTAAAATTACCCGCATCAGATCCAGCATTAGCATTGCTCTGTGCATTTTTTGCTATCTGAGCTTCACATTCCATTTTAACTTGAGCTTCTGTTCTATATTTATAAGGTATGGTGTTTTTTGGTCCAGATGCACACCCATGAAATAAGAACAGAGTTAAGAATATAATTGAAATATTCAAACTCTTCATAGAGTAAGTTATTTTTATTGTCTTATGGTTAATGGACAAAGTTTAACTGCAGATATTGTAATTGCTGCAGTAGAGCCCATGCAATTGTAATAACAAATTTTATTCATACCTGATGTTTGCTCACCAGATTTAAAACAAGTTACAGCAGAATTGGCTACCATAGAAGGGAACGCCATTGATACTAAAATAGCTGCTCCAATTATAATTGCTTTTATTTTATTCATACAAAACCTTATAAAAATGAATTAGTAGCTGCAAGCTATATCTTTATTTATAATTAAAATAATAATTCTGGTTCTTTGGTTGAGCAAATAAATGGCTGTTTTGTCGTCGTATTAGCAATAGTTTGTGAAATATAACCTTCACCTGTGGTTCTACTAATTTTGATATAAGTGTGAAATGCTATAAATGATTCATCAGCAACCATTTTATCTGAAGCATAATATGAGGTTTCAGAATAGTTCTTTCTCATAAGCTCTTTATACAAAACTTCAAAGCCAGGAACAATTATCTCAGTTTCAGTTATTACAAATTTCCAATCCTGTTTCATATTAATGGTTTCACTATTATCTTTTTCAATAATTAACCTAACCTCTTGTTTACAAAACAAAATTAGATCAGCAAAAACAACATTGCACCAAAACAATCCTAGAATCATGACCCCTAAAATCTTTTTCATAATTTCTTTACGTTAGCTTAAATCTTGACTCACTAAAAAGCCATATATTCTTGACACACTCTTGACTCAGTCAGCAAGAAAAACAGGCAAATACTTGATTGGACAGAAAATAAAATCTATTATAAAACAACGATAATTAAGTGGCGGGGTAGCTCAGTCGGTTAGAGCGCAGGACTCATAAGCCTGAGGTCTTGGGTCTTGTTCAGTGTCCTGTGACCCTTAATTAACATCTTCATCTATCTTGGCACACTCTAGGCACAGTAAGAAAAATAAAAATAGTGACAGCGGGAAACAAAACTATTTTTTATTAGTCTGGACCATAAATAGACATATTACCAAACACTTCTTTACCCCATTCTTTAGCACCTTCTGGTGTTGAGGTATCAATATCATCAACAGATGTTTCGTTCATAGCATTTTGGACTGCTTGACCAGCAACATTTGAAACATTTTCATAAACACTCATATTGTTAAAAACTTCTTTAGCCCATTCTCTATCCAAACTGTCTTTAAGTTGCCTTGCAGCAACTTCAGCAGCAGTATCTGGTGTAGATAATCTTTTAGTAAGTGAGTTTAATGTTGATCTATCAATCGTATTCTTCATTCCTAAATTATTTAAAGTTTTCATTACGTTTGAAGAGTTCATAGTTTTGTAAGAAAAACTATACTTATAGTTGCTATTTGATTTTGCATATTCACTGAGATTTAATGTATCAACTACATTCATACTTTTGGTTAATTCAACTAATTCATCACCTCTAACAATATTAATGTCTTGAATAATTTGTTCTATATTTTGGTTATCCATTTTACTAAGAACATTTTTTATTTTTGGTGGTATAATTTCATATTTATTGGGAAGATTATTTGAAATAGAATTTATCATATTTTCCATTATTTTAATTGAAGATAGAGCTAATAGTTTTTCATCATCATTTTTTTGAGCATTTAATGTGCTAATTTCAATTAGTTTATTTGAGTCAGAAATACTATCTATTGCTAAGTCAAAATTCTTTCCAAATTCTGATGTGCTACTTTGAAGTTCATTTAAGTTTTTAAATGCAGTTGATAAAGTTAATACGTTTACATCTAAGTTTTTATAGTTATTTTGCTCTAATTTTTTCTTGATAAAAAATAATGTATTAGAATATTTTTTTAATAAGACTTCACGTTCTTTGATATCAGGGTTTATCTTATTTTTTTTAATATCAGCAACTCTTGAATTTAACATATCGCCCATCAGTAAATACCTTGTATTAATTGGTGGTTCAACGGTACTCATAGATTCATCAACACCAACAGATGCACGAATTAATGGTAGCACTCTGAATAATTTAATCCCTCTAATTAAAGCTTTTCCCAATAATTTTTCATTAGAAGGGTCTTTTTTGAATCTTTCTATTTTTTTTACATATTTTTTTTTCAAAAAACCAGATTTTGCCGTTAAAGCACTTTTTTTCTGAAATTTAATAGTACTTTTAAAAATTAGATTTTCTAATGCAGCAAAAGCATAAAAAATATCTCCTGGGAATTTTTTTTGAGATTTTTTACTTCTTGAAAAGGTTATTTTAATAATTCTTTCATGACAAAACTCATCAAGATAAGCAATGGGCTTTTCTTTTAAAAACCTCATACCATACTTATCCATACATTTTGCTTGACGTCTTTTTAATCTTTTTGTTTTATCATATTCGCTTTCATTCCATTGAAAAACGATGGGACCCCTTAATCTATATAAATAAGAAAGATTTCTACTAATACGGTCATCACTTATTTCACCTTCTCCTCTAAATTTTTTTAAAAAATTGTTAACCTCTTCAATGGTAATATTTGAATCATTTTTTGCATGACTGGTAGTCATGTTTAAAATGATTAACAAAAATATTATGAAAGTTTTTTTCATTGTCTCTATACGTTAGCTTAAATCTAGGCACACTAAAAAGCTATATATACTTGGCACACTATAGGCACAGAGCATAAAAAAAACTGGCAAAAACTTGATTGCACTAAAATAAAAATCTATTATAAATCAACAATAATTAAGTGGCGGGGTAGCTCAGTCGGTTAGAGCGCAGGACTCATAAGCCTGAGGTCAGTGGTTCGATTCCACTTCCCGCTACCATTAATCAAGCCTTATTTAAGGCTACACATTTTCAATTATCAATTGCTCCACTCATGCTCCAATGAGGTAAATTAAATGGCAACGTTTAGAAGAAGAATGGGCAAATGGGAAGTACGAGTTAGAAGATATAATAACAAAACAATTTCAAAAACATTTATTCCATCACCTAGACACCTGATTTGAATATTGGTAGGGTTTGGATATGGCAATGTCTGAATGTAGAGAATGTGGTAAAGCAGTTTCAACACTTGCTAAGACTTGTCCTAATTGTGGTGTTCCTAAACCAGCAAAAAAAAAAATTGCAAAAAAAAACTTAGCTAAAACAAAATCTAAAGTTAGAGCTGAAAGTAGAACTAAAAAGTTAAGTAACGATAATTATGTTTGGGCACATTGTAAAAGTAGTAGTTGTAAAGATTTTAGCCAGATGCAACAAATACCAATCACAGCTATAGGCAAGCGTATTTGCTCTGCTTGTAGAGGTTACCTAAAAAAAGCAAAGTATGTAGATGGTAGCCCAATTATGCCTGTAAAAAAATTTGAAAAAAAGAATACAATATCGCAAGGCATTGAAGATTTTAAAAGAGGATTTAATACATCACCAGAAGAAATAGATGTGATGAATGCTCAGACAGAAAAGTCAACCATAACACAAGCTACCTCAGGACAAAAAGATACCTTTGAAAAATTTTTAGCTGGTGAACTAGACCTAGAAACTAGTGAAAATATTAATCTCTTTTTTAAATGCTTCTCTAATGACAATTCCCTTAATGAGCCTCTAGAATCTAAAAAATTCTTTGATTTGAAAACTATTAATCCTTGAAATTTTGTACTGTAAATTTTCATTTAAATTAGTTTTGCTAAATATTTTGAATAATCACAATTTCCGTAGAATTTAATTGACTTAATTATATGACTTTTATTAATCCATTTATTATTTAATGCAATTTCTTCCAAACATGCGATCTTCAAGCCTTGCCTGTTTTCAACTGCCGATACAAAGGCACTTGTTTTATAATAGTCATCCATTGACCCTGTATCTAGCCAAGCACCACCTCTGCCTAAAAAATCAGCATATAGGTTGTTAGTTTTTTTGTATTTATTTAGAAGGTCAACAATTTCAATCTCACCTCTTTTTGATGGCTTGAGTTTTTTTGAATATTCTATGACTTTATTGTCAAAAAAATATAAGCCAGTGATTGCCAAATCAGACAGATATTTTTTAGGCTTTTCTTTAATGGATATGATTTTATTTCTATCATTTATTTTGGCTACACCAAATAATTCTGGCTTAGCAACTTTATGTAATAGAACTTTTGCACCTTTTGTTAATTTTGCTGAGTTCATAAGATTTGTTGAAAGGTTTTGTGCATAAAAAAAATTATCTCCCAATATCAAAGCAACATTGCTTTTTCCAATAAATTCTTCTCCTAGGATAAATGCATCTGGTAAACCTTTGGGTTCAGGCTGTTCTTTATAAGTTATTTTTATACCAAGGTTATTTCCATTAGGTATTATTTTTTTATACTGATCGAGCTGACCTTCATTAACAATGATTAGTATGTCTTTTATTTTTGCTAGCATTAATATTGATAACGGATAAAAAATTAGAGGCTTATCATAAATTGGTAAAAGTTGTTTGTTTACAGCTTTTGTTAGTGGGCTCATTCTTGTTCCCTTACCACCAGCTAGAATTATTCCTTTATTAATCATTAAATTTTTCCAACTCTCTTAACAATATCAATTTTAGATATAGATTTGTAATATTTTTCATTTTTTAAATACCATAAAAAAGTTTTTTCTAATCCTTTTTTAAAATTCATTTTAGTTTTCCAGCCCAATCTATTTAATATTTTTTTGCTATCTAGAGCATACCTTACATCATGACCAGGTCTATCTGTAACAAATTCAATTTTAACATTTTTTCCAATTTTAATCTTTTCTTTTGCAACTTTTATTAGATACTTACAAATCTCAAGATTATTTAAATTTTTATTAGAACCAATATTGTAAAATTCACCAATTTTACCTTTTTGAAAAACTCTTAATAAAGCTTCACAATGATCTTCTACATATATCCATTCTCTAGAGTTTTTTCCATTTCCATAAATTGGTAAGCTTTTATTATTAAAAATGTTGTATATTAATTTTGGAATAAGTTTTTCAGGGTGTTGTTTTGGGCCATAATTATTAGAACAATTAGTTATAATTGCTGGGATTTTATAAGTTCTTACATAGGAAGAAACCAAATGATCTGAAGCAGCCTTGCTTGCAGCATAGGGTGAGCTAGGATTGTAAGGAAATTTTTCATGAGATCTTCCTTTCAGTATATCTCCATAAACTTCATCTGTTGAAATATGTACCAGTCTAGTTTTCTTATTTTTTTTTGAATATTTTCTAAAAATTTCAAGTAAATTAAAAACACCTAAGATGTTACTTTTAATAAAACTTTCCGGACCATCAATTGATCTATCAACATGAGTTTCTGCTGCTAAATTGAAAATACAAAGTGGTTTGTGCAAGAAAATAATTTTACTAAGTTTAGACTTATTGTTGAGGTCACACTTAATAAATTTATAGCGTGTATCTTTAGAAAAGTTCTGAGTATTGTAAAAATTAGAAGAATAAGTAACTTTATCTACATTTATTACACTAAAATTTTTTTTAAGCAGTAGCTCTATTAGATTACTGCCAATAAAACCAAGTCCACCTGTCACAATTATTTTTTTCATAATTTTATTTTTTACATTAGTAAAAACTATTAGTATAGTTCAATATTTAAAGATCATTATTCATACAGTATGTCAATATCTAGGCAAAATTTATCAATAGTTATTGTAACTTTTAAAAGTGAAGGAGTAATTCACGAATGTATAAAATCGATTGATAAAGATATCAAAATCACTGTAGTTGAAAATTCAAACAATTATCAATTTAAAGATGAGTTAGAAAAATCTTATAAAAATGTATCTTGTGTACTTTCAAATGAAAATTTGGGCATGGGGTCAGGTAATAATATTGGTATTAAAAAAGCAGAAACAGACTTTGTTTTAATTCTCAATCCAGACGTAATCCTTGAACCATCAACAATTAATGAACTTATTATTGCATCTGAAAAAATTTCTAATTTTGCAATAATAGCACCAATATCATCTGATATTAATTATCCAAATTATAAATTTAAAAATAATAAAAAAATTTCAATTGATTATAATTTTCCATTTAAGGTTAAAAGTATTGATGGTTTTGCAATGCTATTTAATAAAAAAAAATTAGATATAATTTTCCATAAAAATTATTTTGATGAAAACTTTTTTATGTATCTAGAAAATGATGATTTATGTAAAAGAATAATAGAAGCAAAAGAAGATATATTCATAGTCCCAATATCAAAAATAAAACACTTGGGAGGAAAAGCAGTTAATGTTAAATATAAAAACGAAGTAGAGTTTGCTAGAAATTGGCATTGGATTTGGTCTAAATTTTATTTTAATAAAAAACATCATGGCTACTTTGCAGCTTTTATAAAAGGTTTTCCAAAATTCATTTTTAGTTTTGTTAAATATATTTTTTATTTATTAATAAAAGATAAAGTAAAACAAAGAATTTATTTAAATAGAGCCTCAGGTTTTATTAATGCTGCTATAAATAAAAAATCTTGGTATAGATCTCAATTTTAAAATTTAATGTCCTGGAAAATCCATCAAGCTTTCTACTTGATAACCTTTTTTAACTAAATTATCAGATCCACTTAAATCAAAAAGATTAATTGCAAATATGAAAGCAGCAATATTTCCACCAGACATTTCAACTAGTTTTGCAGCAGCCTCAGCTGTACCTCCTGTTGCAATTAAATCATCTATAATTAAAACAGAATCATTTTTTTCAATTGAGTCTTTGTGAACTTCTATCGTAGCTGTTCCATACTCTAATTCAAAATCTACCGAGAAAGTTTCAGCAGGTAATTTATTTTTTTTTCTAAGCATAATAAATGGTTTTTTAAGTAAATAAGAGACAGCTGATGCAAAAACAAATCCTCTAGATTCTATCGCAGCAATTTTGTCTACATTAAATTTTTTAGATCTTTCAATTATTTGATCAATTGATTCAGCAAAAGCTTTTTCATTTTTAATTAAAGTAGTAATATCTCTAAATAAAATTCCTTTTTTTGGGTAATCCGGAATTGATCTGATATAATCTTTTAAATTCATAATAATAAATTATAAAAGTATAAATAAATAAATTTTTAATTATGACAACAAATAAATTAGCAATCATTGGTGGAAGTGGTCTTTATGATATAGAAGAATTTAAAGAGCGTAAATTACTTGATTTATACACTCCTTGGGGAAAACCTTCAGATCAAATTTTAAAGACAAATTATAATAATAAGGAAGTTTTTTTTCTACCAAGACATGGAAGAGGCCATTTTGTTTCACCTTCAAATATTAATTTTAGAGCAAATATTGATGCACTCAAACAACTGGGTGTAACCGATATTATTTCAGTTTCTGCTGTCGGGTCTCTTAAAGAAGATTTACCACCTGGTAAATTTGTAATAGTTGACCAATTTATTGATAGAACTTTTGCAAGATCAAAAACTTTTTTTGATGATGAGATAGTAGCTCATGTTTCAATGGCACACCCAACTTCTAATGGCTTGATGAACGCTTGTGAAGATGCGATTAAGAAATCAAATATAGATTATCAAAGAAATGGAACTTATGTTGTTATGGAAGGACCTCAATTTTCAACATTAGCTGAATCAAATTTATATAGGTCATGGAAAGCAGATGTAATTGGAATGACCAATATGCCTGAAGCAAAGCTCGCAAGAGAAGCTGAGATTAGATATGCATCTGTATCAATGGTTACTGATTTTGATTGCTGGCATCCAGATCATGAAAATGTTGATGTTCAACAGGTTATTAAAGTTTTATTAGGTAATGCTGAGAAAGCAAAAGTTATGATTAAAAATTTAATTGATAATTTTGAAGATCATATAGATCCAAAAGACCCTACTAATAATTGCTTAGATGTAGCAATTATTACTGCACCTGAAAAAAGAACTCAAAAAACAATAGATAAACTTAAAACAGTAGCTGGTAGAGCTCTTAATAAATGAAAAAAATAATAATAATATTAACCATATTTTTATTTTATAATATTCCTGCACACTCTGATAAACTTCTTAAAAATGGGTTTCTTAATAACAATATGGATTATGCTAAAGAGCAAAATATTATAAATCCCAAAGATAAAATAATTCTTATATATAATCATGGTCAAGATCGTCATGATAAGCCTTCCAAAAAAACATGTGTTTGGAAAAATGGAATTAGAAATTTTTCATCATTAGTTGGAAAAAAAGTAGATGAAAAAGAAATAATGCTTTATCTTTTGTGCACTGATCATTTAGCAGGAGATGATTGGAAAAGATTATGGACAGGGAAAAAGCTCAATCCACCTTACAAAGGAAAGCTAAAATTAGAAAAAAGATTAGATGCAAATTTAGATATTATTGATTTTTTTGTATCAAAAGGAATTCCAAACAAACAAATTATTATAACTGGTCATTCTTGTGGTGGTTGGATGACAATGATGTTAACAGCAAGATATCCTAACAAAGTTGGTGGAGGCATATCATTAATGCAAGCTTGCTATGGAAAACAATCCAAAGAAAGAAAAGTAAAAAAGAATGGTGTTGAAAAAGCGCTTACTAAATTTGCTAAATTAGACCCTGGGCCAGCAAAGATGAGACAAAATCAGATAGATGAAATAAGTAAAAGTAAAAATTTGCCTGTATTAGTTTTTACGCACCCCAAAGATCCTTACGATGGACTTTTATCTGACTGGGTTGAAAAAATACCAGGAGTTAAAAGAGTAATTATTTCTCAAGATAAAAAAATAAATGGAAAAAAATGTTTTAGAATTGGCATAAACAATGGCAAAGAATGGAAAGAAAAAGTTAAAAAGTATCATGACATGGATATGGTAGATTGTTTTCAATATTATAATCAAACAATATTAGATTATATTACTAAAAGAGTTTCATCATAAAATGAAAATACAAAATAAAGAATATAGAACAATTTGGTTTGAAGATAATATGGTTAAGATTATTGACCAAACTAAACTTCCACATCAATTTATAATTAAAGATCTTAAAACAGTTAAAGACGCAATTAATGCTATTAAGGTAATGGAAGTAAGAGGAGCACCTTTAATCGGTGGAACTGCTGCTTATGGAATAGCTCTAGCGATTCAAGAAAATAACGACCCTGAATTTATAAAAAAAAGTTCCGAAGAATTAATTGAATCGAGACCTACTGCTATAAACTTAAAATGGGCAGTAGATCGTATGATGAAAAAATTATTAGGAATTAATAGTGATCAAATTTTAGATATAGCCTTAAAAGAAGCTAAAGAAATATGTGATGAAGATGAAAAATTTTGTGAAAGCATAGGTATTAATGGGCTGAAAATAATTGAGGAAATTTATAATAAAAAAAAAGATACAGTTAATATTTTAACTCACTGTAATGCAGGATGGTTAGCAACAATTAATTGGGGCACAGCAACTTCTCCTATTTACCATGCTCATCAAAAGGGTATTCCGGTGCATGTTTGGGTTGATGAAACAAGACCTAGAAACCAAGGTGCTAATTTAACTTCATATGAATTAAATGAAGAAAATATTCCAAATACAATTATTGCAGATAATACAGGTGGAATTTTAATGCAAAGAGGTGATGTTGATATGTGTATCGTTGGAACAGACAGAACTTTATCTAATGGAGATGTTTGTAATAAGATAGGCACTTACCTCAAAGCTTTGGCTGCTCATGATAATAATGTCCCGTTTTATGTGGCGTTACCCAGCTCGACTATTGATTGGAAAATTAAAGAGGGAAAAGATATTCCAATTGAAGAAAGAAATTCAGAAGAACTGTCTCATGTTGAGGGTTTGGATGAAAATAATGAAATAAAAAAAGTTTTAATTTATCCTAAAAAAAGCAAAGCAATGAATTTAGCTTTTGATGTAACACCTGCAAAGTATGTTACAGGATTAATTACAGAAAAAGGAATTTGTGAAGCATCAAGTGATGCATTAAATAAAATGTTTAAATAATGATAAATTTAAGAGCAGAAGTTATTAAATATGCTAAAATGCTTAACACTAAAAAGCTTTCAGCATTAAGATCAGGCAATATATCTTGTAGATATAAAGACGGTTTTTTAATTACACCTTCAGGTGCAAAATATTCATCATTAAAAAATAAAGACATAGTTTTTGTAACTCTCAAAGGGAAGTTTGATAAAAAAAAAGGAATACCATCTTCTGAATGGAGGTTTCACCAGGATATTTACTTAAATAAAAAAGAAGCTAAAGCAATTGTTCACGCACACTCAAATTATGCAACTGCAATCTCTACTCACGGAAAAGGAATTCCGGCATTTCATTATATGGTTGCTATGGCAGGTGGTAATGACATTAAGTGTGCAAAATATGCAACTTATGGCACAAGAGAATTATCTAGAAATATTATCAAAGCATTAAAACTGAGAAAAGCTTGCTTAATAGGTAATCACGGACAAATTGCATTTTCAGAAAATTTATCAAAAGCATTTGAATTAGCAGAAGAGGTTGAAAATCTTTCGAACCAGTATATAAAAGCCCTAAAAATTGGTAAGCCTAAAATTTTATCATCAAAAGAAATGAGTAAAGTTTTAAGTAAAGCAAAAAATTATAAGAGGGGATAATTTTTTATGACTAAAGTAGGTGAACACGTAACTTTAGATATTATTGGAACTACTCAAGAGTATGACCCATCATTATTTGAGAGTGTTATACATAAAATTGCAAAAGCTGCAGAAGTAACAGTCCTTGAAATTTCTAAATATAAATTTGAACCACAGGGTTTTACAATACTTGCACTATTGGCCGAAAGTCATATTAGTTTTCATACATTTCCTGAGAAAGGAATTATTAGTTTTGATTTTTTTACATGTGGAAAGGTTAGTCCATCTATAGCTTTAGAAATTGTTAAAAAGGAATTTAAACATAAAAGAATTGTTAAAAAAGAATTTAATAGAGATAGCAAATCCTTATATCATGATATTTACAGTTCACCTGGATTACAAAAGTCATATGTTGTAAATGAAGTTTTAGAAGATTTTAAATCAAAAGTAGGTCAACATATAGAAATTTTAGATTTAGAGCAATTTGGTAAATCACTTTTTATAGATAACGAAATACAAGTGGCAACAAATGATGAAGTTTTATACAGCTCAACATTTGTAAACGCTGCTTTAAAATTAAATAAAGACATGGGAACAGCTGCAATTATTGGTGGTGGTGATGGTGGAGTTGCAAGAGAGTGTATGTCTAAAGGTTTTGATTTTATAGATTGGTATGAGCTTGATCCAGAAGTAGTTGAAGTTTGCAACAAACATCTTGGAAGCATTGGTAATAAATCAACAGAAAAAAATTCAGTTAAATGTATTTGGGGAGATGCTTTTGAAAGTATAAAATCCGTTGAAGATGATAAATATGATAAAATTTTTGTAGATCTTAATGATGATCAGTTTTGTATTGATCTTGCAGCCAAAAATATGGATTCGTTAATTAGAATATTAAAGCCAAATGGAGTAATTACCACTCAAGTAGGTAGTCAAGATAAGAAACCAGAGCAAGTAGAGAAATGGCTAGATGTTTTCAATAAGAATTTTGGAAATACAACTTTGGATAGGGTTTACATCCCAAGTTTTGACTGTTCTTGGAACTTTTCATCATCAATTAACCACTAAAAATTTCTTTTTAAATTATTAAAATTGTGAAATAAATCCTCATAATCATATGGAGGAAAAAATGAATATATTTAAAAAAACAATATTAAGTGTTATTGCTTCTTTATTATTAATCGGAAATGTTTACGCTGATAAAATAAAGATTGGAACAGAAGGTGCTTACCCACCATGGAACTCTAAGGATGCATCAGGTGCTCTTATTGGTTTTGAGGTTGAATTAGCAAAAGAACTTTGTGCAATCATGAAACATGAATGTACTATCGTTGAACAAGATTGGGATGGAATGATTCCAGCTTTGTTAATGAGAAAGTTTGATGCGATCATGGCAGGAATGTCAATTACTGCTGAAAGACAAAAAACAATTACTTTTTCACAAGGTTATGCAGACGAAGTTGCAGCCCTTGCAGTAATGAAAGGTTCAAGTTTAGAGAGCATGGATACACCAGAAGGTATTAATTTAACTTTAGGTGGAAGTGCTGTTAAGAAAACTCTTAAGACTTTAACTGCTGCACTTGCTGGAAAAACTGTTTGTACACAAACTGGAACTATTCACCAAAACTTTTTAGAGTCTGGTGATGTAGGTAAAGTAAATGTTAGAACTTACAAAACTCAAGATGAAGTAAACTTAGACTTAACTTCTGGTAGATGTGATGTTGCATTAGCTGCAGCAGTTGCATTCACTGATTATGCGGATAAATCAGGAAAACCAGTAGTATTAGTTGGACCTACTTTTTCAGGTGGTGCTTTTGGTAATGGTGTTGGAGTTGGAATAAGACAAGGCGGAACTGATACGATTGGTAAAAGAGATGCTAAACTTCTAAAGGATTTCAACAAAGCAATCAATACTGCTAGAAAAAAAGGAATCATCAGCAAATTAGCGATCAAGCATTTTGGCTTTGACGCTTCTATGTAAATAATATTTTGAAAAGGCGACTATTTATTTAGTCGCCCTTTCGATATGGACCTTTTATCATTCGGAAAAACAGGCTGGGGAGACGAGTTGTTTTATGCAACCCTAATGACAATTGCAGTAGCAGTTACTGCAATGTTAATTGGTTTTTTATTTTCATTAATTTTTACACCACTAAAATTATCAAATAATAAATTTTTAAATTTCATTGGAAATACTTACACCACAGTAATTAGAGGTGTTCCTGAATTATTAGTAATCTACCTTTTCTTTTTTGGAGGTAGTGGAGCAATAATGTACGTTGCTTCAATTTTTGGATACTTTGAATACATAGAAATTAATGCATTTATTACGGGTTCAGTTGCAATCGGTATTATATCTGGAGCTTATTCAACAGAAGTATTTAGAGGTGCCATTCAATCAATAGACAAAGGTCAATTTGAAGCTGCCAAAGTTTTAGGTGTTAGTAAATTTGCTCAATTTTATAAAATAATTCTTCCTCAAATGTTAAGACTTGCTATTCCAAACTTAAGTAATGTTTGGCAAATCACTTTAAAAGATACATCACTAATATCAGTTACAGGCTTGGTTGAAATCATGAGACAATCTTATATTGCAGCAGGTTCAACTAGAGATCCTCTATTCTTTTATTGTTTTGCTGCAGTTTTGTATTTGATGCTAACATTTTTGAGCATGAATTTAATTAATAGACTTGAAGTTAAATACAGTAAGGGCTTTTAATGGATTTTGATTTAATGATAACAAGTTTGCCAAAGCTACTTAGTGCAGCAGTTATAACTTTAAAGTTATTATCAGCATCTTTAATCATAGGCTTAATTATCGGTTTTTTATTTGCAGTTTTAAGATTAAACAAAAACCCATTTATTAATAAATTTGCTTATGGGTATTCTTATTTATTTAGAGGAACTCCTTTATTAGTTCAAATATTTATAATTTATTATGGTCTTGGACAAATCGAATGGTTAAGATCAACCTTTCTTTGGGTAATATTAAAAGAACCCTATTTTTGTGCAATTATTGCATTTGCTTTAAATACGGGGGCTTATACTTCGGAAATTTTAAGATCAGCTTTTCAAACTATTAAACCTGGAATTATAGAAGCAGGTAAAAGTCTAGGGATATCAAATAAAATTATTTTATATAAAATTCAAATTCCAGTAGCAATTAGACAATCTTTACCAGCTTATGGTAATGAAATTATATTAATGATGAAAGGTACATCGCTTGCAAGCACTGTCACATTAATGGATATCACAGGTGTTGCAAAACATATTGTATCAACAACATACAAACCCTTAGAGGTGTTTCTTTTAGCGGGCGGAATTTATTTATTTATGACTTTTATCATTCACAATCTGATAAAATATTTAGAAAAAAAATACAGTTTTCAATAATACTTTTAATTTAAATCAAGATCACCACACTAAACTTTAGTAAAAACACATGTTGTGTAATGATAAGTTGTCTTAACGTCCTTTGCTACACCAATTGCAGTACCCTCAATTGTTCCTGTAACAGTGTTACAAGACTGCAAGGTTATTAGTAAAATAAAAAATAAAAGTCAATTTTTTAAGAATCATACAAATATATAATAGCGCCAAATAAGGAAAAAGTTAATAAGAAGTATATTCTTTAATCTCTTTAATCTTAGAGCCTGTGTGATTGTTCATTTCCAACTTTATCTTAGCACGATCATCATTTAAAAAATGAACATCTCGTGATAATTTTATAAACTTTTCAGTAAAATCAGAATTTTTTTCACACAATCTTTTATCATCTTCAATGACCCATAACTTTGCATTAATATTTTTTAGTGATTGAAAAAGTGTATTAATTTTTTCATCAGATTTTACATTGTTATCTAATTGATCTTTTAAATTATTGTGCTCATCATTAATAAATTTTAGTTTTTCAGGGTCTTTAATTTTTTCTTGTTTGATCTCTAAAATCGAAATTTTATCTAAAAGTTCTCCCACCGATACTTCAACAAGAATTTTATTCATAAAAGTTTATACTATGTTAAGTTGTTAGAAATATGTCTAATATTTTAATTATCAAACATGGTTCTTTAGGAGATATAGCTCAAGCTTGTGGGGCAATTCAAGATATTTCTGAAAACTACCCAGAAGATCAAATACATATATTAACAACAAAACCTTATTTTGAATTATTTAGAAAAAATTCATTTATTCACAATGTTATTTTAGACAGACGTCTATCAAGGTTTAATTTAATCTATCTATATTTATTGATGAGAACTTTAAAGAAACTAAAGATAAAAAAAGTTTATGATTTACAAAACTCATCTAGAACAAAATTTTATAAGAATATTTTATTTCCAAAAGCAAATTTAAATACTTGGTCTAGTTCAGAAACTACTTTGCCAAGCAATATCTCAAAAGAAGAATTTGATAAAAATCCTGTTCTAGATAGATTTGATCATCAACTCAAAACTTCTGGAATTAAAACTGAGCATACAATGAAACCAAACCTTAGTTGGGTTGTTGCCAATATTGATAATATTAAGCAGCAATTTAATTTAGACAAATATATTGTTTTATTTCCTTTTTGTTCAGCTCAACTAACTCATAAAAAATGGCCTCATTACAATGAGCTAATAGAGTTAATTAACGATAAATATGGAGAGCAAATTAAAGTTGTAGTAGCTCCAGGACCATCTGAAATTGATGATGCAAAAAATATTAATGCTGATTCAATTTTAGATAATGGTAAAGCCCTTGATATATCGCAACTAGCAAGTTTGATTAAAGAAAGTTCATTTGTTATTGCAAATGATACAGGTCCAGCTCATATTTCGGCACATCTTGGAGCAAAAGGTTTGACTTTATTTGGTAAACACACAACTGCTTACAAAGTTAGTATTGAACGAGAAAACTTTCAAGCAATTCAAGTTGATGATTTGGAAAAATTAAGTGCAGGTAAAGTTTTAGAAAAAATATTAATTTAATTTCTTACCAATAATTTTCAATATAACAGGAATAGTAAATAGTATCATCAACAATCTAATAATATGATGAAATGCTACAAAGTTAGGATCTAAATCAAAAGCTATTGCAATAACCGCTACCTCATAAATTCCACCAGGAGAGAAAGACAAGAGTAGAGTTAAGAAATTGGTATCGACAAAGTATGTGGCAACAATTGCAGCTAACAATCCAAGAGTTACTAGTATTACAGTTGCAATAAAACTATGGAGCGTATTACCTACAACTTCTTTTAATGACTTGTCTGCAAAACGACAACCAACAGAGGCACCCAAAATAAGCAAACAAAAATTTATACTTTCATCTGGCAGTTTGTAGGAAGCAACTTCAGATATTTGTAGAATTCCACTTGCAACTAATGTCCCAGATAATAATGCAGCAGGCACACCAATTTTATCAAATAGGAAAATTAATGATATTGAGCCGATTAAGAGGATTAAAAGATGAAAATGATTTTGATCTAAGTAATTAAATTTTTCAATTATTAGAGCTTCATTTGTTGAATAGTTAACAACAAAAAAGGGAATGACGGTTATTATTATAATTAACCTAATTAAATGTGATGTAGCAACTTGAGATAAGTCAGATTTTTCATGTTCAGCTAATATCATTAATGGACCTAAAGCTCCCGGAGCCGCTGAAAAAATAGAAGTTTTGACATTATAACCTGAAAATCTTTGTAAATATTTAGATACAATTAAAATACTTATCAAAATATAGACAAACATTATTATTGAAGTCCACACCCATTCAGTCATCTGATTGATTAAATTCTGATCTATATAATTTCCAATATGAAGACCAAGAACTATTAAAATTGAACTTAAAGCTAGTTTTGGCATCTTAATTTTTATTCCACTTAATGCTGCAACTGAAACTGCAAGCATAGGACCAAGCATCCACGCCAATGGAATATTAAAATAGTCAGCTACAATTGCACTCGGGATTGAAATTAAAATGACTAATAGAAATTTTTTAGAAAATAATTGTTTTAAAGCTTCTTTATTTAAATCGAGAGAAGTGTTCATATTATGAAATTTTTTTAAGTTTTTTTTCAATCTTAATTCTTGATAATCTTAAAATATTTAAAAACGATAAACAATTTTTTTTATTAAAATTACTAATGTGTCCTGTAATTGTTAGTGATCCTAAAATTTTGTTTTTAGTTGGTATTACTGGAACAGAAACAGAAGCGATCTCTCTATCTCTTTCACCAAAAGACATCGAATATTGGTTTTTAAGAATAGTTTCTTTATTTTTAATTGGTAAATTATGAAATGATGAAAGAACATGTCCGCTTGAACCTTTGTCTAGAGGTCTTTTTAATCCAGTTTGGATTGTGTGTTTTATGGGTTTATTGGGCTCACTAGTTATCAAACAAGTTCTATAATTTTTTTGTTTTACAAAAAAACTAGCTGTTTCATTTGATTTTGTCATTATGAAATCTAATTCATCTTTTATAAGTTTTTTAAAATTGAAACTATCATCATAAACTTCTATTAGCCTTCCAATTGAACTTCCAAGTTTAAATGTACCGTTATCAATTCTTCTTAAAAACCCATAATTTTCTAATGATCTTGATATTCTAGAAACTCTACTTTTATAATCACCTGTAATTTTTGAAATTTCAGTTATGCTTAATGTTTCTTTCTTTAGTGTGAAACAATTTATAATCTCTAGTGCTTTGTTTACTGCCTCAACGCCATCAATTTTTTTTTTTATTTTAATCATATTCTACTAGGTAGAATAGCATGTTCTAACTGATAGAACAACACGGTAGAGTGGTATTGACTATTGATAAAGATTTCAAGTAAATGTCTTATTAACTAATAATAAAGAGGAAATAATGAAAAACATTAAAAAAATAGTTTCAGTACTATTTTCAGCAATTGTATTATTCTCTGCAACAGCAACAAATTCAATCGCAATGGATAAAATCCATTTCGTAATTGGTGGTGGTGCTGGTGGTGGATGGGATGGAACTGCTAGAGGTACTGGAGAAGCTTTAACAAAATCAGGAATGTTAAAAAGTGCATCATTTGAAAATATGTCAGGTGGTGGTGGTGGAAAAGCTTTAGCTTTCATGATTAATACTCAACCTAAAAATACGGTTTTAGTACAATCTACACCGCTAGTTTTAAGATCTATCACTAGACATGAAGGTTATGTTTCAGGGTCTGGAGTTCTATCTTATAAAGATGTTACACCAATCGCAGGTGTAATTGGTGACTACGGTGCAATTGCAGTTGCAAAAGACTCACCTTACAAAAACTTTAAAGATGTAGTTGATGCATACAAAAAGAATCCAAGCTCTATCAAAATGGCTGGTGGATCAGTAAGAGGAAGTATGGACCATTTAATTGGTGCTTTAGCTTTCCAAGCTGCTGGTGCTAATCCAAATGATGTTGTTTACATACCTTATGATGCTGGTGGAAAAGCGTTAGCCGGACTTTTATCTGGAGAAACTCAAATTATCTCTACAGGTTTAGGTGAACTTATGGGTGCAAGAGACCAAGTAAGAATTATTGGTATAACTGCTCCTTCAAGAGTAGCTGATGCACCAGATGCACCAACTCTAAAAGAACAAGGTTACGATGTTCAGTTCGTAAACTGGAGAGGATTTTTTGGACCTCCTAATATGAGCAATAAAGATAAAAAAGCTTTATCTACAATGTTAGGTAAAGTTATGAAAACTCCTGAATGGGAAGCTGTTAGAAAAAGAAATGCTTGGGTTAATATTTATAACTCAGATAAGGATTTTGTTAAATTCTTAGAAAAGCAAACTGTAGAAATGACAGCTCTTATGAAGAAATTGGGAGTTATATAATCCTTTAGGGTTATTTAAAAATTAGAGCAGTGAATATAAATACTACAAAGATTATATCACTGCTCTTTTTTATTTTCTCAGCATTCTATTTATATATCGCATATCAAATTCAAGTTTTTTCATTTGATGAAAACGCACCTTTTAATGCCAGAACATTTCCAATCTATTTAGGTTATGCAGGTTTATTTTTTTCTGGTTTAAAAATTATTTTACCAGAGCGTAATACCATTAAAGTTGATCATAATAATTTAGAGTACAAGAAAACGGCTATACTTGTGATCATAGCAATTATTTATGGAGCAACTATATTAAAAGTAGGTTATTTTTTAACTACCTCTCTATTTTTAGCATCTTCTTATTATGCGTTAGGTGAGAGAAGGTGGAAATTAATATTTTTACTCTCTTTCCCTTTTGTTGGTGCTTTTATGTACCTTTTACATGGAGTACTTGAAATTTATCTAAGAGATCCATTTTTAAAACTGATTGGAGTTATGGGGTGATTGAAGGAATTTTAATTGGTTTAAAAACAGCTCTTACATTTCAAAACATATTCATGGTTATGATTGGTTGTTTTTTTGGAACCATCATTGGGATGCTACCTGGTCTTGGACCAATGACGGCAATTGCATTAATGATACCTATTACTTATGGTTTTGATCCAGCTACTGGATTAATTTTAATGGCAGGTGTTTATTATGGTGCAGTATTTGGTGGATCAACTTCATCAATTTTATTAAATGCTCCGGGTGTTCCTGGAACTGTTGCAACATCATTT
Source organism: Candidatus Pelagibacter sp. Uisw_113 (assembly GCF_047717815.1). GTDB lineage: Bacteria > Pseudomonadota > Alphaproteobacteria > Pelagibacterales > Pelagibacteraceae > Pelagibacter. The sequence continues at coordinate 424,866 of NZ_CP159809.1, forward strand.
GATGGATATCCAATGGCTCAACAAGGTAAAGCAGGAAAAGCTTTAGCTATTGCTGCTTGGAGTTCTTTTGCAGGTGGAACACTTGCTTCAATTTATTTATTATTTCTTGCGCCAAGCTTATCTAAAGTAAGTTTATCTTTTAGGTCACCAGATTATTTTGCTTTAATGATTTTAGGTTTAACAGCAATTGCAGCCTTTTCATCAAAGGGACAATTTTTAAAAGCAATGATGATGGTTGTTTTAGGCTTAATGTTAGCGTCAGTCGGGCAAGATTCTTTATCTGATATTACAAGATTTACTTTTAATAATATGAATTTGTCTGATGGGATAAGTTTTGTTTTAGTTGTGATGGCAACTTTTGCTATGAGTGAAGCCTTAACAATTATTTTAAAACGAAATGATCCATCTGCAGTTGCTAAACAAGTTTCATTAACAGAGCTTGGTTCAATCAAGATTAATAAAGAAGAGAGAGGCAAAATGTTGAAAGCTATTCCTCGAAATTCAGTTATTGGTTTTTTAATTGGAGTTTTACCAGGTGCTGGAGCAACTATTGCATCATTTCTAGCTTATGGAATGGAAAGAAATTTTGTTAGCGATGAGGAAAAAGAAAAATTTGGTAAAGGAAGCGTTCATGGTTTAACTGCACCAGAAACTGCAAATAATGCAGCGTGCTCTGGAGCTTTTGTCCCTTTACTAACTTTAGGAATACCCGGAAGTGGAACAACCGCTGTAATGCTTGGTGCCTTATTAGGATTTGGAATTCAACCGGGACCTAGACTTTATATAACTAATCCTGAAATTTTTTGGTCAGTTATTATGTCCATGTATATTGGAATGGTAGTGTTGCTTATTCTAAACTTACCTTTAATACCTTACATAGCAAGAATACTCGCAGTTCCTAAAAACTATTTAATTCCACTTATTTTATTTTTTTCAATTACAGGAATTTACGTAATGTCATTTAATAATTTTGATATTTATTTAATGATTGGAATTGCTGTTGTTGCAACCTTTATGCGCTTATATGATTTTCCAATGCCACCACTCATATTAGCCTTTGTACTTGGTGGATTAATGGAAGAAAATTTAAGAAGATCACTATTAATAAGTGATGGCTCTTGGACATTTTTATGGGACAGACCTCTTACTGCTACAATAATAGGATTTACAATTCTAATTGTTGGATGGCAAATCTATAAAACAATTAAAAATAAAAAGATTTAGTTTAGAATTTTTTTATATTCTTCAATAATTGTACTCCACTTAAATTTAGTAGAATTTTCTTTGGCAGCTTTTCCATACTCTAGATATTTATTATTTTCTAACATTGAATTAATAGAAGAATAAACTTCATCTAATTTATTACCATCACAGATTAAACCCGTTCTTTCATGCTCAATTGCATCGGTGGCGCCACCATCTTTTCCTCCAAGAGAAGGTAATCCATATTGAGCAGCCTCAACATAAGCAATACCAAATCCTTCAACTGATTTTTTATGAACAATCGATGGCATTACAAAAATATTAGATTTAGCAACTAGTGCATTTTTCAATTGATTTGATATATCTTTAAAGAACATCACTTGAGGCTGAAGGCCTAGTTCTGCTACTAATTTTTTAATATTTTCCTCTTCGTCTCCATAACCCACACAAATATAGACAATACTAGGGTAGATTTGTTTTAAATTTCGAAGAGCCATGATTACTTTTTCATGATTTTTTCTTTTATCAAATCTTGAGACAGTAATTAATCTAGGAGATTTATGTTTTAATAAATTCTCTACTTTATCTAAAGTTTTTTTATCCAATTCTTCAACAGCGTCAATACCAGGATTAATAACTATAATTTTATCTTGCTGAACGCCCAACGAAATAGCTAAATTTTTAGTGTACTCAGAATTAGCAACGATGGTTTCAACGTTATCTAAAACCTCTAATACTCTTTTATTAAGAGAGGTGCCTTTTTCATGATTAATTTCTTTACCATGGATCAAACATATCTTTTTTTTATTTGTTTTAAGATGTTCTAAGCTTTTCCAGTGATCAGCAATAATGCCATCAATTTTATTTTCTTTAATAAATTCATTGATCAATTGAGCTTTTCTATATTTTCTAAGAAGTTTTATGCCACCAACGCGCTCTATTGAAAAAGAAACTTGCTCATCAAATAATTTATGATTTTCATGATAATCAGCAAATACTTTTATCATGCAGTGTTTTGAAAGTTCATTCGCTAACCCCCACATTAAATTCTGCATACCCCCAACTTCTGGAGGAAACGTTTTTGTAACTATTAAATACATTAATTATCTAACCATTTAATACCGCAGCCAACACTTGGAATTTGCGTTTCAGGACCTTTGCCCGTCTCTGCTATTTGTTTCATTGCTGTAAATAAATCACTATCACCAGCTCTTACCGGTTTTAAATTGTCTAATTCTCTTATTCGACCTCTATATTGTAATTCCAAATTATTATTGTATCCAAAAAAATCAGGAGTGCACACTGCATCATAACTTTTTGCAACATTTTGAGTTTCATCAAATAGATAGGGGAAATTAAATTGATGTTTTTTTGCAAATTTAATCATATTTTCAAAACTATCTTCAGGGTAATTAATTATTTCATTAGAGCATATGGCCACTGCTTTTACTCCAAGTTTTTCTAAATTTTTACAATCTTCGACAATGTCTTTAATAACAGCTTTTACGTAAGGGCAGTGGTTACAGATAAACATAACCAAAGTTCCATTTGTCCCTTTAATGTCATTTAATTTTATAATTTCGTTATTAGTGGACTTTAATTCAAAGCTTTTAGCAGCTTGTCCGAAATCACATATTGGAGTTTTTAACGGCATGTTATAATAATATATAAGTTATGTTTTATGATTTGGAAGATAAAAAAGTTAAAAATTTAGGTAATAATTGGTCTGCATCTAATGCATCCATCATTGGCGATGTCACGCTAGAAAAAAATACCAGCATTTGGTTTAATGTTACCTTAAGAGGTGATGTTGAAAATATTTATGTTGGTGAAGGCTCCAATATTCAAGATGGCAGTGTATTGCATACTGACCCAGGTTACCCATTAAAAATAGGTAAAGATGTAACCATTGGTCATTTAGTTATGCTTCATGGGTGCACCATTGAAGACAATTCTTTAATTGGAATTGGTGCTGTAATTTTAAATGGAGCAAAGATTGGAAAAAATTCCATCATAGGCGCTAATGCACTGATCACTGAAAATAAAGTCATCCCTGATAATTCTTTAGTTGTTGGATCCCCTGGTAAAATTGTAAGACAAGTCTCAAGTGAAGAGATAAAGTTAATTACTGAAAATGCTGTTCATTATCAAGATAACTGGAAAAAATACTCTAAGTCAGTATTTTAAGGAATTAACCAAGTATCTTTATTAGTTTCCAAATCAAATCTAGCACGACGATGTCCTTTGGCTGCTAAATAAAGCCATTCCATACTTTTAATTTTACATTGAATAACTGTAAAGTTTTTATAACCCACTTCACTTTGCTCCATAGTGAATTCAAAATTATCTAACTCAGGTTTTAGTCCCGAAGTTGGGGTCTCAGATAATGTTCCTGGTCCATTATCAACTAAATAACATTTTCTACTCATATGCCCTGTTTTTAACCAAGACTGTTTTGTAATATCATTTTCATGATTAACAATGCATTCAACTTTAAGTCTAACTTGAATCTTTTCATCCTTGTCATAAAATAACATTGCTGCATTTTTATTTGATTTTAATTTAGCAATTTTATTAGATCTAATATCGCTATGGTATTGGATAATATTGCTTTCTCTATCTGATTTTCTAAGGACTACAATTCTTCCATCAAAGTCATCTTGACCACCACAAATAAATACAGGAATTCTAAATTGAGAACTTCTATCTTTGATGGCGTTATCCAACATTGACCAGATTTTATTTTTGATCTCATCAAAGTCCTCGTAGTATGCTGGTTGCATTATAGATTATTTACTAAGTCTTTTAATCAAACTAGAAGTGTCCCAACGGTTTCCACCCATATCTTGAACTTCGCCATAATACTTATCAACAACTTCTGTTACAGGGAGTTGAGAGCCATTATTTTTAGCTTCATCCATTGCAATTTTTAAATCTTTTCTCATCCAGTCTACTGCAAAACCAAATTCAAACTGATCATCAATCATCGTTTTGTATCTATTTTCCATTTGCCATGATTGAGCAGCACCTTTAGATATAACCTCAATTACATCCTCCATATTCAAACCTGCTTTTTTTCCAAAGTTAATCGCTTCTGATAAACCTTGAACTAGACCTGCGATACAAATTTGGTTAACCATTTTTGCTAATTGGCCATTTCCAGCACCACCTAATAATTTCATTTTTTTGCTGTAACAATCAATAATGTCTTTAGCTTTATCAAAGTTTGCTTGATCTCCACCAATCATTACGGTTAGTGCAGCATTTTCAGCACCAGCTTGACCACCTGATACAGGCGCATCTAAGAAACCAAATTCACTTTTTAATGAATGAGCGTAAATCTCTCTAGCAATTGTTGCGGATGCCGTTGTGTTATCAATATAAACTGAACCTTTTTTAATTGTTTTAAAGATACCGTTGTCACCAAAAGTAACTTCTTTTAAATCGTTATCATTACCAACGCAGGTAAATATAAAGTCAGCTCCCTCAGCAGCTTTTGCAGGAGTATCTGCTTTAGATCCTTTAAATTCAGCAACCCATTTGTCAGCTTTTGCAGCTGTTCTATTATAAACAGTTACATTGTGGCCTGCTTTTGATATATATCCAGCCATTGGATAACCCATGACACCTAAACCTATAAATGCAACATTGCTCATAATTTCTATTTCCTATGTTTAAAAGTTTGAATTTTAAAGTAATTTTATTTGGTTTTATATTTACATTTTTTTCAAGTTTTGGACAGAGTTTTTTTTTAGGACTGTTCAATTCAAGCATAAGAGATGCGCTTTCTATCAGTCATGGTCAATTTGGATCAATATATGCATCCGCAACTTTATTAAGTAGTTTTATACTAGTTTGGATTGGTAAAAAGATAGATGATTTTAATATTTTAAAATTTGCATCTTATGTAATCGCTTTACTAGCAATCTCTTGTTTTTTATTTTCTAAAATCTCTTCAGTAGTATTTTTATTTTTCTCAATTTTTTTAATGAGATTGTCAGGTCAGGGACTAATGTCTCACACAGCAACTACAACGATTTCAAGATTTTTTGAAAAGACTAGGGGACGTGCATTAAGTACAACTTGGCTTGGTTTATCGTTAGCTGAATTTATTTTGCCATTATTAATTATTTTTTTATTAACTTTTGTTGATTGGAGAAATATTTGGATAGTTATTTCAATTTTTGTCATCGTAGTATTACCAATAATTACTTTTTCATTAGTAAAAAATATTAAATTAGATTCAAGAGAAACTATAAATCTTAATGATGTTAAGACAAAAGAAATCAAACAATGGAAAAGAAGTGAAGTATTAAAAGATTACAGATTTTATATTATTTGCTTAACTATGTTGGCGATGCCTTCAATTGCAACAGGAACATTTGTTTATCAATCTTTTATAGTCTCATCTAAAAATTGGGGACCTTATGTAATAGCCCAATCCTTTATGGTGTATTCAGTTCTATCAGTTATTACTTTATTTTTATCTGGGTTTTTGATTGATAAATTTACAAGTAGAAAATTATTAATCTATATGAACATTCCTTTATTAGTTGCAACGTTTGTGCTTTATTATTTTAATTCACCATTTTCATCTTTTGTCTTCCTTGGTTTAATTGGGGTTTCAAATGGACTATCAAATGTTTTAGGTTCTGCTACATGGGCAGAAATTTATGGGGTTAAATATATTGGCTCCATTAAAGCTCTCACAACAGCCTTCATGGTTTTTTCAACTGCATTTGGAACGGCTTTATTTGGAATATTGATTGATAATAGCTTTTCAATAGAACAAATCGCTTTAGTTTCAGGATCTTATGTTTTAATTGCAATATCGTTGCTATTCTTCATAAAGAACAAGCTTAATCCTCAATATTTGCAAAATTAACCTTGATTTTTTTTAACCACCGTATAGATACTGCGCATGGCTAGAGTAACAGTAGAAGATTGCATAGATAAAGTTGAAAGTCCTTACGAATTAGTATTGGTTGCTAAAGAAAGAGCAGTTCAATTAAATTCAGGTCTTGAGCCTACTCTTGATAGAGATAATGATAAAAATACAGTTATATCTTTAAGAGAAATTGCAGAAGAAACCATTAAAGTTTCAGACTTAACTGATAGTGCCATTCATAAACTTAGAAAACATGTTGAACAAGTTGATGATGGAACAGATGATGATGAAATTATCGGTGATGATTTTGACAGCATGTACAAAGGTGAAATTTCTAAAAGTGGAACACCTATTCTACCATCTAAAAGAGCTAGAAAAATTCCAGAAAAAATTCAAGTTGCACCAGAAGATTTAGAAGAATTAACTGCAAAAGCAGAACCTGAAGTAGAAGTTAATCCAGAACTTGAGGTTGCTAGTGAAGAAACTGAAACTGCTAGTGAAGAAACTGAAACTGCTAGTGAAGAAACTGAAACTGCTAGTGAAGAAACTGAAACTGCTAGTGAAGAAACAGAAGTTTCTTTAGATCAAATAGCTGAAACTGAAACTGCCAAAGAAGATGCAGAAGAAACTGAACCTAACAGTTAATTATTAAATTCCTTTAAGATTTTTTCCCTGTGCTCATCTAAGTCTGGAATATCACCACGCGTTGTTTCATCCTTATAATTAGACATTTTAATTGGATTACCTGCTAATTTAAAATCTCCGATTACTTTGTGATGTGCTTTAACAATCATATTTCTTGCTTGAACCTGAGGGTTTTCAACAGCTTCTTTAATATTAAATATTGGACCACATGGAATTTTTTCTTTTTCCATTTCACTTACCCAGTCATTAGTATTCTTAACAATAAGTTTATCTTCAAGTATCTTTTTAAGATCATCCATATTTTCTGATCGTAATGAATTCGTATTAAATTTTGGATCTTTAGATATTTCAGGAATATTTAAAACATTACAAAGTTTTTCAAATAATTTTTCATTACCAGCTGCTATAATGATGTGACTATCTTTTGTTTTAAAAGCTTCAAAGGGAGCAATGGATGGGTGACGAGATCCCATTGGTTTTGGTATTTCATTTTTAGCAAGGTATCTTGCTATAGCATTTTCTAAGATTGCAATTTGACAGTCCAACATTGAAACATCAATAAATGTTCCTTTGCCAGTTTTTTCTCTATCATAAAGTGCTGCATTAATTCCAACTGTAGTAAATAATCCTGCAGTAATATCACCGATAGATGTACCAACTCTTGTTGGTTCAGAGTTAGGTTGACCAGTAACACTCATAAGCCCACCCATACCTTGAACAACCATATCGTAAGCAGGTAATTCTTTTAATGGGCCTGTTTGTCCAAAGCCAGAAGCTGATGCATAAATTAATCTTGGATATTTTTTACAAACATCATTCCAGCCATATCCCCACTTCTCTAATGTGCCAGGTTTAAAATTTTCAACTAAGATATCTGCTTTAGCTAGAATTTTATTAAATATTTTTTTGTCATCTTCATTTTTTAGATTAAGCGCAATACTTTCTTTACCTCTATTAAGTGACATAAAATAAGCTGAATAATCTTCTATAAAGGGACCAAATTTTCGAGAGTCGTCGCCAACTTCAGGTGCTTCTACTTTAATTACTCTCGCACCCAAATCTGAGAGCATCATAGTGCAATAAGGACCAACTAGTACTCTAGTTAGATCAAGAACTAATAGGTTTTTTAAAGGACCGTCCATATTTTATAAAATAATGTATTTGTGTAGTGTTGACTCTTACCAAGAACTTGAATTATATGCATCTCTTAAATAACATAATGAGAGGAATAATAATGTTTAAAAAAATATCGTTATATTTTACAGCATTAGTTTTAGTTTTATCAACAGTTGGTTCTGCTTATGCGGTAACGTTAAAAGCAAGTCACCAATGGCCTGGTACTCCTAGAGCTGATGGATCTTTTGACCCACGTCACGAAATGGTTCAAATTATTGCTGATGAAGTAAAAAAAGCTAATGTTGATATTGATATCAGAATTTACCCTGCAAAATCTTTATATAAACCTAAAGAACAGTGGAAGCCAATGACTACTGGTCAATTAGATATATCTGCTTTCCCTTTAGGATACGCATCAAAGTTTCACCCAGAGTTCAGTGCAACTTTAATGCCAGGAACAGTTAAAAACCATGATCATGCACTAAGATTTAATAAATCTCCAATGATGACTGAGATTAAAAAAATCATTAATGATGCAGGTGTAGTTGTTTTATCTGATGCTTGGTTAGGTGGTGGTTTTGTTTCAAAAACAAAATGTATTAGAAAACCTAGTGATGCAAAAGGTCAAGTAATGAGAGCAGCTGGAAAAGCATTTAACCAAATGCTTGAAGGTGCAGGAGCTGGTATTCAAAGTATGCCATCTTCAGAAATTTATACTGGTCTACAAACAGGTGTATTAACTGGTGCAAATACTAGCTCAGGAAGTTTTGTAAGTTACAAAATTTATGAGCAAGTAAAATGTGCAACACCCCCAGGAAAATTTGGTCTTTGGTTCATGTATGAGCCGATCCTTATGTCTAAGAAATCTTTTGATGCTTTAAGTTCTAAGCAACAAAAAGCTCTTATGAAAGCTGGAAAAGTAGCTGAAAAATATATGACAGCACAAGTAGCTAACCTTGATAAGACATTTGAAGATGCTTATAGAGATGCTGGTGTTGAGTTAGTATATATGACTGCCGCAGATCACGCTGAATGGATTGAGATCGCAAAGAAAACTGCCCACAAAGCGTTTGCAGAGCAAGTACCAGGTGGTGCTAAGCTTATGGAAATGGCTTTAGCAGTTAAATAAATTAATATATAAAGCCCTTGTTTTAAAATAAATAAGGGCTTTTTTTATGATAAAAAATTATTTAAAATTTTGTAACTACACAGCTCAAGCTTGTGGAGCTTTTGCTGTAGGCGCTTTAATTTTATCAATTTTAGTAATTGTTGAGCTTGTTTTTGAAAGATATTTTTTTCAACATGCAATTACTTGGCAAACAGAATTGGTTACAATGTTGCTTGTTGCATCTACTTTTATTGGTAGTGCTTATGTTTTAAGTGAAAAAGCTCATGTAAGTATGGAGTGGATCTACGACTTCATGTCTAAAAAAAATATTATTAAACTCAAGATCTTTACTTCATTTTTAAGCTTAGGGTTTTTTCTAACATTGTTTTATTTTGGTTTCTTAATGGTAGAGGAAGCTTTCATTAAAAATTACACTACAGGCACAATATGGGATCCTCCTTTATGGGTGCCTTATTCATCAATGTTAATAGGTTCTATTTTAATGATACTTCAATATATTGCTGAAATAATAAAACTATTTGATGAAAAGGATTTTAAATAATGGATCCGTTAACGATTGCAATAATAGTTGCTGTTTTTACACTAATAGTTTTATTCTCAGGTATTCCAATTGCTTTTGGATTAAGTTTTGTTTCAATTACTCTCTTGGTTGCTTTCGAAGGACTGCAAATGTTAGATGTATTTGCTGAAACTTTTTATGCAGGACTAAATTCTTTTGTATTACTGTCAATCCCGATGTTCATTCTTATGGGGATGGCAGTTGCCCATTCACCTGCAGGCAAAGATTTGTATACTGGTCTTGATAGATGGTTATGGAGAGTTCCAGGTGGTTTAGTTATATCTAATATTGGTGCATGCTCGATTTTTGCAGCTTTAAGTGGATCAAGTCCAGCGACATGTGCTGCTATTGGTACCATGGGAATTCCTGAAATGAGAAAAAGAGGATACTCAGATGAAATTGCCACAGGAACAATTGCTGCTGGAGGAACCTTAGGAGTTTTAATTCCACCTAGTATAGTTTTAATTGTTTATGGTATGGCAACAGGAACTTCTATTGGAAGACTATTTTTATCTGGCATTATTCCTGGGTTTATGTTGGCAAGTCTTTTTGCTGTGTGGGCATTAATACACAGTTACTTCATTGATAAAAATGCATCAAAATTATTAAGAAATAGAAAGCCACCAACTTTAAAAGAAAAATTTGAAGTTCTTCCTAGAATTTTTCCGTTTTTAGCAATCATTGTTGGGGTTTTATATGTTCTCTATGGAGGAGTTGCGACACCATCTGAAGCATCTGGTGTTGGAGCATTTTTAGTTTTTGTAATGATTGCAGTTGTTTATAAAATTTATCAGCCTAAAAAAATATGGAATATTGTTAAAATTTCAATGAAAGAGAGTGTTATGATAATGTTTATTATTGCGGCATCCTATCTTTTTGCATTCACACTATCCCAACTATATGTAACGCAATCCCTTGCTCAAAGCATGATTGAATTAAGTAGCAATAAGTGGATGATTTTTTTAATGGTTAATGTGTTTTTACTTGTTGCTGGTTTCTTTTTACCACCAGTTGCCGTTATTGTGATGACTTCAGCTATATTATTACCTGTTATAACTACGTTGGGTTTTGATCCATATTGGTTTGCGATTGTATTCACTATAAATATGGAAATAGGCTTAATTACACCACCTGTTGGATTAAATCTTTATATAATAAAAGGAATAACACCTGATGTAAGTTTATCTACAATCTTAAAGGGATCATTTCCATTTATGATGATGATGGTTTTATCCATATTGATATTGTGTATTTTTCCTGAAATTGTAAGTTGGTTACCTGATAAATTAATGGGTAAACCTCTTGGATATTAAAAAAGACATTAATAGAAAAATTTCTGTAGCACCCATGATGGATTGTACCGATCGTCATGATCGATATTTTTTAAGGTTGATGAGCAAGAATGTTATGCTGTACTCAGAAATGGTTGCAACAAAATCTGCAATACATGGAGACCGAAAAAAAATTTTATCTTATAGTCCTGAAGAAAAACCCTTAGCTTTACAAGTGGGTGGATCCGATAAAGCAGAATTAGCTGAAGTTGCAAAAATTGCAGAAGACATGGGTTATGATGAGATTAATATCAATCTAGGTTGTCCTAGTAAAAAAGTTCAAAAAAATATGTTTGGTGCTTGCTTGATGAGAGAACCAGATCTTGTTGCAGAATGCATCGATTCAATGGTGAATGCTTGTAAAATTCCAGTCACTGCAAAAACTAGAATTGGTTTTGATGATACTGAAGAATTTGATTACTTAAATAATTTTATATTAAAGATGAAAGGGGTTGGTTGTAGCACTTTTATATTACATGCTCGAAAAGCTATTTTAACTGGAATGTCACCTAAACAAAATTTAAATATTCCAAAACTTAATTATGGAATGGTCTACAAAATAAAAGAAGAAAATCCAGACTTAGAAATTATTATCAATGGAGGAATTTCAAAAATTGATGAGATTAAAAATCATTTAACCTTATGTGATGGTGTTATGATTGGTAGATCCATATATCAAAATCCTTATTCGTTAGTTGAAATTGAAAATGAAATTTTTGGAACAAAAGAAAGACCTACAAGAGAAGAGATTGCCGAGAAACTACTAGAGTACCTTGAGAAAGAAGTTAAGCTTGGCACAAAAGTAAATCATATTATGAGACACACAGTTGGATTATATCATGGGCAAATTGGTTCAAAAGATTGGAAGAGATATTTAAGTGATAATATGATGGCAAGAGATTCAGATTTTCAAAAATCAAAACATATAATGACTATTGTGCAAAATAACGAGAAAGCTAATCAAGTTAGCTCATAATGGAAAACTTAAACTACGGCGAGATAATTAACCTACTAGCAGTCCTTGCAATATCAGCTGCTGTTGCAGGTTTTATGGCTGGATTACTTGGCGTTGGTGGTGGAATTATAATGGTTCCAGCTCTGTATTATGCTTTTACTGTATTAGATTTTGAATTAGCAACTAGAATGCATTTAGCTGTTGGAACTTCTTTAGCAATTATTATCCCAACTTCAATAATTTCGACCAAGACTCATATGGAATATGATGCGGTGGATTTCAAGATGGTAAAATCCTTTGGTATATTTATCTTATTGGGCGTTATAGCGGGGACTTTTTTAGCAGTAAATCTAAAGACACCAACTCTAGTATTATTCTTTTCAATATTTGCTTTTATGGTGGGTTTATTTTTTATTTTCCTTAGAGAAAAACTTGTGGAAAATCCTAAAACAATTTCTAACATTGTTAAAAATATTTCTGGGATTGTGATTGGTTTTATTTCAGTGCCCCTAGGTATTGGTGGTGGATCTCTAATGGTGCCATTTATGAGAACTTTTGGTTATGACATAAGAAAATCGATTGGCACAGCTGCAGCAGTTGGTTTTTTGATTTCACTTAGTGGAACAATCACCATGATTATGGGTGGAAAGATAATTGATAATATCAATACTCCTTTTAGTGTGGGTTATATAAATCTATTAGGGTTTGCAGTATTTGTTCCAGTTACAATGATTATGGCTAGGTTGGGAGCAAAAGCTGTTTATAAAATAGATAAAAAACTATTAAGTAAAATTTTTGGTACTTTTTTACTTATAGTATCCATAAGATCTTTCGTTGAATATTTAAATATTATATAATTAATTATGTTTAATTTTAAAGAGATAATTTCATCCATTGCTGATGCAGGTCAAAAACTTTTTAGTATAAAAAATATTAAAAAAAATGACTTAGAATCTATTATATCTTTATGTGATGATTTAATTTCACACAAAGGGGCAGCATTCGGTATTACCGTAGCTAGAGATATTACTGAACTATATCAATCACTATCTCCAGAAAATAAATTATTATTTTTTAAAAAAATTAACGACAAATATAAGCCGAGCTTTACAAAAGTTAACGAAGCAATTGAAAATTATACGAAATCTCAAAATGAAAAAACTTTGTCTGATTTATTTAAAGTTTCAGAAGGTAAGAGAAGAGAGCTTTTTAGAAGAATGAATATGGCACCAAATGGAACTGCGATTATAGTTGCGTTAAGAGAAGATTTAATAAGAATATTAAAAGACAATAAAGAACTTTCAGAATTAGATAATGATCTTAGACATTTATTTAGAGCTTGGTTTAATCCAGGATTTCTTAAACTTGCTAAAATCACATGGGATACAAAGGCTGCAGTTTTAGAAAAAATAATTAAATACGAAAGAGTTCATCAAATAAAAGATATGAACGAACTTAAAAGAAGGTTAGGTGAAGATAGAAGGTTTTTCTCTTACTTTCATCCAGCCCTTGAAGATGAGCCTATTATTTTTGTTCAAGTAGCTCTTACTAAAGGTCTCGGTAAATCTATTCAAGAATTAATGAAGCCGACAGATAATGAGGAAAAATCTTATGATACAGCTACTTTTTATTCAATTAGTAACTGTCAAGAAGGCCTATCAAGAGTAACCTTGGGTAATTTTTTAATAAAGAGAGTGGTTTATGAAATACAAGAAGAACTACCTCACATTAAAAACTTTGGTACCTTATCACCTATACCAGGGTTTGCTGATTGGTTTACTTATTTAGAGGAAACTAAGATTAAAAATATTTTAGGCGATCTAAAAGATCAAGATGCTACCTTTTTAAAATCTCAAGACTTAAAATTAGGTGACAGTAGAATTGTAAGAAATAAAGAAGCTATAATAAAATTAGTAGCCCATTATATTGTTAATGAAAAAAATGAAAAAGGACTACCAGTGAATGATGTTAGTAGATTTCATTTAGGTAACGGTGCCATTGTTGATGATATAGTTGTTAATGCAAATATTTCAGAAACTGGTTTTAAAAGATCTTATGGTGTGATGGTTAATTATCTTTATGAACTTAAAAATATAGAAAAAAATCATGAAGAATATATGAATAATAATAAAGTAATCGTCTCTGATAAAATAAAGAAATATTTATAAATATATTTTTTATTATTTAATTAAGACCCCACTTAACTTTATTCCAGATTCTTTCATGAAAATAATAAAAAAAGAGAGGAATTATAGAACCTAGCCCTAGTATTCCAGCTCCTTTAAAACTACCAGTAAAAATATAGCCAAATATTACCCAGTAGATAAAAATAAAAAGTCTCCATGAAAATGTTTTAGCAACGGAACGTATTTGTTTATCTGCCATAATAAAATTAGCCTATAATATTTTTTGCTTATACAACACATTTATATTAATATTTAACTATGACCAATAAAGTAAGTAAAAGTTTTATAAAAAATTCTCATTTAATAACTGATTTAAAACTATGTAGTATTCGTTTAATTGATAATGCTAAATTTCCCTGGATCATTTTAATTCCTAAACGAAAAAATATTACCGATATTTCAGAACTTAGCTCAAAAGATCAAATGTTATTAATGAAAGAAATTGTTCATTGCAGCAAGTTAATGAAAAAAATCTTTAAAACAAAAAAACTTAATGTTGAAAAGATTGGCAACATTGTTCCTCAATTACATATTCATATAATAGCAAGATTTACTAATGATAGTACGTGGCCTTTGTCAGTTTGGGTTATTAAAGGGAAACCTTATACAAAAATTCTATTAGCAAAAACTATCAATAAGATTAAAAATTATTTTAAGGATTAAAGGGTAAGGACAGAGGTAGTTTTAGTCTCCCGCCACTACCTCTTAATCATTATGTATCTGATTCGTCCCAAATTTGTTAACACGTATTAATTGAAAGTAGACTTTATCAACCGCTTGCTTTACTAAATAGATAACCACACAGACTCATAAATAATTAAAATTAAAATACATTGATTAAAACCACACTCTCATCATTTGCAAAATCTATTGGTTTTAATTCACAAGATTATATTCCTAAGGAAGGGGTATCCTTTTCTTTATTTAGAATTGAAGTTTTATCAGGCTTAACGGTTGCTTTAGCCTTAGTTCCTGAAGCTATTGCCTTTGCTTTTGTTGCAGGAGTTGCACCTTTATCAGGGCTTTATGCAGCTTTTATCGTTGGGTTGATTACAGCTGTATTTGGTGGAAGACCTGGAATGATTTCAGGAGCAACTGGTGCCTTAGCTGTTGTTATGGTTTCTCTTGTTATGGATCACGGTGCTCAATACTTGTTTGCAACTGTAGTGTTAATGGGAATTTTACAGTTACTAGCAGGGGTCTTTAAACTTGGAAAATTTATTAGAATGGTACCCCAACCTGTAATGCTTGGTTTTGTTAATGGCCTTGCAATCGTTATTGGTATTTCACAACTTAGTCAGTTTAAAACCCTTAATGCAATGGGTGAATCAGTATGGATTTCAGGGAATACTTTATATTATTCAATTGGGTTTGTAGTTTTAACTATGTTAATCATTTGGTTATTACCAAAGATTACTAAAGCAGTTCCAGCTACACTTGCTGCTATTTTAGCAACATCAATATTAGTTTTAGCATTAAAAATTGACATCCCAAGTGTTGGAGATCTTGCAAGTGTTAAAGGAGGATTACCTATATTTTCAATCCCAAGTGTTCCTTTAAACTTTGAAACTTTAAAAATTATTTTTCCTTATGCACTTATATTGTCTGCGATTGGCTTAATTGAAAGTTTGTTAACTCTTAACTTGGTTGGTGAAATTACCAATAAAAGAGGAGGAGCTAGTCAGGAATGTCTAGCACAAGGTTTTGCAAACACAGTTACTGGTTTTTTTGGGGGTATGGGTGGATGTGCAATGATCGGACAATCTATGATTAATGTAAAGTCAGGGGGTAGAACAAGAATTGCAGGAATAGCTGCAGCATTATTCTTATTAATTTTTATTTTATATACATCAAGTTATATTGAGATGATCCCAATTGCAGCGCTTGTGGGTGTCATGTTTATGGTAGTGATTGGAACGTTTGCGTGGAATTCTTTAAAGATATTATTTTTTGTACCAAAGAGTGACGCGTTAGTTATTGTCCTGGTAACTGTCGTAACAGTTTTAGAAGATCTGGCTGTAGCTGTAATTGTTGGAGTGATTGTATCAGCACTAGTTTTTGCCTGGAAATCTGCCTCAAGAATTAGAGCAGTTGAGAGACCCTCCGTTAGAGAAAAGGGTGCTAAAGTTTATGAAATAGAAGGTCCACTTTTCTTTAGTTCAACAGATAGTTTTTTAGAATTATTTAAACCAGAAGAAGATCCGGAAGTAGTTATTATTGATTTTGCAGGATCAAAAGTAATTGATCAATCAGCTTTAAAAGCAATTGAAGACATTGCTGACAAATATAATAGTTTTGGGAAAAAGGTTAAATTAAGACATTTAACTCGTGATTGTCATAGATTATTAAGTAGAGCAGGGCAGCTTGTTGTTGATAGTGATGACGATCCAGATTATGGAATTGCAGTTGATTATGATGTTAAATTAGGTATTTTTGGAAATTAACATGAGCAAAGAGATAAAAGCTGATGACGTTATTTTTAATTTCTTTAAACAAATTTGTGATGAGAAAGATGATGTTAAATGTGTAGAGCTTGGCAATAGTTGGATTAATGCAATGAAGACCAATCTTACTAACATGGAAAAAAATTTAGAAGAAGCTGACAAAGCTAAGCATCAAGAAAATATAGAAAGTAATATGAACCACCTTAATAACCTTAAGGATAAATCGGCTGAGGAATGGCGTGAATATGCAACTCAGTGTATGGTGGAGATCTTAGATCATAAAACTAAATCGTGAATTTCTTTAAGAGATTATTTTCAAGTAGCAATTTAGAATTAGAAATTAATGATGGCGGTAGAACTGCAGCGGGATACAAGGGTAAAGCTGGAGACTGTGTAGTTAGATCTATAGCAATTGTATCAGGTCTTCCTTACCAAAAAATCTATGATGATCTTTATGAAGCAAATGAAGAATTTAGAACCACATCAAGAACTAAACTTGCAAGAAGTTTAAAACAAAAAAATGATAGTCCAAGATCAGGCACTCATAGAGTAGTAGTCAAAAAATATCTTAAAAAACTTGGGTGGCAGTGGACACCAACAATGTTTATAGGCCAAGGTTGTAAAGTTCATTTAAAAAAAAATGAACTTCCAAGTGGGACTTTAATTGTATCTTGTTCAAAACATATAACTGTTGTTAAAGATGGTGTCTTGCATGATACTTATGATTGTTCAAGACGTGGAACACGATGTGTTTATGGGTATTGGACTAAGCCTCATTAGATAAAGATAAACGTGGTTAATAAATTTCATTAATATATAATTTTTAAAAATGAGCTTTAAAGATAATGTCAATTTACATGTAGATAAATCAGCCAAATTACTAAATTTTAGTGATGATTTACTTGAGCATTTAAAATCTACTCACTCATTAATTAAAGTAAATGTGGGTGTTGTCTTAGATGGTAAAATTAATAACTTTACTGGATGGAGGGCCGTTCATTCAGAACACATACTTCCAACTAAAGGTGGATTAAGATATTCAGAAACTGTTGATCAAGATGATACAGAAGCCTTAGCATCTTTAATGACTTACAAATGTGCAATAGTTAATATTCCTTTTGGTGGTGCAAAGGGGGGGTTAAAAATTAATCCTAAGAATTACACAATGCCTCAACTTAGAGAAATTACTAAAGCTTTTGCAAGTAAACTAATTAATAAAGGTTTTATTTCTCCAGCATTAAATGTTCCAGCTCCAGATGTTGGAACTTCAGAAAGAGAAATGGAATGGATTTTAGAGACTTATAAAACACTTAAACCTGATGATATAAATTATAGAGGTTGTGTAACGGGTAAACCCTTACATCGTGGAGGTATTGCTGGAAGAACAGAAGCAACTGGCAGAGGTATTGAAGAAGTAGTTAGAGAGATATTTAGACATGAAGATATTGTTAAAGAAGCTGGTTTAAAAAAAGAATTAAAGGATAATGAAATTATAGTTCAAGGCTTTGGTAATGTAGGAAGTAATTTAGCCAAACATTTATATAATAGAGACAATGCAAAAATTATAGCTATTGGAGAGTTTGATGGTTATTTATATAATAAAAAAGGCATTGATATAAATGCACTAATTGAATTTTTTCAAAAAAATAAAAGTATTAATAACCCTAAACTTGGAGAATTTAAAAATAACCCAAGTGAACTCTTAGAATTAGATTGTGATATTTTAATTCCAGCTGCATTAGAGAATGCAATCACTATTGATAATGTAGATAAAATTAAAACAAAATTAATAATTGAAGCTGCTAATGGACCCATTTCATTTGAAGCAGATCAAAAATTATTTGAAAAAGGAGTTATGATTATCCCTGATATTTATGTCAATGCAGGCGGAGTAGTAGTTTCTTATTTCGAGTGGGTTAAAGATATTTCTCATATACGTTTTGGTAGAGTTGAAAAAAGATTTCAAGAACAAAAAATATTAGACATTATTGATTTGATAGATAAAAAAACTAATACCAAAACAGATTTTGACACCATTAAAAAAATTATTCATGGTGCTGATGAAGAGGATTTAGCTTTTTCAGGTCTTGAAGATAGTATGAGAAATGCATTTATTGAAATTTATAATGCTAAAAAAAAAATAAAAAGATCATTTAGAGACAGTGCTTATTATGTATCTCTAAAGAAGATAAGAAACTTCTATACAGTAGAAGGGTTCCCTAAACGATAAATAGTAGCTTAATTTTAACCATATTTAAATTAATAGAAGACTCTCAATCTATGATTTGTTAGCATTGGATATGATAAAATTAATAAGAGCAGGCTTTATAAGCAAGCTTTTTGCTATTTTAGTCTTAAGCTTATTATTAACTAGTGGTGCTAAAGCAGGTTGTGATGATGCTCCAACTGATGGAGTGGATTACTCTAATTGCCAATTCTCAGAAGGCCAAGATTTAAGTAGAGCCTATATACCAAATTCTAATCTTTCTTTTATTAGCTTTATTAAAGTTACCTTTGATAAAGGAGTAATGATGAATGCAACATTATCTAATGGTAATTTTGTAGAATCTTCTTTTATTAGAACAAACTTATATGAAGCAAATCTTGAGGGCGGTATTTTTGAAAAAGCTAACTTTACAAGTGCCAATTTAACAAGAGTAAATTTTAAAGGTTCATCATTAATTGAGACAAACTTTAGTAATAGCAACCTTTTTGAAGCAGATTTAACGGGTGCTAATATTTTAAATGCCACCTTTGAAGGTGCCAATCT
Organism: Candidatus Pelagibacter sp. Uisw_113; assembly: GCF_047717815.1. GTDB lineage: Bacteria > Pseudomonadota > Alphaproteobacteria > Pelagibacterales > Pelagibacteraceae > Pelagibacter. The sequence goes on from NZ_CP159809.1 coordinate 444,092, forward strand.
AAACAATGCAACTTGGATTGATGGAACTAAATGTTCTTTAGGTTCTATTGGCAAGTGTGCTAAATAGTTAGAAATTAATTTACATAATATTTATGAAAAAACATTTAATAATTTTAGTTTTATTTTTAATAGTTCCAAATTTATCTTTTGCAAAACAGCTAAGCAAATCTCCATTTATTCCAGATAGTGTTCAAGATGAATTTAATAAATTATCCACTGAACATAAGAGCAAGTTCTGCGGTTTTGAAAACTATAAAATTAGAAAAGGTATTATTAACAAAGATTTAGCAATAAGAATACTTGGTTATAATTCAAGAATGGATAATTGGAAAATAGTAGAAGGTGTTCATAGTCGGGATGTTTTTAAAGAATATGCTGATGTTGTAACTTACGCAAGTGTATCTGAAAATGATCGGATAAAAGAACTTCTCTTTGATAAACTTTATGTATGGGCAAAAAATAAAGCTCTCACTCAAACTAAACAATGTTATAGAAATACAGAAAAAAATTCAGTTTTAAAAGATTGTGAAGGTGAGTGGAGTGATCCAGAGGGTCAAGACTTAGCACCAATAAAAGATGCAACTGTAACTCTAGAGATAATTATGGGTTTAAACTATATCTACAATCTTAATTTTGCTAATTATAAAATTGAAGATCCAAGACATAAAACTATTAATGAATGGTTCAAACCTTTTTATAAACAAATAAAACCTGCCAATAAATTTTATATGGGAAATTCTGCTGGTTGGTATTTTCCCAACATAGCTTTAAGACATAGTAATAACAAAAATTACTCTAAATTAGTTAAGAAACTTGTTAAAGGAGCTGATAAATGGATACTCGATGATGGAAGCATTAAAGACAGAACTACACGTGGAGATCGATCGTTATGGTATCATCATACTGGATTAGGTGAGGCTTTTATGATTTTAGAAATTGCAAATGCAGCCAATATAAAATTACCAAAAAATTACGAAAAAAATTTATTAAAAGCTGCTGAATTATTTCAAGATGGTTTTTTAGATAATTCTATTTTAGAACCTTGGGCAAAAAAAGGTCACAACTCACAAGCTAGCAATGGTGTACAAAAATTTAATAAAAAATTAGATAGTGTGAGCTTTAATGGACCTTGGTTTCATATAATACAATATAGATATCCAAATCATAGAACGTCAAAATTCTTAAAATCTAAAATGACCAATAGAGCAAGATCTTTAAAAAGTGATGAGGTTATGGGAATTGGAGTAGGTTGTATCTATAACGCTTTAGCAAATAAATAAAAAAGTTTTAATTTGCTTATTTTACAGGTTTAATTTTTTGATTAATAACAAGTACAGCTCCAATAATTAAAATAGGTAATCCTATTATTAAATCTTGTTGCCATTCTAAGTTTTCAAACACTGTTGATATTAATAAAGCAAGGACAGGCATAACAACTCCCACATAACCAGCTCGTCCAGCTCCAACTTTCTCTAATAATCTTAGATAAAAAATAAAAGCGAATATTGAACCAACTATTGATAAATAAGCAAGGGATGCAATGTAACTGAAGCTATACTCAAATAATAATTCAGTACCTTTTATCTGAGTGATTAATAAAGTAACCAGTGATCCATAAAACATTGCATACGCAAGTGTTGGTATTAATGGAAAGTTGTTATTTAAGTTTCTTTGGTAAACCATGTTACCTGTTGATGCACTAAATGTGCCAAGTAATGCTAAAAATAATCCAACATGAGTCCCATTTGCTAAACTGAAATTGAAAATCTCATCACTAAAGATGATTATAATTCCAATCATCCCAACGGTTGCACCAAGTAAAGTTTTTAAAGAAGGTTTCTTTTTAAAGTAAAATCCTTCTCCTAAAATATTCATAATAACTACCGTTGAAAAGACAACCGCTGGAAATGCACTTATTAAATAAGTATTTGATAGATAAAAGAAAACATAATTTAGAGAATAAAGACAAATACCGAAGAGCAAAAACCAAAGATGTTGATTTAAAGAAAACTTAAGATTTTTCTTCTTATAAATTAGATAAACAAAAATAATTATTCCAGCAATTAAAAACCTATAAAACACTGATACTAATGGATCAACGTAGCCCAACTGAAATTTGATGACATACCAAGTAGGTGACCAGCAAAAGAGTGTGACAATAAATAAGATAAAATTGTTCATTAGCAAACACTTATAATCAATCAATCTTAAAAAAATATAAGATTAATCTAACAATTTTAATATATAAATTTAATAGTTATGAAAAAAATACTTCTAATTTTAACTCTGTTTATATCATTAAGTAACCTTTCTTACTCAGACAATCATTATCCAATTACAAGAGATTCTGTATTAATGATCGCTAGAGGTAAAATTGCATACCAAAATAATTGTGCAAGTTGCCATCAGGTTAATTTATCTGGAGCTGAAAATTGGAAGGGTTTAGATGAAGATGGTCACCGTAAAGCACCCCCTTTAAATGGTACTGGACACACTTGGCACCATGATGATGAAACTCTACATAAAATTATTAAATATGGGTTAGTTGGAATTATCAGTGATTATGAAGGAAAAATGGGTGGGTTTAAAGATAACCTTAATGACAAAGATATAGATTCAGTTTTAGCCTATATTAAAAGTTTTTGGCCAGATGATTATTATCAACATCAAATAAATTTAAGTAAATAAATTATATGGCAACAGATATTTTTCATTGGGGATGCAAAGATAGCTGGAGAATTAGTGCGAAGAATACGATGTGGTGTGTTATCGGTTGTTCTATTGGAGATTTTGGAACTATATTATTTTTTCAGTTAAGTAAAATTCCTTTTCCAGTTTTAGGTATTATGACTTTAGCAATCATTAATGGTTTACTCACTAGCATTATGCTCGAGACTTATATTTTAATGAAACAAAAATTTGATTTTATGAATGCATTAAAGACCGCCTGTGGCATGAGCTTTATCTCAATGGTTAGTATGGAAATTTCCATGAATGCTACAGATTATTTTTTAACCGGTGGAGCGATGCTAACTTGGTGGGTAGTACCCATTATGTTAATAGTTGGTTTTTTGACACCTTGGCCTTATAATTACTGGAGACTTAAAAAATTCAATCAAGCGTGTCATTAAATATTAAAATGGTTACAACTTCTGAAATTATACTAGCAATTATTATTGTTTCTTTATCTGTTGTTATGCCTATCTATTATTATTACCAAAGAAAGAAAAACCCCAAGCAAGACAGTAAACCTACTGATAACCCTGAGATAAAAAACTATATTGATAGAATTAATGAGATAACACGTACTAAACGTAAATGAAAAAGTTTTTAGGAATTATAGTTCTTGGTTTATTGTGGTGTAGTACAAGTTACGCAAATATTATTATGCAAGATTTAATCGATGCTTTAGTTGAAACAAAAAAACCTAAAAGTATAGAAGTTGCTAACAATTTAAAGTCTACAGGGGATAATGATAAATCTTATGATTTAGTTATTCGAAAAGCTAACTTAGATATTAAAGATGCGAAAAATATTGCAACTGCAATTAAGAAAATTGATCAAAATAAAGGACCACAGCTTGGTACGATAAGTATGAGTTTTAATGAAGATTTAAAAGATGAAGGAGTAATCACCATACTTAATCACATTCCTTTAACAACTTCAGTTATTGCATTTGTTGAGTGTGGTATCACTGATAAAGCAGGGCAGGCTATTATTGATTGGGCTACTAAAACTAATAATCTTAACGGCATATATATAGAAGGAAATGATTTCTCTAAAGATATGGAAGAAAAGTTTGAAAAGTTAAGGGTAGATAACCCTAGATTAAACGTATTAAGCACATGGGCTAGTGAAGAGTTTAAAGAGATGGTTAAGAAAAGCTTTAATTAATCGTGAAAAAACGCTTATCAGGTTGCAGTGAATGTGGAGATGATACTGCTATCTTAACACAAGTGAGTTCAGGTCCTGAAGTGATCTTACTTTGTACGGATTGTTATAATCTTAAGCATTCAAATGAAACACAAAACTATATTAGCCATGAAGAAGAAAAAAGCTAAGAAAACAAAAACTAAAAAACCTGCACCTAACTTTTACGGTCTTGGTAAATTTAATTACCTTATCTTTAAGTTTCTCTGTTCTAGATTTAAGCTTAGATAATGAGTAGGGACAATAATTCAAAAGGGATAGTTTTAATACTGATTGCAATGAGCTTATTTGCAATCCAAGACTCGTTAATTAAATATATTTTCGAGCAATCTGCTCTTTATGAGATCTTCTTTGGAAGGTATTTGATTGCAGCAACAGTGCTTTTTATTTATTTAAGTTTTAAAAGACAGAAAGTTTCGCTTAAAACACATTATCCTGTATTAACTTTTGCAAGAGTGTTGTTACATTTTGTTGCTTTTTCAACTTTTTTTATCTCTATTACTTATATGCAACTAGCAACTGCTAATGCTTTATTCTTTTCTTGTCCTTTTTTCGTATCCATTTTTGCTAAATTTTTCTTAAAAGAATTTATTGGTATTAGAAGATGGTCCGCTATTGCCTTTGGTTTTTTTGGTGTATTAATCGTTTTAAATCCTGATTTTGAAAGTTTTGATTATAGAAATTTGTTACCAGTGTTAAGTGCTTTATTTTATGCAGCATCAATGACTATTACTAAATACACATCTGATAAGGATGATGTAAATACCCAGTTATACTATTTTTATTTAATTGCTCTTGTTTTATGTGGCATCATTTATGTCTTTATGGGCAATGGTCAATTCAACAACACTGATTTTGATCCAACTACACAGTTTATATTTAGAGAGTGGTTTACAAACTTTGATTATACTTGGAAATTTATATTATTTTTTGGAGTTGCAGCATCTATTGGGTTCTTATGTATCTTTTCAGCTTATATTATTGCATCCCCATCCGTTGTCTCATTGTTTGAATATTCATTGATTATTATGTCAATGATCCCAGGTTATTTTTTGTTTAATGAAATTCCATCTCTTAGAACTTTGTTAGGGGTCATTTGTATAATTTCAGCTGGGGTTTATATTTACTTTAGAGAAGGTGTTCGAAAACAGTACGTTGCATCTAAAATTCCAACTAGAAGATAAACTAATTAATTATCATTCCATCACCTAGACACCTGATTTGAATATTGGTAGGGTCTGGGTTTGTTTAGTTACCCTCTTGAATAAGGGTAACTAAATTTTTTTGATTAACCTTTTTGATTAGCCATCATAGCTTTAATAGCTTTTCTTGCATTAGCATCATCCAATACTGGTTTAACGATAGGAAAAGTGCATGCTCCAGACCAACCCATGATCCATGCTGTTAGCGATTCTTGATTATCTGTATCAACTATTATTAAGCCACTTCCATTAGCTGCATCGTGCCAACGACCAATTTGTTTTACATCAGCAGGGTATTCTCCAGCAATTTGTTCATCAGTCATATTTGCAAAAAATGCTTGCGTCTCTGCTTGCTTGTCTCGATCTAATTGATATGTACACATGAAGATCATTTTATTATCCTTGGTTAAGTTGTTATTTGTATTTATCTACTTTTAACCTAACAAAAATTATAGTGGATGGCCACGCCTCAGACTTCTTTAATTATATTTATTATTAGTTAATTCCATCACCTAGACACCTTAATTAAGGTTTAGTAGTATACTTTCATGTATTGGGTAATCTTAATATCTTTTCTAAGTCTTCTTGCTATTAGCTTTGTTGTTTCAAACCCTGGAAATAAACTTATAAAAAATAAGAAAAATAAAATTCATCTGTTAGATATTTTATCCTCTTATATGGGTGGTTTTTTACTTGTAATAATTGTTTATCTTTTTGTTTCAGCCTCTAATGGTAAAGAAACATTTGATATTGGTATTGATTTTTTTAATTCTAATAGATGGAAATTTGCAAGTGGCATGGGTAATGCAAGATCAATCTTAGATGAATTTGTCTTTGGTTTTGTCTTCACTTACATAATAATCTTTATTAGAAGACAATATAAAAAACAAAATTAAAAAGGAGAATAAATGAAAGGTTATAGATTTATTACAAGCGATGACACTTCAGAATTTTGCCATCGTGTTACAGAAGCAATATCTAATGGATGGAAATTGCATGGTGAGCCCAAAATGACTTTTGATAAAAAAAGAGGAGTAATGCGTTGCGCTCAAGCTGTTATAAAAAATGCTCCTAAGAAAAAATATTCAAAAAAAATGAAGTTATCATCGATATAAGAATATAAAGAACCTTTAGGTATGATTAAACATACCAGTCTAGTTCATTGAAAAAATTTAACATTTAGGCCTTTAGTATTAATTCCAAACAAATACCCCTTTAATTGCATGTAGTCTCTGTGATAAAGTTAAGTATTAAATTATGGATATTATTCATGGAATAAGATTTAAAAAATTTTTAGAAGAAACTAAAAAAGAAAAAAAAGAATTAGAAGAAAGTTATAAACAATCTAAAGAAAATAAAAAAGAACGAACTACATCAGAAAAACTCCAAGAGGAATTAGAACCATTGCCTCCTTGTCCAATGTCAGATGAGTAATGAAATAAATTATGACTTATATTGTTAATGATAATTGTATCAAATGTAAATTAATGGATTGTATGGAAGTATGCCCAGTAGACTGTTTTTACGAAGGTGAAAATATGTTGGCGATTAAACCTGATGAATGCATAGATTGTGGAGTTTGTGAACCGGAGTGTCCCGTAGATGCAATCAAATCTGACATTGAAAAAGGAGCAAGTGATTGGGTTGAGCATAATACAAAGTACAGCGATCTATGGCCTAATATTACCAAAAAAAGACCAGAGGATGTACCCCAAGATCAAGAAAAATGGAGAGGGGTCAAAGGCAAGTTAAAATATTTTAGTGAAAAGCCTGGAAAAGGAAGTTAAAAATTAAATAATATTTATATTTTAAGGTTATTTTCTTTTAGATTTTTTAAAAAATAATACCGAAACATCTCCGCTGACTTGTCTAATAAAAACTGCCATCACAATCCAAATTAAAAAATATTCTCCGTGAGTTATGGCATAAGTTTGGCTTGCAAAATAACTAGCAATAAAAATTAAACAGTAAATTGCTATAAGCGATAAGATTAAATAAACAAAAAAATTAATTACTGATGGAATTATACATCTTAATAGTTTCATAATTGTTATTTTAGGTTACTTGTTGGACCTCGAGCACTTCGGGAATATAATGTTTAAGTGTTTTTTCAATACCCGCTTTTAAAGTTAGGGCTGAACTTGGACAGCCTGAACAAGCACCCTTCATCTGAAGATAGACAATACCATTATCAAAACTTTGAAAAGTAATATCTCCACCGTCTCTTGCAACAGCAGGTCTTACTTGAGTATCTATTATTTTTTTTATTTGAATTACTGCTTCCGTATCTTCGGTAGTACTTGGATCACTTGCATTATCTTGACCAGCAAGTATGAAAGCAGTTTCTGATTTATAACATTCTCTAATTGTTTCAATAATTGTAGATTCGAGGTATTGCCAATCATGATTGTCAGCTTTTGTTATTGAAATAAAATCAGAGCCAAAAAAAACTCCCTCAACACCATCAATTTTAAATAAATTTAAGGCGAATGGAGAAAATTTTGCTTCTTCGACATTACGAAAATCAGCCGTTTCCTTTTCCATTACGGTTTTACCTGGCAAAAATTTCAGACTGGAAGGATTTGGTGTGGCTTCTGTTTGTATATTCATTAGAACAATATTTTTAATTAATTACTTATAAAAATTTTATATTTTTTATAAGATTACTTCAATAAAATTGAGACGGTTTAAAGTATTTTTTATACGGGAAAAAGCATGGGAAGAAGGTTTGTTTAAATTTTCGAAATTATATTATTCTGCTAAATTATATTCAATAAATATATTTAACATAAAAGAAAATAAATGTTTTGAATAGGGTATTTGGAGATGGTATGATTTAAACAATCAATAAAGGAGGTCGATTATGAGCCTATCACCACCTGAAATTTAGCTGGTTGTGACTAAATAATAAAAGACTAACTAAGATCAAGAAAACATAAATCCATTATTATGGATTTTGGCGTAGACCGCCACTTATAGGGGAACTCTTTTGGAGTTTACCGAAAGGGTGACCCCCTTAAAATTAGAAAATATAATTTTAAAATAATTATGTCTACTATGATTTTAAAAAGTCTTAACATTAATTTGCATTATAAATTTAGTAAAATTACACAATACGTAGAGATTGTTTAATTGGAGTACGAAAAGTTAAGCAAAATAATAAATTTATGGAGATTGTTCGAGGAATAAGATTTAAAAAATATTTAGAAGAAGAAGCTGAAAAAGAAAGAAATCGATTAGCAGAAAGTTCTGAGGAATCTAAAAGAAATAAAAAAGAACGAACTACATCAGAAAAACTCCAAGAGAAATTAGAACCATTATCACCTTGTCCAATGTCAGATGAATAAAGATTAATATGATAAATTGTTTTGTTCAGAGTGATCAAATAAATGAAAATAAAAGAAAAACACAAAGATCTTAAAAAAAAGTAATTGTTGCTGAAAAACAAAGAAGCTCAAAAAGAGGACCTAAAAGTTGGTACGATTTAAGAAACTTAAAGAAGCTTAAATTAGTTATGAAAGATGAGCTGTCAAAAAAATAAGTGGGGTTATTCTATAATTCTTAGTTAGCAACAAGTTGATAGAGCAAAAATTAGAAGTTTGAACGAAATTAAAGCCTATCTATGAGTAACATTCTTGTGCTAGGATCTTGATGGCAATAAATTAAAGATATAATATAAAATGGCGAGAAAACTAGTTACAAAACTTTCTAATAGAGAATGTTTTACATTAACTGAAAAAGATACATTAAAGACAGCAAGCAACAAACTTCAAACACATAACGTTGGTGTGATGCCGGTATTAAGTGAACACGATAAAAGTGTAATTGGAATTATTTCTGAGCGAGATCTTGCTCGATATATTTATAAAGATGAATTCAGCAGTGAATTATTGGTTACCAAAATAATGACTACAAATATAATATCTTGTAATCTAAACACTTCTGTTACAGAATTAATGGAAATAATTTCTAATCATAAAATTAGGCATATACCTATAATAGAAGAAAAAAAACTACTAGGCATTGTGTCTATTGGAGATGTGGTAAACCATATTATTGAACAGTATAAAGATGAAAATCAACATTTAACAGATTTTATAAATAAATAATAAAAATAAACAAAAAGAGAAAATGATGATAGTAAAAATAGATGGAAAGATAAGAACTTTTGCAGAATGGAAAACAATGGTTCACGGGCATTCAGAAAAAATAAAAAAATATGGAATGACATTTCTTTATGCAGGATCTGAAAAAGGTGATGACACTAAATTCACTACAATAATTAAATTTGATACAATGGAAGGTCTTGAAGCTTTTAAAGCTGACGATGAAATTCATAAAGCAAGAGCAGCTGCTGGTGTAGATTTGGCAAATACTGTTACCACACCAATGGGAGATGATCTCCTTGAACAATACAAAGGATAAAATAAGTCAATATTAGCGAAATATAACTCAGCTATATAAACGTTTCGATAATCTAGTGCTTACGTAATATGTTTTGTGGATCCTAAAAAAACTATTTGTAGGTTACCGTAATGATCAAATATATTTTACCAGCTATAATTGTCCTCCTCATTGTAGTGTTCTGGGAAAAATTACTGAAACAGTATTCAAAAAAACTTAGCTTATCCTCAATATAAGAAAGAATATAAATAAAAAAATCTTTAGGTATGATTGCACATACTAGTCTAATTTTATTGCGTACTTGTAAAGCAATCCTGAAGCACTAAATACACTTTAAATTAACTTAAAGGAAAATATGGCTCAACCCATGAAAATTCTTCGTGTCGATAGTAGTGCAAAAACTGAAAATTCAGAGAGCCGACGTTTAACGGATCGTATCATTGATGGATTAAAAAAAAATGGAAAGTCATTAGATGTAACTGTTCGTGATCTAAATGAAAGCCTTCCACAAGTAAATACAGCATGGATTGAGGCTAACAATACACCATCCGATGATCACACTGATGAACATAAAAAAACATTAGCACTATCTAATACGTTAGTTGGAGAAATTGAAGCTGCTGATACTTTAATTATAGGTGTTGCTCTTTATAACTTCTCAATTACAGCAAGCTTAAAGCTATGGATTGATCTTGTCTGTAGAGCTAGAAAAACTTTTGCTTATGTAGATGGAAGTCCTAAAGGATTGATGACAGGTAAAAAAGCGATTATCTGTTTTGCATCAGGCGGTACACCCTTTGAATCTGATATTGATTTTGCAAGTGGTTACCTAAGACATATTCTTGGTTTTATTGGGATCACTGATGTCACATACATCACTGCTGACAAGCACTTCATGGATGATCGTTCATTAATTAATGCTAATGCTGCAGTCGACACTTTGACAAATCAACTGTAAACATAAACAAAGTAGAGAGTAGTAAGGAGCGTTCTGTTACTCGGTGCCCCAGACTACCTTCTTACATTCTGTCACATGAAAAGTTTACTGTAATAATTTTTGTTAAATAATTTCATCTTTGGGTAAAAAAAAAACTCAAAATGAACATAAAAATACTTTGTATAATTATTTAATATATTAAAACCCTATTATGTCTTTCATAAAAAACACCTATCAAGTTAAAAAACTAGAAGAAATGGATAAAAAAATAAAAAAAATTTTTTCCGTACCTACTAGTATTGTTTATGAAATTAAACAAAATTTAGAAAATCATAATAAAAGATTGAAAAAAAATTTTTTATATTCAATATTTATTATATTTTTTCTTTCTATTACTTTAATTTGGCAAGTATTTTTCCCTTATTCAGTTTTTGCATCATAAGTTAAGTAAAGTGAGGGAGTAAGTAGGGGCGTTCTGTTACCTGCTGCCCAGACCATGCTTTTATAGTTATTATAGTTGATTAACCCTCATTTCATCACTTAAATACCTGATTGGAGGTTGTGGCGTATAGGCTGCCATGTTATTATTTTTTGATAAGGAGGTCATATGACCAATTTGTATAAAGTTAAAGTTGACGTAGTTGAAAAATCAATATCGTCTAGAGAAGAAATCATCAACGCAGAATCTGCTGATGACGCTAAGGAAAAGGTTATTAGTTATTGCAATGAGCAATTAGTTGATAACGACCGCCTTAAAGAAATAGTAGAGGTAAAAATCAGTACTGCAAAAGACGCTGTCACTGAAATCAAAAATAAAGATTTACCTAACGGCAGACCAGGAAACCCTGTCAGCTTGTAAAATCAATAACTGAGTAAATATGGTCTCGGTTTTGTAGCCGTGGCCATGTTGATTTAATATTCACCAATCGTTAATTGAGTAAGGTCCTTAATCTGTGTATTGTCTATGAATGGCTAAAGTTGCAAAAGATAAGTGGGATAAGGTAATTGAATACTTAACACATTCAGACCGTGATCCTCAGAAAGTATTAAACTTATTAAAAGGTTGTGACCAAGGTAAAGAATCTAATTATGATATTAATAGAGCGTCTTATTCATTGAATATTATTGCTATAGTCACACAAAAGCAACTTGATCCAGAAAATAAAGATAAAACACTTACTCATATAATTAGACAGTGGGTTAAATCAAAAGACTTCATCCAATTTTATAATTTGATGAGAAAACAAGAAAATATTACTTGGGACAAAAGTAAACTTGAAGATTACACCAAACAATTAAAAGACCTTTGGTACAGTAAATCACAATCTAAAAACAAAGAATATTTTAAAAAAATAGACGGATTTATTAAAACAGCTGGGGCAAATCTGTTAGAAAAAGACAGTAAAGAAGAGCTAAGACCGAAGGCTAAAATAATTGAGAAAACCTTTGATAAAATAAAACAAAATGAACGACGGTCTCGAACAAACGTTGCATAATACAAACTAGGTATAATGATGGATCAGATATTACCCTTTGTTTATATGCTAGGGATACTCTTGTTAGTACTCCCAGCTTTTCTTCAATCTAATTCTAAATTAAAACAATTCTTAACAAATCTTGCTATTTGGATTGTCATTATCCTTATAATTCTAACCATCATCTATTTCATTAAGTAGCAATCATTCCACCACCTAGACACCTGATTAGAGGTTTGATAGAGATAGATGAAGAATAAATGTTAGATAAAAATAAATAAAAAAATCTCTATTTAAAATCCCACATTATCTTATTTAATTTTATAAAATCCTATAGTCTCCCATGTAGTCCTATAGAATTTTGACATTTTTTAAAAAAAATAAAAAACTTTGATTTATTTTTTCAACGTTCCATAATTGTTCTGTTGAATATTAAAGATAGTAGCGTATAAGGAAATTCTTAGCGTTTTGCTATGCGCCCCGAATAAATTTTATTCTTGAGGCAGTGCTTAAATAATTACTTATCTCACAAATAAGACCCATAAATTAAGGAAAAAAATATGGCGTCAGCTAAGCAAAAACTTGCTAATAAAAATAATGCAAGAAAGTCAACAGGACCTAAAACAAAGTTAGGTAAAGAAAAAGTATCAATGAATGCAATGAAACTTGGTATTTATGCAGAGCATCATGTGATGGTTGGAGAAGATACAGAGCAATACAAAGGTTATGTAGATCTTATGTTTAAAACCTTTGAGGTCTTTGATGCAATCAGTGGCTTAATCATACAACAAATCATTAGTATTGGATGGCGTCTTCAACGCATACCTCAAATAGAATGTGGGGTGTTTGGTATTGAAATGTCTGAATATCATAGGAGTTATAACAGCCCTAGCTTTGTTAAGATTAAACATAAAGAGTTTCATCAAACCATTAAAAAAGATCTAGATCGCAGAAGTGAATTAATGGGTGCAGCTTATGTTAAAGATTGCAGTGGCGGTGATCGGATGATGAAATTAAATACAATGGAGGGAAGATTGTTAAGTAGGCAATCAAACTTAATTAATCAGTATTTAAAATATAAAAAATCTAAAGGAAAGGAGACCTAATGGTAAAACGTAATACACCTGATTGGCAAATATCAGCTTTTGATAAAGATAATAATTCTTGTGTCAAAACAAAGCCATTTAATGAAAAGATAAAAGAACTTGAAGCAGCTTATGCAAAAGCACAAGAAACATCAGTTAAAGTTGAAGATATTGATACGTCTGCTTTTTATTTAAAAGATGAGCCTGTAAAAGAAGAGAAAGATGACAAGCTTGATGAGCTTAAAGAATATCAAAAAATGAGAGACCGTCAGAGGAAAGAAGAGCTAGAAAAGTCTAGAAGAGATGAGAACAAGGTTGTCTTTACGAGCGCTCCTAGAAAAGATCCCAATCGAGGAATGCGCTTTCTAAAAAAACCCTTTAATCCTATAAACGTAGGGAAACTTGGCTCTTCTAGGTCTTTTCTTAAAAAAAAAGATAAGGAATATTACTAAAAATAGAGACGGTACATGAAGTTAACTGAGACTACCGTTAAGATAATAACTAGTAAGTAAAGGGAAATATAATCTTTTGGAGTTAACATGGTTTATAAATACTCTTATTGCTATGAACTTGCTAGTTTCTTTTTAGGATCATAGAAAGGTTTTTCAACAACTGTTGCTTTAACTATTTTGTCATTCATTTTAACATCAAGAACTGTTCCAATTTCTGAATTGTCAATTGAAACCATTGCAAGAGCTATGTTTTGTTTTAGTCTTGGTGAGTAAACTGCAGAAGTAGTTTTACCAACTACTTTATTGTCTTTTAAGATTTCCCAAAAGGTAGTGTTAGGTCCAGTTAAAGGATCACAATCTAAGATAACTCCAACTTGTTTTCTTTTAACACCATCTTGATTTATTTTTTTTAAAGCATCTTTACCAATAAAGTTTATATCGGTATCAAGATTAACAAGTCGTCCTAGATTTAGCTCATAAGGGTTCGTGTTAATATCTGCATCAGCATGGTACGATAACATTCCACCTTCAATACGTCTAATCGATGATGTGTGACCTGGTTTTAATCCATGAGGTTTACCAGCTGCCATTATCTTTTCCCATAATTCATCTCCTTTAGAGCCATCTCTTAAATATAATTCATAACCGAGTTCGCTTGACCAACCAGTACGAGAGACCACTAAAGGAATGCCATCTAAATCTAATTCACGTAACCAATAATATTTAAGATCATTAATGCTTTCACCAAATAAGCTTTCCATAATTTTTCCAGAGTTAGGTCCTTGTAATTGAAGAGGGGAGACATCGGGTTCGATAATTTTAACATCAAGATTTGAGTTAACTTTAACCCCTTGTGCCCATAATAAAATATCACTATCTGCAAGAGATAACCAATAATGGTTTTCTTTTAATCTTAATAAAACTGGATCATTTAAAATCCCACCTTCATTATTAACTATTAAAACGTATTTACATTGCCCAACTGCAAGTTTTGATAAATCCCTTGGTGTTAAGAGTTGAATAAATTTTGTAGCGTCTGGTCCGGTAATTTCTACTTGTCGTTCAACGGCTACATCAGATAAAGTTGCTTCATTAACCAAATTCCAAAAATTCTGTTCTGGATCACCAAAGTCACGAGGAATATACATGTGATTGTAAACTGAAAAACCTGTTGCACCCCATTTAACTGTTGAGTTATAGTAAGGAGATTTCCTAACTTGAGTTCCAAAGTTAAGATTTTTTTTATACATACATTAATTCTATAAAAAAATTTTACATATATAAAGATACTATTTATTACCCTCACACTCAATTGTAGCGAACTCTGTAAGTTGTTGAATTTCATCAGGTTCTTTACTGAAGACTTCATCTATTTCTTTGTCATTGAATTTTGAGCTTAATTTATCAATTGTGCACTGACAGTATATTTTAGCTCCATCTGTACCAAGGTATTGCTTAGAGTTAGTGTAACAACCAATATATAATTCCTTCTCATATTCAGGACTTAGTGCGTAACTTTTAGAGGTAAAAAGAAGGATAAGGATTAGTAGATATTTATATTTTTTGATCATACTCACCAACTTTGCCAGTTTTTTGTAAAAGGTCATCAATGAAATCAAAGATCTTTTTCTTTCTCTCATCTGAAGTTGGGCTTTCGGTTACAATAACAAGTGATGGTTTATTTGATGAAGCTCTAATTAATCCCCATGAACCATCTTTAAAAGAAAATCTGATACCATTAACTGTTAGTACTTCGCTAATTTCTTGATCATCAATTTTAGTTTTATTATCTTTAATAGCGTTTACTTGTTTAACTAATTCTTCAACCACTTGATATTTCTCTTCATCTTTACAAAAAGGTGCCATTGTAGGTGTTTGAAAAGTATTAGGTAATTCTTTTATAATTTCATGCATAGATTTATTTTGATTATCTAGTAAATGACACACATGAATTGCTGAATTAATTCCATCATCATAACCAAAACCCAAAGGTTGATTAAAGAAAAAATGCCCACTTTTTTCAAATCCAGCTAAAGCTTTTTCAGTATTAACTTTTCTTTTAATGTGTGAGTGACCTGTCTTCCAATAAATAGTTTCACAGTCATTTTTCGCTAAAACTTCATCAGTTGCATATAACCCAGTTGATTTTACATCAACGATAAATTTAGAATTTTTATGAGTTTTAGATAAATTTCTAGCAATCAATAATCCAATTTTATCTGAAAATATTTCATCCCCTGTATTATCAATTACACCAACTCTATCACCATCACCATCAAAACCAAAACCAATATCAGCATTATTATCTTTTACAGCTTTTGCAATTGCGTGTAACATCTCTAAATCTTCAGGATTTGGATTATATTTTGGAAAAGTCCAATCAAGATCACAATCGAGTTCTATTACTTCACAACCAATTCCTCTTAAAATTTCAGGTGCAAATATTCCAGCAGTACCATTACCACATGCAACAACTGCTTTAATTTTTTTTGTTATTTTATTTTTATTTATTAAATCATCTTTATAAATTTGTTGAAAACCTTCTATTTGTTTTTCACTACCTTCACCTTTTATGAAGTTTTCATTCAAAGTAATCTCTTTTAATTCCTTCATCTCGTCTGGTGCATGGGTTAAACCTTTTTTGATACCCATTTTAACTCCAGTCCAACCATTTTCATTGTGACTAGCGGTTACCATTGCAACAGCATCAGCATCTAAATTAAATTGTGCAAAATAAACAGTAGGGGATAGTGATAAACCTATGTCTTCAATATTACATCCTGTTGAAAGCAGTCCTTTTTTAAGAGCAGTTTTAATTTCTTCACTATAAGATCTATAATCATGACCTACGATTACTCTTGGATTCGTTTTTTTTGTATGTTTTATAATTTGAGTGCCCAAACCTTTACCTAGATTCTCTATTCCGAGTTGGTTTATGTCCTTCTCATACAACCACCTTGCGTCATACTCCCTGAAGCCATATGGATCTATTTTTAAATTTGTTGTCATTGCTAACCTTTCTTACATTCATTTTATTTTTTTATTGATATTTTTTTTCTATGTTCTATAAATGTTCTGTTGAATAACTATTTATATGGTGTATCAATGCTTTCAGCATACAACATGTAGTTGTTTTGTAAAAAAAAACTTATAAAATATTAAAATATGAACAAAATACTATCACAGGCACTTAAGAAAGCTGTCTCCGAATATAGCCCTGATAATAGCGAACTTTCAAAAAATAAAGGACCAGATTTATTTTCACTTAGTAATGACACTGAACTTTTTCAAAATGAAAAAGGCATTATTATTAAAATTGATAGAACAAGAGATTCTAAATTAACAGATTTTGGCAGAGCAACTTTAAAAGATAGATACTTAGGAAATAACGAATCTTACCAAGATTTGTTTGCCCGTGTTGCAAGTTCATATGCTGATGACAATTTACATGCACAAAGAATTTATAACTACATTAGTAATTTATGGTTCATGCCAGCAACTCCAGTTTTATCAAATGGTGGAACTAAAAGAGGTTTACCAATTTCATGTTTTTTAAATGAAGCATCAGACAGTTTAAATGGAATACTTGATCTGTGGAGTGAGAACGTTTGGTTAGCTGCTAAGGGTGGTGGGATTGGAAGTTACTGGGGTAACCTAAGATCTATTGGAGAAAAAATTGGTAAAGTTGGTAAGACATCAGGAATTATTCCTTTCATTAAAGTAATGGATTCGTTGACGATGGCGATTAGCCAAGGTTCATTAAGAAGAGGATCGGCTGCTTGTTATCTTCCAATTGATCATCCTGAAATTGAAGAGTTTATTGAAATGAGAAGACCTACAGGTGGAGATCCAAATAGAAAAGCTTTGAACCTTCATCATGGTATTTTAGTATCAGATGCATTTATGAGAGCTGTTGAAACAGATGAGCAGTGGGCACTAAAAAGTCCTGCTGATGGAACTGTACAACAAACTATCTCTGCAAGAAATTTATGGATTAGATTGTTAACTGCAAGAATTGAAACAGGTGAACCTTATATTATCTATATCGATACAGTTAACAGACAAATTCCTCAACACCATAAGTTAGCGGGATTAACTGTTAAAACTTCTAATCTTTGTAGTGAGATTACTTTACCTACTGGAATAGATAAAAATGGAAGAGATAGAACTGCTGTTTGTTGCTTATCATCTTTAAACTTAGAAAAGTATGATGAGTGGAAAGACGATAACGTTATGATTAATGATGTTATGAGATTTTTAGATAATGTATTAACAGACTTTATTGAAAGAGCTCCAGAACAATTTGATGATGCAAAATATTCTGCTGAAAAAGAAAGAAGTGTTGGCTTAGGTGTTATGGGTTTCCATTCTTACTTACAGCAACATAGTATTCCCCTTGAATCAGTTATGAGTAAAGTTTGGAATAAAAAGATTTTTAAACATATTCAAGAACATGTAGATCAAGCCTCTAAAGATCTAGCAGACGAAAGAGGAGCTTGTCCTGATGCTGCTGATTATGGTTTTAATGAAAGATTTTCTAACAAAACTGCTATTGCACCAACAGCTTCTATTTCTATTATCTGTGGTGGAGCGTCCCCTGGAGTAGAACCGGTTGCAGCTAACAGTTATACGCACAAAACTCTTTCAGGTTCATTTAACGTTAGAAATAGATATTTAGTTGAGTTATTAGAAAAACATGGAAAAAATAATGATGATGTTTGGTCTGGTATTACAACAAACGAAGGTTCTGTTTCCCATTTAGACTTTTTAACCGATTTAGAAAAAGATGTTTTTAAAACTGCATTTGAACTGGACCAAAAATGGATTATTGAATTAAGTGGAGATAGAACGCCTTTTATATCTCAAGCTCAATCAATTAACTTATTTGTACCAGCTGATATTCACAAAAGAGAACTACATAAAATTCATTTTGATGCTTGGAAAAAAGGTTTAAAGAGCCTTTATTACTGTAGATCAAAATCAATCCAACGTGCGGAGAATGTTAATGATACTAAAGCAACTGATGTTACCGCAAATGTTTACAAATCAAAACCACAAACAACTGAACAACCAGAATACGAGGAGTGCCTATCATGTCAGTAGAAAAAATGGATACTAAAATTATTCAACCAGAAAAAAATGAAATAGTTCAACCACAAAAAATGGGACTATTAGTTGAAAACCCAGTTTATAAACCTTTCAGATATCCATGGTGTTATGATGCTTGGTTAACACAACAAAGAATTCACTGGTTACCAGAGGAAGTGCCACTTGGTGATGATGTTAGAGATTGGCAGAAAAATTTAACTCAGTCTGAAAAGAATTTATTAACACAGATTTTTAGATTTTTTACTCAAGCTGATGTTGAAGTGCAAAATTGTTATTTAAGACATTATACAACTGTATTCAAACCTACAGAAGTTCTAATGATGATGACTGCTTTTGCTTCAATGGAAACAGTTCACATAGCTGCTTACTCTCATTTACTTGATACTATTGGAATGCCTGAATCAGAATATTCTGCATTTATGAAATATAAAGAAATGAAAGATAAATATGACTACATGCAAAATTTTGACATGAGTTCAAAAAAAGATATTGCATTAACTGTAGCTGTATTTAGTGCATTCACTGAAGGCTTACAATTGTTTGCAAGTTTTGCAATCTTACTTAACTTCCCAAGACATAATAAAATGAAGGGGATGGGTCAAATTGTTACTTGGTCTGTAAGAGATGAAACGTTGCACTGTAATTCTATGATTAGATTGTTTAAAGAGTTCATTCATGAGAACCCTGAAATATGGAATCCTGAATTAAAACAAGAACTTTATAAAGCATGCAGAACAATCATTGAGCATGAAGACGCTTTTATTGATTTAGCTTTTGAAATGGGTCCTATGGAAGGTCTTACAGCGCAAGATGTAAAACTTTATATAAGGTTCATTGCTAATAGAAGATTATCTCAACTTGGATTAGACCCAATTTATGATGTGGAAAAAAATCCACTTACTTGGTTAGATTCTATGTTGAATGCAGTTGAACACATGAACTTCTTTGAAGGTCGTTCTACTGAATATTCTAAAGCATCTACTCAAGGAACTTGGACAGAAGCTTTTAGTTAATCTTTTGAAATATAAGAAGTATTTTAGAAAAACTAGCCTTAAACAAGAAGGTATTGGAGAGCATTTTCTTAATGAAATAGCCTCCATGAAACCTAAAAATTTCCTCGAGATTGGTGTGTTCCACGGTGTTACTGCAAGAAACGTTTGTGAATTATTACATAGTATTCATGGAAACGATTTCAAATATGTTGGGTTAGATTTATTTGGTGAAAGTTCTGAAAATGCTAATGAAGTTATTCCAAATACTAAATTTAACAATCCATTAAAAAAGATATATTTTGAATATATTTTAAGACAGGACCCGTACTCAGTTGACGCGGTAACTTATCTTTTAAAAAAATTTGAAAAAAACATTCATCTAATTAAAGGGAATTCCAACCACCTATTAAAAAAAATGGATATGTCTCAAATTGATTATGTTTTTTTAGATGGAGGACATGCTTATGAAACAGTTAAAAATGATCTTCATTATTCAAAAGCAGTTCTAGACAATGATGGAACTATTCTTTGTGATGATTACAACTTAAGTCAAGCACCAGGGGTAAAACAAGCTATTGATGAATTTGTTACAGAGAACAGTCTTAAATCAGAAATTATTTTTGAAAGATTTGCAAAAATAGAAAAAAACTAATTATCTTTGATTTAGCTGTATAACTTTTCTATGCTTACTACCCTTATAACTTGCAAGAGGTCTAATTAATTTATTAGCAGCATGCTGTTCCATAATATGTGCTGACCAACCAGTAATTCTTGAAATTACAAATATTGGTGTAAAGAAATCAGTATCGAAACCCATTAAGTGATAAGTAGGTCCTGTTGGGTAGTCGACATTTGGATAAATATTTTTTTTTTTAATCATTACCTTTTCAACAATATCGTAAATTTTTTCAAAGGTTTTATCTTTTTTAATGATTGCTACTCTTTTAAAATATTCTCTCATTGTTGGAACTCTTGAGTCTCCACTTTTATAAACTCTATGACCAAAACCCATTACTACATCTTTATTTTTCAAAGTTTTAGTGATCCACTTTAATGCATTTTCAGGTTTTTTAATTTTTTTCATCATGTGCATAACTTCTTCATTAGCACCACCATGGAGAGGACCTTTTAAACTAGCAATTGCACCTGTTATTGCTCCATGAATATCGGATAAGCTACTGGTAATAGTTCTTGCAGTAAAAGTTGATACATTAAAACTATGCTCAGCGTACAAAATTAATGAGACATCAAAAGCTTTAACAATTTCTTTATTAGGAACTTTTCCAAAACACATATGGAAAAAGTTCTCTGAAAAATTAAACTTTTTCTTTGGTGCTATAATTTTTTTTCCTTTTCTGAGTCTATAAAAAGCAGCTAACGCAGTAGGTGTTTTTGCAAAAATTCTAATTGCTTTTCTTAAATTTGCTTTTGGAGAGTTATCTTTAGTTTCTTTGTCTTCAAGACCCATTACACTAACAGCAGTTCTTGCAACGTCCATTGGATGAGAATTTTTAGGTATTTTTTTTAAAATGCTTATTAAATTTTTTGATAAGGTTATTTCTTTAGATAATTCTTTCTTAAAATCCTTTAGCTGTTTTTTATTTGGTAATTCTTTATTTAAAATTAAGTATGCAACCTCTTCAAAATCACATCTTGCACATAAATCTTGAGCTGCATAACCTCTATAAGTTAGAGAGTTAATTTCTGGCATAACTTTTGAAATCTCAGTTTCATCAACAATTATCCCTAGCAAACCTTTTTTGATATCATCACTCATTATTCATGTCCTTCTGTGCTAAAGTTATAAATTTTTTCATCTAACGAATTATACTTCTCATACTCAACTAATTCGTAAAGTCTTTTTCTAGTTTGCATTTTATCAATAATATTGTTCTGGTGTCCATCCACAAAGATGTCTCTAAGGCCATCTTCTACATTTTTCATAGCTAATCTTTGTGTGGTTACTGGATAAATTACAATATTATATCCAAAATTTTCTAATTCTTTGTAATTGAATAACTTAGATTTTCCAAATTCAGTCATATTAGCGAGCAAGTAACATGATAGTTCTTTTCTAACTTTTTCAAAATCTTTTTCATCTTGTAAGGCTTCTGGGAAGATAATTTCAGCTCCAGCATCAATATACGCCTTACATCTATCAATCATTTTATCTATTCCTTCAACTCCTTTAGCATCGGATCTTGCTATAATTTTAAAATTCTCATCTTGTTTTGCTGCAACGCACTCTTTAATTTTCTTAACCATTGCTTCAGTTGAGATTAATTCTTTGTTATCTAGATGCCCACATCTTTTACGTTCAACCTGGTCTTCTAAGTGTACAGCTGCCACGCCAAATTCTTCAAAAGTTTTAATAGTTTCTTTACAAGACTTAAAACCAGTGTCTATATCAACAATTGTGGGTAAACTTGTAACTCTAGATATTAAATAAGATCTAGTACTTACATCTTGCAACGTAGTTAAACCTATATCTGGAAACCCTAAGTCATTAGCCATAACTCCACCTGATACGTAAACAGCATCATAACCAATTTCTTCAATTAGTTTTGCTGTTAGTGGATTATAAGCACCCGGAACTCTTAAAATTTTATTTGATTTTAATTTACTGACAAAGTCAGCTCTTTTTTGACTGGGTTCTTTATCTACAAAATGCACTAAAAAATTCCTTGTTTTGTATTATTCTTTATCTGACTTCTTTTAACCTGGATGTTTAGCTTGTTTAACTCCCCAGCTTTCAAGTTTTTAAGATTTTGTACAACTTTTAAGAAACGATCACTTTCCTTCTTATCTAAAATACCATCCGTTAATGTTAAAAACTTGTTTATATAATTCTGTCTTTTAAAGGGACGTGCTCCATATGGATGAGCATCTGCTCTATCTAATTGTTCTGCAATCTTTTTACCATTGTTTAAAGTAACTACAACTTTTGCACCAAATGATTTATTTTTTGGATTAGGATCATGATATTTTTTAGTCCATTTTTTATCTTCATAAGTAGTAATAGATTTCCAAATTTTTATAGTGCTTTTTCTATTAGCTCTTTGTTTAGTATATGATTTAACATGGTGCCAATCAGCATCTTCAAGTGCTACTGCAAAAATATACATTATAGAATGATCTAAAGTTTCTCTGCTAGCATTTGGATCCATTTTTTGTGGATCATTTGCACCAGTTCCAATTACGTAATGAGTGTGATGACTTGTATGAATATCAATTTTTTTGATTTGATTTAAATTTGGAATTTTCTTATTAAGTTTTTTGGCAATATCTATCAGTGCTTGAGACTGGTATTCTGCTGAATATTCTTTTGTATAGGTCTCTAATATTGCTTTCTTAGATTCTTTTTTCTTAGGAAGAGGCACATTATATAAAGCTTTCTTACCATCCAATATTCTGGCTATAACACTGTCTTCTCCTTCATAAATTGGACTTGGGGCACCTTCACCACGCATCGCTCTATCAACTGCTTCGATTGCAAGTTTACCAGCATGAGCAGGGGCGTAAGCTTTCCAGCTAGAGATTTCACCCTTTCTAGATTGTCTTGTAGAAACTGTAGTATGTAATGCCTGCTGAACTGCTTGGTAAATTGTTTCAGTATTTAACTTTAACATTGTTCCCAAACCTGCTGCAACACTTGGTCCTAAATGCGCAATATGATCAATTTTATGTTTATGTAGGCAAATTCCTTTAACTAAATTAACTTGAACCTCATAACCTGTGATAATTCCTCTTAATAAATCTAGCCCACTTTTTTTAGTTTGTTGAGCAACACTTAAAATAGGTGGAATATTATCTCCTGGATGACTGTAGTCTTCTGCTAAAAAAGTATCATGGAAATCAAGTTCTCTGACTGCTGTTCCATTTGACCAAGCAGCCCACTCACAATCAAATTTTAATTTTGAATCAATACCAAATAAATTTGCACCATTTTTTCTAGGATGCTTTAGGGCCATTTCTCTTGAAGAGACAACAGCTTTTCGGTTTAAAGAAGCAATAGCAACTGAAGCATTATCAATTATTCTATTAATAACCATTTCAATAGATGCCTTATCTAATTTTGCATTATCAGAAGCTATTTCAGCAATTTTCCATGCTAATTGGTTTTTTTTTGGTAAATGGATTTTTGATGGGTAAACTTTAACTTTGTGCGAAATCATTAGGCCTCCTTAATTATGCTGCCCTATTAATAGTAAGAAAAAAAATTAAATCAATCTTTTAAGTAAGTTGAAACTATCTTTTCAACACCAATAAAGTCTTTTATCAAATGATTATGGTAAATTTCATTGGAATTTTTTTCTGTATAACCATTTTCTAATAAAATAACAGGAACAGAGGCAGCCTTTGCTGCATTTGCATCAGTTTCACTATCACCAAACATTAAAGATTTTTTTATATCACCACCAATGATTTCAATTATACTTGTTATGTGTCTTGGATCAGGTTTACAATAATCAAAAGTATCTGATCCAGCAACATATTCAAAATAATCATAAATTCCAATTTTTTTTAAAAGATCGATTGCTAAGTACTCTTGTTTGTTAGTACAAACTGCCATTGGAATTTCTTTTTTTTTACACCACTTTAAAAATTCTATTACACCATTAATGAGTGTGCTTTCTTTAATGATATTTTTTCCATAAAAGTTGAGAAAGTCCTTAACCATTTCAGCTTTAATTTTTTGATCATCAATCTTACCAAACTCTTTTTTAGCCTGTCCCCATATAGACCTACCAATCATTGCTCCAGCACCTTGTCCAACTAAATTTCTAATATCTGCTGTAGATTTTGTAGGATAACCATATTTTTTCATTACATGATTATGGGCATTCATTAAATCAGGTGCGGTATCAACCAACGTTCCATCTAGGTCAAATAAAATTGAGTATTTTTGAGTCATTAATAAAGTATTTTTAAGAAATAAATTGTGAATTAAACTATCTATACACTTAATATAAAAATATTTCCAGATGAAACAAATAAATTCTAATATTGAACAAGAAAAATTTCGTAAATTTTTTATCAAGTCTGGTGTAAAAATGATTGGTCCTGAAACTATTTTTTTTTCAAAAGATACAAAGATTGGAAAAAATGTTACTATTAATCCATATGTTGTCATTGGAAAAAAAGTTAAAATTGGCAATAATGTAACTATCAATTCATTTTCACATTTAGAAGATTGTAAAATAAAAAATAAAGTTGAAGTTGGACCTTATGCAAGATTAAGACCAGGTACCATTCTTGAAGAAGGGTCAAAAATTGGAAATTTTGTAGAAGTTAAGAAAAGTAGAGTTGGAAAAAAATCAAAAATTAATCATTTATCGTATATTGGTGATAGTGAATTGGGTAAAGGCGTTAATGTAGGAGCTGGTACAATTACCTGTAATTACGATGGTGTTAAAAAAAGTAAAACAAAAATTAAAGACAATGTATTTATAGGATCTAATTCTTCATTAGTTGCACCAATTATTCTTGAAAAAAATAGTATTGTTGGAGCAGGCTCTGTGATTACAAAAAAAGTTAAAAAAAATTCATTAGCTTTAACTAGAAGCTCTCAAACTGAAGTTAAAAACTATAAAAGAAAAATAAAATAATATGTGTGGGATTATAGGAATAGTCAGTAATAAACCAGTATCATCTGCAATTATCAACTCTCTTAGAAAATTAGAGTATAGAGGTTACGACTCTGCTGGTATTGCAACTTTATCGGATGGCATATTAAATGAAGCAAAATCAGAAGGTAGAGTTGATATTTTAGAAAAAAATCTTGCAGTTAAAAACATGTCAGGCCCAATTGGAATTGGACATGTTAGATGGGCAACACACGGTATTCCAAACACTATCAATGCACACCCTCATTCATCAGAAAGCGTATCTTTAGTACACAATGGTATTATTGAAAATTCTACACTTTTAAAAAAGTATTTAATAAACAAAGGCCATGTATTTAAATCTCAGACAGATACAGAGGTAATTGTTCATTTAATAACAGAATATTTAAAAGAACTTAATTTAAAAGATGCAATTATTAAAACTCTAAAACAGCTTCATGGAAGTTTTGCTTTAGGTGTAATTTTTAAAGATCAACCTGATCTTATAGTGGGTGCAAGAAGAGGGTCACCACTTGCAGTTGGTTATGGTCCTAACGAAAATTATTTAGGATCAGACTCTTACGCCATAAAATCTATGACTAATAAAATTTCATATTTAAATGATGGAGAATTTTGCATCATAAAAAAAGAACAAGTTGAGTTTTTTGATGAAGAAGGCCTTATAGTTAATAAAAAAGTTTTAGAATTATCTTCTAAAGAGCAGGATTATGGCAAAGGTGACTTTGAACATTTTATGGCCAAAGAAATTGAAGAACAACCAATAACGTTAAAAAACTGTATAAACGAGTATGTTGATGCAGTTAATAACGACATTAATATCTATAATTTTCCTTGGAATATAAATGAAATTTCTTCTGTTACTTTAATTGGTTGTGGAACAGCTTTTCATTCCTGTTTAATGGCAAAGTATTGGTTTGAAGAAAATACCACACTTGATGTAACAGTTGATATTGCCTCTGAGTTTAGATACCGAAAAAATAGATTTAAAAATGATAATTTATACATTTTTGTTTCTCAGTCTGGTGAAACAGCAGACACATATGCTGCACTAGACTTATGTAATAAAAATAATATGAAAACGTGCAGTGTTGTTAATGTTATAGAAAGTTCTATTGCAAGAGATTCTAAATTTATTTTACCAATACATTGTGGACCAGAAATTGGTGTGGCATCTACAAAAGCATTTACGGGCCAAATGTTTGTTTTATATATTTTGGTATTAAAATTTGGAATATTAAGAAAAGATTTAGATAAAGATTTATATTCAAACAAAATTAAAGACTTAAAAGTATTACCCAAGTTAATTGAACAAACTTTACTTACAGAGAGTAAAATTCAAACAGTTTCGAGTTCATTTACTGATGCAAAAGGTTCGATGTTTTTAGGGAGAGGTTTTTCTTACCCAATTGCATTAGAAGGAGCTTTAAAGTTAAAAGAATTAGCATATGTTCATGCAGAAGGGTACCCAGCTGGTGAGATGAAACACGGTCCTTTAGCTTTAATTGAAGATGGAATGCCAGTTGTTGTTTTAGCTCCAAGAGATAAATATTATAAAAAAACAATTTCCAATATGCAGGAAGTAATAGCCAGAGGTGCTAAAGTTTTATTAATAACCAATAAAAGCAAAGATGAAGTTTTTTCAGAAAATATTTGGGAAACAATATTAGTTGAAAGTGCTAATGATGACTTATTGCCTTTTTTATTAACCATTCCTCTACAAAAATTAGCTTATTATTCAGCTCTCAAAAAAGGCTATGACATTGATAAGCCTCGAAATTTAGCAAAATCAGTCACAGTTGAATAATAATTAAACTCTGTTACAACACCCCTAGGTTGAATATGAAAAATTGGAAAATAAATAGTTGGAGAAATTATCCTGTAAAACACATTCCAGAATATCCTGATCAAAAAGATTTAAATGATGTTTTAAGTAAAATTAAAAATTTCCCCCCATTAGTTTTTGCTGGTGAGACAAGACATTTAAAAGAGCAACTTGCCGATGTTGTTGATGGAAAAGCCTTCCTATTACAAGGCGGGGATTGTGCTGAAAGTTTTGCAGAATTTCACCCTGATAATATTAGAGATACATTTAAACTAATACTTCAAATGTCACTCGTGCTTACTTACTCTGCGTCTCTACCAGTTATTAAACTTGGAAGAATTGCTGGCCAATTTTCAAAACCAAGAAGTTCTCCTGTTGAAAATATTGACGGCGTTGAACTACCTAGTTATCTAGGAGATAATATTAATGGAATGGAATTTAATGAAAAATCAAGAGTTCCAGACCCTAAGAGACTTTTTAAAGCTTATTCTCAGTCTGCATCTACACTTAACCTTATAAGAGCCTTCTCTCATGGAGGTTTTGCCGATCTTAAAAAAGTACACACTTGGAACTTAGGTTTTATTAAAAATTCTCCAGCTGCTAAAAAATTTAAAGATTTAGAAGGTAGAATTACAGACGCATTGGCATTTATGGATGCATGTGGAATTAATTCTGATTTTAATAGAAGATTAAAAACAGTAAACTTTTGGACTTCACATGAAGCTTTATTACTTCCTTTTGAACAGGTAATGACAAGAGTAGATTCAACAACGGGTGAATATCATGACACTTCAGCCCACTTTGTTTGGATAGGAGATAGAACTAGACAGCTTGATGGTGGACATGTTGAATTTTGTAGAGGAATTGAGAACCCAATTGGAATTAAATGTGGACCAACATTAAACGCTGAAGATTTAATAAACCTTTGCAATAAAATTAATCCAAAAAATGAAAAAGGTAAAATAACTTTAATTTCTAGATTTGGGCATGAGAATGTTTCTAAATTTTTACCAAAGTTAATTAGATCAATTAAAAAAGAAGGTTTAAACGTAATATGGTCATGTGATCCTTGTCATGGAAATACAATTAAAGCTACAACTGGATTTAAAACAAGACCATTTAATAGTGTTGTTAAAGAAGTAAAAAATGTTTTTGAATGTCACCAAAGTGAAGGAAGTTATGCGGGTGGACTACACATTGAAATGACAGGTCAAGATGTTACAGAATGTACAGGTGGTGCCCAGAAAATTTCTGACCAAGATTTATCTAGCCGTTACCACACTCATTGTGACCCAAGACTTAATGCTAATCAAGCATTGGAATTAGCTTTTTTAATTTCCGATGAGATTAAAAAAAATGCAGTATATTCTAAAAAAAATATTAAAGCGGCATCTTAAAGCATTGTATTAAATACAATTTTGTTTAAATTTTAAATAATGAAACCATTAGAAAAAGCACAATTTATAAGCAATTGGATTAAAGATTATGTAGAAAAGATGCCAAGTAAGGCTCAATCTTTAATCATTGGAATTTCTGGAGGAATAGATTCTTCTGTATCAAGCACATTGAGTGCAATGACGGGTGTAAAAACAATTGTATTATCAATGCCTATTAAGCAAAAATCATCACAACATGATTTAAGTTTAAAACATCAAGAATGGCTTGTTAAAAATTTTAACAATGTTGAGGCACATACATTAAATCTAGATAAGTTATTTGAAACGTTCGAAGACACCTTATCTAATTTTGATAGTGAGCTTGGGATGGCAAATTCTAGAGCAAGAATTAGAATGACAACTCTTTATCAGGTAGCTGCTGCGAACAAAGGTATTGTAGTCGGTACTGGTAATAAAGTTGAAGATTTTGGCGTCGGGTTTTATACAAAATATGGAGATGGTGGGGTGGACATTTCACCCATTGCAGACTGTAATAAATCTGAAGTATGGGAAATAGGTAAATCCATCAATATTCTTCGAGAAATAATTGAGGCTGCTCCAACAGATGGATTATGGGAGGATGGCAGAACTGATGAAGGTCAATTAGGTCTCAAATACGAAGAATTAGAAGAGGCTATGAATAATGTTAATTCAATAAATCGTGAAAAATACGAAAAAATAAGAAAAATAAACCTCCATAAAATGGAACCAATTCCAGTTTGCAAGATTCCCAACTAATCTTATAGATTCACAAATCTATAATTAAAGTATAATTCTAAGATAATGAACAAGGATATTTATTTAACAAACAATCTAAATAACAAAAAAGAAAAATTTGTTCCATTAGATAAAGAAAAAATTGGAATGTATGTTTGTGGTCCAACTGTTTATGATAACCCACACATAGGTAATGCTAGACCTCTTGTAATTTTTGATATTTTGTACAAGGTTCTAAAATCAAAATATGGGAATAATAAAATAAATTATGTAAGAAATATTACAGATGTTGATGATAAGATAATTAAATCAGCAAAAGAAAAAAATATTTCAATATCTGATTTAACCAACAATGTTATCAAAGATTTTAATGATGATTGTAATTATTTAAATTTAGATAACCCATCACAACAACCTAAAGCGACAGATCATATTGATCTTATGATTGAAATGATATCATCTTTAATAGAAAAAGATTTTGCCTATGAGGCAAACAGTCATGTTTATTTTGAAGTTAGTAAATTTGAGGATTATGGAAAGTTATCAAATAAGAAGTTAGAAGATTTAATCGCAGGATCTAGAGTTGAAGTTTCAGAGAATAAAAAAAAATCAGAAGATTTTGTTTTATGGAAGCCCTCTAAGGATGATGAGCCTTCTTGGGACTCTCCCTGGGGCAAAGGAAGACCGGGTTGGCATTTAGAATGTTCTGCAATGTCTAAGAAATACCTAGGTAGCGTATTCGATATTCATGGCGGAGGAATTGATTTGATTTTCCCTCATCATGAAAATGAAATTGCACAATCAAGATGTGCTAATGACACTAAAGTTTTTGCAAATTATTGGATCCATAACGCATTTATTACTATGTCTAATGAAAAAATGGCTAAATCAACTGGCAACATACTTAAGATTAAAGATTTTAAAGATAATGTTGATGGGCAAGTTTTAAAGCTTGCACTTATGAGTGCTCACTACAAGCAACCATTAGACTGGAACGAAAAGCTCTTAGAAGATTGCAAAAATACTATTAATAAATGGTATGAAGTTTATTTATCCTCAAATGACAAAACTGTTTTAGATGATGATATTTTATCTCCGTTATACGATGATTTGAATACACCTGGCTACATTGCAAAGTTACACCAACTTTATGACAAAGCTTTAAAGGGGGGCAATGAAGAGAAAAGCTTATTTGTATTAGCTTGTAATTTCATTGGTATTTTAGATAAAACAAAAGAAGAATGGATTGAATTTAAAAAGAAAAAATCATCCATTAATGAAGATGATATTTTAGAAATGATCACACTTCGAAATAAAGCAAGAGAAGACAAGAATTATAAAGAAGCTGATATCATTAGAGATAAGCTTTTAGATAAAGGGGTTTTAATAGAAGACAAAGATGGTAAAACAATTTGGAAATTAAAATGAACAAAGAACAACTTTTTATATTCGATACAACGCTAAGAGATGGCGCTCAAACGCAAGGTGTAGATTTTTCTGTAGATGATAAAATAAAAATTGCATTAGCATTAGATAATTTAGGGGTTGATTATATTGAAGGTGGATGGCCTGGAGCAAACCCTACAGATACTGAATTTTTTCAAAAAAAACATTCATTTAATAATGCTAAACTAACATCTTTTGGTATGACTAAAAGAACTGGTCGTAGTGCAGATAATGATCCAGGTCTATCAGCGCTTTTAAATTCAAACACACCAGCAGTTTGTATTGTTGGAAAATCTTGGGATTTTCATGTTGATATAGCTCTTGGTATTTCTAATGAAGAAAACTTAGAAAATATCAAAGAGACAGCGAAACACTTTATTAAAGAGAATAAAGAATTCATGTTTGATGCAGAGCATTTCTTTGATGGATACAAATCTAATCCAAATTATGCTTTATCATGCCTTAAAGCAGCATTTGATGAGGGAGCAAGGTGGATTGTCTTATGTGATACAAATGGTGGAACCTTACCTCATGAAGTTACAAAAATTGTTACAGAAGTTTCTAAAATTATACCTGGAAAAAATTTAGGTATACATGCACATAATGATACGGGTAATGCAGTTGCAAACTCTTTAGCTGCAGTTTGGGCTGGGGTTAGACAAGTGCAAGGAACCATCAATGGTTTAGGTGAAAGATGTGGTAACGCTAATTTAATGTCATTAATTCCAACTTTTTTTTTAAAAGATGATTTTTCTTCTAAATTTCAATTAAAAATTAAACTAGACAATATTAAGAAATTAACTGAATGCTCTCGATTATTAGATGAAATTTTAAATAGAAAACCAAACAAACATCTCCCATATGTTGGTGCTGCTGCTTTTTCTCATAAAGGTGGCCTTCATGTATCAGCTGTTCAAAAAGATCCAAAAACATATGAGCATATTAATCCTGAACAAGTTGGAAATTCTAGAAATATTGTAGTTTCTGATCAATCTGGAAAATCCAATATAATTTCAAGGTTAAAAACTATCGGTATTGAAATAGAAGAGAGTGATTCTAAAATTAAAAAACTTTTAGATGAAGTTAAAGATAGAGAGTTTATTGGTTACAGTTATGATGGTGCTGATGCATCGTTTGAATTATTAGCCAGAAGAATTATTAGCAAAATACCAAGATATATATTGATTAAAGAATACGATGTTTCAGTTAAAAAAGATTCAACTGGAGCAATTGTTTCTTTAGCTAAAGCACAGCTCGAAGTTGATGGTGAAAAAATTATGTGTACGGGTGAAGGAAACGGTCCTGTTAATGCATTGGATAATGCTATTAGACAAAATGTAGATCGATTAAATAAATACTCAAAATATTTAAAAGATCTAAAATTAGTAGATTATAAAGTTAGAATCTTAAATACAGGAACTGAAGCGATCACTAGAGTTTCAATAGAGAGTACAGATTCAAAAGGTAAAAACTGGTTTACGATTGGTGTCTCAGCAAATATAATTGATGCTTCATTTAAAGCGTTAGTTGATAGTTTGGATTATAAGTTGTTTAAAGATAATGCTCCAGCAAGTCTTTAATGGCATTTAATAATATTTCATTTATTTTACATCAACCTCAATTATCTGAAAATATTGGAGCTTGTGCTAGGGCTATTAAAAACTTTAATTTTAAAAAGTTAGTTATTATTAAACCAAAACCAATTTTCCCAAATGATAAAATTTTAGCAACTTCAGTTGGTGCTAAAGATCTAATTATAAATGCTAAAGTGCATGAAACTTTAGAATCTGCTGTAAAAAAAGTAGATTACGTTATTGCAACATCTGCAAGGTTTAGAAACAAAAACATTAAACACATCAATTTAGAAGATTTAAAAAAAATTGATTTTAATAAAAAGATAGCTTTTTTATTTGGCTCTGAAGCGTCTGGTTTATCTAATAATGAGATTAGTTATGCTAATTATACTATGCAAATCCCAACCAACCCTGATTTTAAATCTTTAAACTTGTCACACAGTGTCATTATTATTGCTCACACAGTGGCAAGTATCATTAATTTAAAGGGTGCAAAGTACTTAAAATCAAAAAAAGTAATATTAGCTAGCAAGAAGGATATTCATGCAATGACTAACTTGTGCATCAAAAAATTAGAGGAAAAGAACTTTTTCAAACCTTTGGAGAAGAGACCTATTATGCTTGAAAACTTAAGAAGTATTTTTTCTAAAATGGAGCTTTCTGAGAAAGAAACACGTATTTTATCGAGTGTATTCGCAAGTTTGTCCAAAAAAGGTTGATTGACAAAATAATGAGTAAGTTTATAAACCCTCTTATCAAATGACAAAAAGAATAAGCGCTAAACATAAAATAGATAGAAGGTTAAAAATTAACCTATGGGGAAGACCTAAAAGTCCTTTTAATAAAAGAGATTATGGTCCAGGACAGCATGGTCAAGGCAGAAAAGGAAAACCATCTGATTACGGAATTCAGCTACAAGCTAAACAGAAATTAAAAGGTTACTACGGTAACATTAACGAGAGACAATTCAGAAATATTTATAAAAAAGCCACCATGTTAAAAGGGGATACTGGTGAAAATTTAATTGGATTACTTGAGAGAAGATTAGATTCAGTAGTTTATAGAGCAAGATTTTCAACAACGGTATTTTCAGCAAGACAACTTATTAACCATGGTCACGTAAGAGTTAATGGTAAAAAAGTTAATATTGGAAGTTATGTTGTTAAAGAAGAAGATATAATTGAAATTAGAGATAAATCTAAACAGTTAGCTTTCATTGATATCGCTTTAGCAAACAAAGAAAGAGAAACACCAGAATATATTCAACTAGATGAAAAGAATAAAAAAGTTACCTTTGTTAGAACACCTAAGTTTGACGAAGTTCCTTACCCAGTAGTAATGGAACCAAATTTAGTAATTGAATACTATTCTCGTTAATTCTTGATTAAAAGAACTTCAAAAAAATATATAGACAATCTTTTACAAAATAATACTACATGGAATATTTTAGATATTGGATGTGGATACAATGCTAGTAAATTTGCTAAAGTTATTTGCGATGTACAAGATTTATCAAATCATTATCAGGATAAAAAATTTATTAGATTAACAGAAAAAAAATTACCCTTTAAAGATAAGGAGTTTGATTTTGTTCTGGCTAGCCATGTCATGGAACATGTTGAGGATATTGACTTTTTTATTAAAGAATTAGAAAGAGTATCAAAAAAAGGTTATGTCGAATTACCTACTATGCTTGAAGACAATCTGGTCTTTGAAAATAAAAAAGATCACTTATGGCACATGGATTTTGATGATGTGGAAAACAAACTATTAATTTCAAAAAAAGTTCAGTATTTTGAACCTGTACTAACAGTATCTACAATTAAAAAATTAAATGGAGTTTTTAGAACAAGCTTAATATTAGAGCTTATTTGGGAAGACTCAATTAATTATATTGTTAATGAAAGTACAGAAAATGCATTTAAAAAAATATCAATACTAAATTTATTGAAAAAATATTTCTCAAAAAGATTGAGAATGCTTTTTAAATAGCTACTTTTTAAAATTAATTCCTTTATGCTCAAGTACTTTCTTGAGTTCACCATTTTCATACATTTCTTTAACGATGTCACAGCCACCAACAAATTCACCTTTGATATAAACTTGTGGAATAGTAGGCCAGTCACTAAATTCTTTTATACTCTCTCTTAAAGTTTGAGACTCGAGAACATTAATCCCTTTATAATTAACTTCTAAAATTTTTAACATATTTGATATAGCCATAGAAAATCCACACTGAGGTGCATCAGGCGTTCCTTTCATAAATAAACATACTTCGTTGGTATCAATATGACTTTGAATTAAATTTTTTGTGCTATCGTCCATTATTGTTCCTTTGTTTTAATTGCTAATGCATGAAGTTCGTTGCCCATTTTACCTTTTAAAGAATTATATACCATCTTGTGTTGTTCAATTTTACTTTTTCCAGAAAATTTACTTGAGGTAATTGTTGCTGAGTAGTGATTACTATCTCCAGCTAAATCTTGAATTTCTATTATAGCATCTGGCAAAGCTTCTTTAATAAGTGTTTCAACTTCTTTTATATCCATTGCCATTTTATTTTTTCATGTAGTTGGTTATCCAATTTGTATGTGATTTAATCAAATCGTCAATTGATACTTTTGTCTTATCGTCAATTATTAAACTATCATCATTTACCGATCCAAGTTCATCAAAATGGACTGAGTTTTCTTTAAGTATTTTAGTAGCACTTTCTAGGTCCCTTTTACTAATTTCTATAATATATCTTCCTTGGTCTTCACTGAATAAGTATTCGAACTGATTAATTAAGTAATTTGGTTTTTTAAGGGTTGCACCTTTTTTACCATTGATACACATTTTAGAAAGAGTGATAATTATCCCTCCTAAAGAGACATCATGCGCTGATTTAATAAATTTTTTATCAATAAGCTTTAATATTGTTTCACCATTATTTTTTTCATTAAAAAGATTAATTTCAGGAGGAGGTCCATTTTTTTCATTTAAAATATCTCTTGCAAACAAGCTTTGATCTAGGTGGCCCTCTGTTTTACCAATAACTAAAAGTATATTATCAGCTTCTTTCAAGTCCATTGTAACCATGTTTTGATAATCTTTAATTAATCCAACGCCTCCAATTGTTGGAGTTGGCTTGATACCAATATCTTTAGTCTGATTGTAGAAAGAAACATTTCCTGAGACTACTGGGAACTCCAAGTAAGAACTCGCTTCACCTAGGCCTTGAAGACATTCAACAAACTCACCCATATTTTCTTCATTTTCAGGACTACCAAAATTTAAACAGTTAGTAATTGCAATTGGTTTTGCACCAACAGAAATTAAATTTCTCCAACTTTCACAAACAATTTGTTTTCCACCACTTAATGGGTGAGCCCAACAATATACAGCAGAAGAATCAACGGATGCTGCAACAGCTTTATTGGTACCATGAATTCTAACGACACCAGCATCTCCTCCAGGTTTTTGAATAGTGTCACCCATAACAGTGTGATCATACTGTTGCCAAATCCATTCTTTGCTACACACATTTGGACTAGATAATATTTTATTTAAAACATTTTTTATCTTTAAGGTTTTAAATAGTTCTTTCTCAATTTTAATTCTTTTAGGTAATTTAGCTTTTTTCCATTTTCGGTCATACATAGGTGAGTTTTCAACTAATGTGTTAACAGGAATGTCTGCTACTTTATCCTCATCAAAATAAAGTTCAATTTTTTTACTTTTTGTTGTTTTACCAATTACAGCAAAGTCTAAATTCCATTTATCAAATATCTTTTTAGCCATCTCTTCCTTACCGTTTTCTAAAACAATAAGCATACGCTCTTGGCTTTCTGATAGCATAATTTCATAAGGGGTCATATTTGCCTCTCTGCAAGGCACCATATTTAAATTAATTTCAATTCCTAAATTTCCTTTTGAAGCCATTTCAATACTTGAGGATGTTAAGCCTGCAGCACCCATATCTTGTATAGCTATTATTGAATCTCCAGCCATTAATTCCAAACAGGCTTCTAATAACAGTTTTTCTGTAAAGGGATCCCCAACTTGAACAGTTGGTTTTTTTTCTTCAATTTTATCATCAAAAGAAGCTGAGGCCATACTAGCTCCATGAATTCCATCTCTACCAGTTTTTGAACCAACATAGATTACAGGTTTTCCTAAACCTGAAGCTTTTGAATAAAAAATTTTATCTTTTTTAACAAGACCTAAGGTCATCGCATTTACTAAAATATTACCATTATAAGACTCGTCAAAACTAGTTTGACCAGCAATTGTTGGAACCCCCATGCAATTACCATATCCACCTATACCATGAACAACGCCGCGTAATAAATTTTTAGTTTTTTTATGCTGAGGTGAGCCAAAATGAATTGAGTTCAAGTTAGCTATT
Organism: Candidatus Pelagibacter sp. Uisw_113; assembly: GCF_047717815.1. Classification (GTDB taxonomy): domain Bacteria; phylum Pseudomonadota; class Alphaproteobacteria; order Pelagibacterales; family Pelagibacteraceae; genus Pelagibacter. The sequence continues at coordinate 480,690 of NZ_CP159809.1, forward strand.
GGTCTTGCACCCATCGTAAAGATATCCCTCATAATACCACCAACACCAGTTGCAGCACCTTGATAAGGCTCAATAAATGAAGGGTGATTGTGACTTTCGATTTTAAATACTATTGCATCATCATCACCAATATCAATTACACCGGCATTTTCTCCAGGTCCTTGTATTACATTTTTTCCTTTAGTGGGTAAATTTTTAAGATGAAATTTTGAAGATTTATAAGAACAATGTTCATTCCACATTGCTGAAAAAATACCTAGTTCCGTAATATTAGGAACTCTTTTTAATAAATCACAGATTTTTTTATACTCATCTTTTTTTAAACCATGATCGATTGCAAGTTGCTCGTTAACTATCATTATTTTAAATTATTAATTAAGTTTTCAAAAAATATTGAACCGTCTACACCCGAAAGATCAGGGTCTATCATTCTTTCAGGGTGAGGCATCATTCCTAAAACATTTTTTTGTTTACTAAACACACCAGCTATATTTTGTAATGAACCGTTAGGATTTGATTGTTCATTAACATTTCCATTTTCATCGGAATAAAACAGAGCTATTTGGTTGTTGTCATTAATTTCTTTAATTTGCTCATTAGAGCAGAAATAATTTCCTTCGTTATGAGCTATATGAAACTCATAGACATCTTTTTTGTCATCTTTAAAATAAGAGTTATCTTTATTGTTAGCTTTAACAAAAACATTTTTGCAAATAAATTCTAGATATTTATTTCTAAGTAGTACACCTGGTAATAAACCAGATTCAACTAAAATTTGAAAACCATTACAAATCCCCATAACTTTACCACCACCTTGAGCAAAGTTTAGAACTGATTTCATAATTTTTGATTTTGATGCCATACTTCCACATCTAAGATAGTCTCCATATGAAAAACCACCCGGTAAAACTACTAAATCACTTTTTGGAAGCTCAATATCATCATGCCAAACCATTTTATTTTTAAAACCAAATTTTTTTAAAGCAACATCCATGTCTCTATCACAATTAGATCCAGGAAAAGTTATTACGGATGAATGCATTGTTTATTATTGTAATCCAATAATTTTAAAGTCTTCTATGACTAAATTTGCTAAAAGTTTTTTACACATCTCTTCAACTTTTTCTTCAGCTTTTTTCTTATCACTTTCTTTTGTATCAATTTCAAAATATTTTCCTTGTCTTACTTCATTGATACCTTCAAATCCCAAACCATCTAAGGTTTGATGAATAACTTTACCTTGAGGATCTAAAACATCTTTCTTAAGAGTTATAACTACAGATATTTTCATATTATTTTCTTTTTTTAATTGATCTTAATTTTGTAACATTTACAGCACTTAAGTTTGATTGTTCATGTAAAATGCCAAGTCTTTTGGCAACTTCAGTATATGCGGGTATTAAATCACCTAAGTCTTTACGAAATCTGTCTTTATCTAGTTTTTTATCAGTAATACTGTCCCACAATCTACAAGTATCAGGACTAATTTCATCAGCTAAAATAACTTCATTTTTCCCATTTTCTTTAAGCCTTCCAAACTCAAGTTTAAAATCAATTAGTTTAATTCCAACACCTCTAAACATTCCAATCATAAAGTCATTAATTCTTAGGATCATTTTTTTAACTTTTTCTAATTCAGATTTTGTAGCCCAATCAAAAGCTAATATATGCTCTTCTGCAATAAGTGGATCACCTAAACTATCATCTTTTAGACAATATTCTAGTAGAGGCTGCTTTAAAACTGTTCCATCTTCGATACCAAGTCTTTTAGTAATAGAACCTGTTGCTACATTACGAACAATAAACTCAATAGGAATAATCTCTACCAATTTAATAATTTGCTCTCTCATGTTTAATCTTTTAACTAAATGATTTTTAATCCCAATTTGAGTTAGGTTTGATAAAATATGTTCAGATATTCTATTGTTTAAAACACCCTTACCTTCAATAGTTGATTTTTTTAAATTATTAAAAGCTGTTGCATCATCTTTAAAATACTGGATAACCAAATTTTTATCAGATGTCGCGTAAATTATTTTAGCCTTACCTTCGTATAATTTTTTACCTTTTTTCATTATTTAAAAACTCTTCTAAAGATTAAATCTACATTTTTAAAGTGTGATGAATAATTAAATATCGATTTTAATCTTTTTGAGGAAATTTTAGCCATTATGAATTCATCTTTTGAAATAACATCGAATAAATTTAAATTTTCAGCAAAACATTTCTTTGCATAGTTTTGAACCATTTTGTAAGATTGCTCTCTACTTAATCCTGATTTTGTTAGCTCTAGCATTACTTCTTGTGAAAAAATTAAACCTTTAGTTATGTTTAAATTTTCAATCATTTTTTTTGGGTAGACAATCATTTTATCTAAAATATTACTAAGTCTAGCTAAAGCAAAATCTAAAGTTATGTTAGCGTCAGGACCAATATTTCTTTCAACACTTGAGTGAGAAATATCTCTTTCGTGCCATAGTGCAATATTTTCTAGGGCAGGGATAACAGCGCTACGAACCATTCTTGCAAGACCTGTTAAATTTTCACTTAGTATTGGATTTTTTTTATGAGGCATTGCTGATGAACCTTTTTGATCTTTTGAAAAAAATTCTTGCACTTCATAAACTTCTGTTCTTTGTAAATGTCTAATTTCAATTGCAACTCTTTCAACAGAACCTGCAATAATTCCAAGAATGGAAAAATAAAAGGCATGTCTATCTCTTGGTATTACTTGTGTTGATATAGGCTCAACTTTTAAGCCAAGTTTTTTTGCTACATGTTTTTCAACATTGGGATTAATATTTGCAAATGTGCCTACTGCACCAGAAATTGCACATGTTGAAATTTCATCAATTGCATCGACTAATCTTTTTCTATTTCTTTTAAACTCCCCATAAAATGAAGCTAATTTTAAACCAAAAGTGATAGGTTCAGCGTGAATTCCATGACTTCTACCCATGCATGGCGTGTATTTATATTTTTTGGCTTGTTTCTTTAAAACCTTTAGAATTTGATCGATATCACCAAGTAGAATTTTACCTGATTGAACTAATTGAATATTTAAACTGGTATCTAGAACATCAGAGGAGGTCATGCCTTGATGAAGGTATCTTGCTTTAATCCCTGCTTTTTCAGTAACAGAGGTTAAAAATGCAATTACATCATGTTTAACTTTACTCTCAATTTGGTGAATTCTTTTAACGTTTATTTTAGCTTTTTTTCTAACAATTGATGCAACACCCTTTGGAATTTGACCTAATTTTTCCATAGCCTCAGCTGCTGCAACTTCTACATCAAGCCAAATTTGGTATTTATTTTCTTCTGACCATATGTCAGTAAGCTGTTTTCTAGAATATCTTTCAATCATTAATTATAAGTAAGGGGGCTTAGAATAACCTTTAACAGATTCTGTAAAGATTTCATAACCATTTTCAGTAATACCTAATGTATGCTCAAATTGTGCTGATAAAGATTTATCTTTTGTAACTGCTGTCCAGCCATCTTTAAGCATTTTTACATCCCATTCACCGGTATTTATCATAGGTTCAATTGTAAAAGTCATGCCTGGTCTAAGCTCCATCCCTGTGTTTTTTCTTCCATAATGTAAAACATTTGGTGGCTCATGAAATGTTGTGCTTATTCCGTGACCACAAAAATCCCTAACAACTGAGTAGCCTTTCTTTTCAACAAAAGATTGTATTTCATATCCAATGTCACCTAATTTTAATCCTGGCTTTAGTAAATTTATTGCTCTCATCATCGACTCGTAAGTAGCATCAATTAAGTTATTAACTTTAACAGGAGTTTTGCCAACACAGAACATTCTGCTAGTGTCACCATAATGTTCATCAACTATAGCTGTTACATCAACATTTAAAGCATCACCTTCAACTAAAACTCTATCAGAAGGGATACCGTGACAGACAACGTGGTTTAAAGATGTACATAATGATTTTTTAAAACCTCTGTAAAATAGAGGAGCTGAATAAGCACCGTTGTCTCTAATAAATTCATAACTTAATTTATCCACAAACTCTGTGGTTACGCCTGGCTTAATATTATCTGTAAGCATATCAAGAGTTCTTGCGGCAAGATTTCCAGCAACTCTCATCTTTTCAAATTTTTCTAAATAATCAGGCATTAATAATTTTAATTTTTTTATCTATTTTAATTTCTTTTGAACTTATTTTACATTGATATGCCAAAAAGATAACTCCAGCTTTTTTTGCAAGTAAATAATTTTCATAATATTCTTTATCAATGTCTTTTGCTATTTTAAAATTATCGACATCCTCTATTTGGACCAAGAATAATAGATAGGATTTATAACCTTTTTTCACTGCTTCTATAAGGGTTTTTAAATGCTTTGAACCTCTAGCAGTAACTGCATCTGGAAACTCTGCAGTTTTTTCTTCTCTAAATAAAGTAACATTTTTAACTTCTACAAATATTTTTTGTTTATTTTTTTCAACTAAAAAATCAAACCGTGTTTCTTTATCAAAAAATACCTCAGGCTTAATACTATCATTGTTTGCAACTTCTTTAACTAGATTATTTGATAAACCATGGAAGGCAATCTTATTTGCAAAATGGGTGTTAACACCTACTAAATTTTTTTTAACTTTAATTATTTCAAGAGTATATTTTAGCTTTCTTTTAGGGTCGTCATTTTTAGATACATAAACCTCATTTCCCTCATCCAGTAAACCTTTCATTGATCCAGTATTAGGACAATGTGCTGTGATAATTTCTTCACCAATTTTAACATCAGTAAAAAATCTCTTATACCTCTTGATAAGTTTGCCTTTAATTAAAGGTTTAGTAAATTCCATATTTAAATTATATATTTAATAATGAACCAAAATACAAAATTTAATGCCGCAATACTTATCATAGGTAATGAAATCCTATCTGGAAGAACACAAGACACTAATACCAGTACAATTGCACAGTGGCTGAACTCAATTGGTGTAAAAGTTAATGAGGTTAGAGTTATCCCAGATATCGAAAATACAATTATTGAGACCGTTAATCATTTAAGAAAAGCTAATAATTATGTTTTTACTACTGGCGGTATTGGTCCAACCCACGATGATATTACTGCTCAATCTATCTCGAAAACATTTAACCTTGAGTATGAAATTCACAAAGAAGCTTTTAAAATACTAGAAGCTTATTACAAAGTTGGGGAATTTAATGAAGGTAGACAAAAAATGGTATGGATGCCACGTAATGCTGACTTAATATTAAATCCAACAAGTGGTGCACCAGGATTTAGTGTTGAAAACGTTTTTTGCTTACCAGGAGTTCCTTCAATTTTAAAATCAATGTTAGGAGGATTAAAAAATAAAATAGTAGGGGGAGATCCGATATTAAGCCATACAATAAGTTTAAAAACTGTTGAAAGTGAAATAGCTAACTCTTTAACAAAAGTTCAAAATAATAATAAAGATGTTGAAATAGGAAGTTATCCATTTTTTCATGCAGGTAAATTAGGTGTATCAATAGTGATAAGATCAGAAGATCAAAATAAAATTGATAAATGTAGTTCTGAAATATTAGAGTTTGTTAATCAAAAAAAAATAGAAGTAGTTGTCAGATAGTTAAATGCTTTATTTCGCTTATGGTAGTAATCTAAATCATTTTCAAATGAAAAGAAGATGCAAAGACAGTGTCTTTTTAAAGAAAATTAATTTAACTAATTTTAAATTAACTTTTAGAAGCAAATATAGAGCTGCTGACATAGAGCCTAAAAAAAATTCAATTGTTCCAGGAGCTTTATTTCAAATATCAAAAAGTGATGAAAAAAAACTAGATGTTTATGAAGACTATCCAGTTCTATATAAAAAATATTATTTTACTTATTATAGCAAGAATGTAATGACCTATACTATGATTAAAAAAACTTTATTTAAATATCCAACAGAACGATATTTGAATGTGGTAAAGAGAGGTTATAAAGATTGTAATTTAGATAATCATTTTCTTAAAAAAGCATTAAAAGCTTAATTAAAATATTGATATGATTTGTTAACAAAAAGAAGTTGAGTTATAAATAAAAACAGTTAAACAAATGAAAATAGATCATGCCCTCGTGGTGAAATTGGTAGACACAACGGACTTAAAATCCGTGCCTTTTTGGAGTGCCAGTTCGAGTCTGGCCGAGGGCACCACTAAATGAGAGACAAAGCATATTTAATTTTTGATAAAACAAAGGCTTCTTTAAAGATTAAATCAATCTTAATTAAAAAAGTTAAAATTACGTCTTTAATAAAATCTAACATAATAATTGTTCTAGGTGGGGACGGTTTTATGCTTCAAACTTTAAAAAAATTACACAAATATAAAAAACCTTTCTATGGAATTAATTCTGGAAACTATGGTTTTTTGATGAATAAGTTTTCTAATGAAAATTTTATAAAAAATTTAAAATCTTCACTAAGTGTGAAGATCCACCCTCTGCAGATGAGTGTAAGAACAAAAGGAAACATAGTAAAAGAGTCTATAGCTATTAATGAAGTGTCAATTTTAAGACAAAGCAAGCAAGCTTCCTCAATCTCAATAAGCTCTAATAAAAAAAACATAATTAAAAATTTAATTTCCGATGGAGTTCTCGTTTCAACTCCCGCTGGAAGCACGGCCTATAACTTATCTGTGCATGGTCCTATTTTAGATTTAGATTCTAATAAATTAGCAATATCTCCAATTAGCCCTTTCAGACCAAGACGTTGGAGAGGAATAATTGTTAGTGACAAATCTAAAATTGTAATTAGAAATCTTGATGAAAACAAAAGACCTATTAGCGCGGTAGCTGATAACTTTGAAGTTAGAAATGCAATGACAATCAAGATTCAATCTAATAAAAAAATAATTTTTCAATTATTATATGACAAAAGAAATAGTCTTTATAAAAAAATTAAAATTGAAAAATCTAAAAAAGAAATTCTATAGTATATGAAAATTTATGACTGCTTTATGTATTATAACGAAGACGTGGTTCTAGATTTAAGATTAAATACATTAAATAAATTTGTTGATTTTTTTGTTATAGTTGAAAGTCGTTTTAATCATAAGGGCGAAGAAAAAAAATTAAATTTTGATATAAATAAATTTATAAAATTTAAAAATAAGATAAAATATTTAATTTTAGATGAATTACCTCCAAATATAGATAGCATTAAAATAGATGATAATGATAATGAGAAATCACAAAAATATATATTAAATGGTTACAAAAGGGATCATTTTCAAAGAAATTATATTACAAATGGAATTAACGAAGCTAGTTCTGATGATATTATTCTTATTTCAGATATTGACGAAATACCTGAGTTAAAAAACCTTAATTTTAAATCTATAAAAAATAAGCTAATCTTATTTAATCAAAGAATGTGTTACTATAAGTTTAATCTTTATCAAAAAAACTATAATTGGGTTGGTACTAGAGCTTGCAAGAAAAAAAATTTACTCTCCCCACAGTGGTTAAGAGACATAAAACCTAAGTCATATCCATTTTGGCGGTTAGATGTTTTGTTTTCAACAAAAAAATATGTAGATATATTTATTGTTAAAAATGGAGGTTGGCATTTCTCATATTTAAACACACCTGAACTAATCAATCAAAAATTGCATTCATATACACATCATAGAGAATATGAATTAAGTTCATTAAAAGATGTTGATATTGAAAATAGAATAAAAAACAGAGAATCAATATACAACTTAAACTTAGATCAAAAAAAAAATCAATTTTCTCAAGGTACTAAATTAGAGCTTTTGGATGATGAACATTTACCTAAATATATTTTAGAAAATTATCAAAAATTTGAAAAATGGTTAGATAAAAATTAAATTTTTTGTATTAATTTAAGAGTTTTTTTTCAAATAGTTTAAGTGATGAAATACAATAGCCGCACTATTTGATATATTTAAACTTTCAACGTTTTTATTTATATCAATTTTAACAAAAAAATCTGTGTATTTACCAGTGTGTTCTCTCATGCCAAATCCCTCTGAACCAAATAAAAGAACATTTTTTCCACTCCATTTAATATTAGAAAAATCTTTATCTCCCTTAGCATCAAAGCCATAAACCCAAAAATTTTTTTCTCTTAAGTTTTTAAGTGAAGAATTGATGTTTGAAACTTCAAATATATTTAGATGTTCCATACAACCACTAGCGGCTTTATACATAAGTTTGCTATCTGAAGGGAATTGTCTCTCTTTAACTATTAAACCATCAATATTAAAAGAGGCTGCACTTCTTATTAATGAGCCAATATTTCTTGGATCGGTTACTTCATCTATACAAACAAATGTTAAGTTATCTTTCCCTTTTATAAATTCTTTTAATTCAGGTTGGTCTAAATGTTCTACCTCAGCAATATAGCCACCATGCATCATTTGATCTTTAGAAGTATACTTATCTAATTCTTTTTTTGATTTAAAATAAACCTTAACATCTTCAAGAACATTTTTTTTAGGATTTTTTCTATGAATATTTTTTTTACTTTCTTCAGTTAAAAAAACCTTTAAAACCTTTCTATTAGGGTTTCTAAGAGCTTCAATAACAGCATGCTGTCCAACAATCAAAAAAGAAGATTTATTCATAAATTTAAGCTTGTTTATACGTATTTTGTTAGTTTTTCACAGTAAATCTCGTGTTGCAATTGGATAATAAAAATATATAAAACGCTTGTTGTTTGAAGCTTTATTGAAGAAGGGGACACTTCCCCAAAAAGGAGGGGTTCCAGAGCGGTCAAATGGGGCGGGCTGTAAACCCGTTGACTTCGGTCTTCGAAAGTTCGAATCTTTCCCCCTCCACCACTCAATAAATTTTTTTATAACAATGGAGTGTTATTCTTGATGTTGTGCGGGTGTAGTTCAATGGTAGAACGCTAGCCTTCCAAGCTGGATGTAAGAGTTCGATTCTCTTTACCCGCTCCAAGAAAAAAGAAATTATTAATAAAACTAAAACTGAGGTAAAAAAGTAATGTCAAAAGAAAAGTTCATAAGAAATAAACCACACTGTAACATTGGTACAATCGGTCATGTCGACCACGGTAAAACAACATTAACTGCAGCTATCACAATTACATTAGCTGAAACTGGTGGAGCAAAAGCTGTTGCTTATGATCAAATTGATAAAGCCCCTGAAGAAAAAGAAAGAGGAATTACAATTTCAACTGCTCACGTTGAGTATGAAACTGAAAAAAGACACTATGCACACGTTGATTGCCCAGGTCACGCTGACTATGTAAAAAACATGATTACAGGTGCAGCTCAAATGGATGGAGCTATCTTAGTGGTTAATGCTGCTGATGGTCCTATGCCTCAAACTAGAGAGCACATTCTTTTAGGAAGACAAGTTGGTATCCCGTCAATTGTAGTTTACTTAAATAAAGTAGACCAAGTTGATGACAAAGATATGATAGAACTTGTTGAAGAAGAAATTAGAGAACTTTTAACTTCTTACAAATATCCTGGTGAAACAACTCCTATCATTAAAGGATCTGCATTAGCTGCTGTTGAAGGTAGAGATGAAGAAATTGGAAAAAATTCTATTTTAGAATTAATGAAAGCTGTTGATGAATTTATTCCTCAACCAGCTAGGGATGTTGACAAACCTTTCCTAATGCCTGTTGAGGATGTTTTCTCAATTTCAGGTAGAGGAACTGTTGCAACTGGAAGAATTGAATCCGGTGTTATTAAAACTGGTGAAGAAGTTGAAATCGTCGGTGTTACTGAAACTAAAAAATCAGTTTGTACTGGTGTTGAAATGTTCAGAAAACTTTTAGATTCTGGTGAAGCAGGTGATAACGTTGGTATTTTATTAAGAGGTGTTGAGCGAGATGACATTCAAAGAGGACAAGTTCTTTGTAAAACTGGTTCAATCACACCACATACTAAATTTGAAGCTCAGGCTTATGTACTTAAAAAAGATGAGGGTGGAAGACATACTCCTTTCTTTACTAAATACAGACCTCAGTTTTACTTTAGAACAACTGACGTAACTGGAGAAGTTACATTACCAGCAGGAACTGAAATGGTTATGCCTGGTGATGACGCTAAATTCACTGTTACATTAATTACTCCAATTGCGATGAGCGAAAAATTAAACTTTGCTATTCGTGAAGGTGGTAGAACAGTTGGAGCTGGAGTGGTAACAAAAATTATAGAGTAAACTCTATAGGAGTGTAGCTCAATTGGTAGAGTGCCGGTCTCCAAAACCGGAGGTTGAGGGTTCGATTCCCTCCGCTCCTGCCAATAAGCTAAATAATATATTATGAAAAACCCAATAAAATTTATCCAAGAAGTTAAACAAGAGGCTTTTAAAGTTTCTTGGCCTACTGGAAAAGAGACAATGCAAGGTGCATTAATGGTATTCGCTATGGCAGTTATTATGTCTCTTTTCTTTTTGCTACTTGACCAAGTGCTTAAATTTTTGTTGGAAGCTTTACTAAAGGTAAGTATTTAATGAAAAATTGGTATATTGTTCAATCTCATTCAAATTTTGAGAATAAGGTTGCTGGATTAATTAAGGAAGAGGCTAAAAAAGCAAAAATTTATGATAAAATTGAAGAAATTGTTGTTCCTACACATGATGTAACAGAAGTAAAAAGAGGAAAGAGAATTCAGAGAAAAAAGAAATACTTTCCAGGCTATGTTTTAATTAAAAGTGAAATGGATAATGATCTTTATCATTTAATTAAAAATTTAAAACGTGTAAGCGGATTTTTAGGTTCAAAAGGTATTCCCGTCCCTGTTTCTGATAAAGAAATAGAAAAGATTTTAGGACAAATAAAAGATGGTGTAGCTCAGCCAAAATCTGCTATAGAATACAGCATTGGTGAAAAAGTTCAGGTCATTGACGGTCCTTTTGCATCATTCAGTGGTATGGTTGAAGATATAGATGAAGAGAAATTACGACTAAAAGTTTCTGTTTCAATATTTGGAAGACCAACACCAGTTGATTTAGAATATAACCAAGTAGAGAAAGCAAGTTAATGGCAAAAGAAATTAGTGGATATATAAAACTACAAATTATGGGTGGACAAGCTAATCCAGCTCCTCCTGTTGGTCCCGCATTAGGTCAACGTGGAATTAACATAATGGAATTTTGTAAAGCTTTTAACGATAAAACGAAGGCATTTGCTGGTAAACCAATACCAGTAGTTATAACAGTTTATAAAGACAAAAAATTTGATTTTGAAATTAAATCACCTCCTGCATCACACTTTATTAAAGAAGCAGCTAAACTTAAAGGTGGATCAAAAGAGCCGGGCAGAAGTATAGCTGGGTCAATTACCAAAAAACAAGCAGAAGAAATTGCAACACAAAAAATGAAAGACCTTAATGCTAATAGCTTAGAACAAGCTGTGAAAATTATTGCGGGTTCAGCAAGGTCAATGGGAATAGAGGTTAAAGACTAATGGCATCAAAGAGATTTAAAAAATTACCAGAAAAAACTAAGGATCTAGCTTCTGAATTGATAGAAAAATTATTATCAGATGTTAAAAAGAACTGTACTACAAAATTTGATGAGTCTATCGATCTATCTTTCCAAGTTAATAACAAACAAAAAAAAGGTGAAGTAAATATTAGGACTGTAGTTAATTTACCTGGCGGAACTGGTAAAAAAGTTAAAGTAGCTGTTGTTTGTGAAGATGCTAAAGCGCAAGAGGCTAAAGATGCTGGTGCTGACATAGTCGGTAGTGAAGAATTTATAGATAAAATTAAAGCAGGTGAACTTAATTTTGAAAAATTAATTTGTACACCAGGTATGATGATTAAACTTTCCAAGTTAGGAAAAGTTTTAGGTCCGAAAGGACTAATGCCTAACCCGAAATTAGGATCTGTTTCTGAAGATGTTAAACTAGCTGTTATAAATGCTAAATCTGGTCAAGCAGAAATTAGAAATGATAAAGATGGAAATATTGGTGTAAGCATTGGTAAAAAATCTTTTCATGACGATCAGCTACTTAAGAATTTTCATGCTATTTTAGACACTTTAGAAAAAGAAAAAGGAAACCTAACTTTAAAAGGTGACTTAATAAAAAATACTTTTATAACGTCAAGTATGGGCGTTTCGTATAAAGTTAAATTAGGAAAAGTTATATAATTATGATGAGCAGGGAACAGAAAAAGAGTTATATTACCGAGATGGAAAATCAGTTTCAAAACAATGAGGCAGTTCTAGTTACACATTATCAAGGACTTACGATGTCTCAACTTGATGAACTAAGAGCTCAAATGAGAGAGCATGGGATTAAATTTAAGATTACCAAAAATAGAATCACTAAGTTAGCACTTGTAAAAACGAAGTGTAAGGATCTTTCCAACTTATTTACTGGGGCTACGGCTGTGGCTTTTTCTGACGATGCTATTATGTCAGCTAGAATTTTATCAAAATTTGCAAAAACTAATGAAAACCTAAAACTCTTAGGTGGAATTATGGGTAGCGATATTTTAGACCAAGCTGGAGTTCAGAATGTAGCTAATTTACCAACATTAGATGAGGCTAGAGCAAATATTGTCGGTATTCTAGCGTCACCAGCGTCAAAATTTGTAAGTATTTTGCTTGCACGTTCCGAAAAAATGAGTAGTTTGAGCCCAGAAAATTCTTAAAAAACAACCTAAAGAGTAAAAAAAAATATGCCTGATCTAAATAAAATTATTGAAGACCTATCTAGTTTATCTGTTGTTGAAGCAGCTGAACTTTCAAAACAACTTGAAGAAAAATGGGGTGTTACAGCTATGGCTGCAGCAGCACCAGCAGCAGTAGCAGGTGGAGCAGCTGAAGAAGCCAAAGATGATTTTACAGTTATGTTAATTTCAGCAGGTGATAAAAAAATTAATGTAATTAAAGAAGTTAGAGCAGCAACATCTTTGGGTCTTAAAGAAGCAAAAGATTTAGTTGAAGGTGCACCGAAAGAAGTTAAATCTGGTGTTAATAAGAAAGATGCTGAAGAACTTAAAACTAAGTTAGAAGCAGCAGGCGCAAAAGTAGAACTTAAATAAATTAATTAGAAAGATTTCATAAACTGGTTAATTTATTAATCAGCGATTAGTATTAAATGCAATTATCTTTTACTCAAAAGAAAAATGTAAGAAAAAGCTTCGGTAAATTGACTGAAACTTTATCCATTCCTAACTTAATTGAAGTTCAAAAAAATTCTTATAAACAATTAACTGATTTTGATCCTGAAGCTGGTGATTTATCAAAAGGTTTTGATAGAGTCTTCAAAAGTATTTTCCCAATTGAAGATCTTAACGATAAAGCAACATTAGAGTATGTTTCTTATAGACTTGAAAAACCAAAATTTGATACTGAAGAATGTATTCAAAGAGGATTATCTTTTACTTCAGCATTAAAGTGTACTTTAAGATTAGTTGTCTATGAAATAGATCAAGAAAACAATACTAAAGATATTTTATCTGCAAAAGAGCAAGAAGTTTACATGGGTGAAGTGCCTATGATGACTGACAGTGGAACTTTTATAACTAACGGTGTTCAAAGAGTAGTTGTAAACCAAATGCATAGAAGTCCTGGAGTTTTCTTCGATCATGATAAAGGTAAATCACATGCAAGTGGTAAATTATTATTTAATTGTAGAGTTATTCCTAACAGAGGATCTTGGTTAGATTTAGAATACGATGTTAAAGATTTCTTATATTTCAAGATAGATAGAAAGAAAAAAATATTTGCTTCAACTCTTCTGATGGCTTTAGGCTTAACTAAACCTGAAATAGCTGATGAGTTTTACGGAAAAGACACTTATTCATTTAATTCAAAAACAGGTAAATGGAAGACTAAATTTAATCCTGAAAACTATAAAGCTAAAAATTTTTCTGAAGAAGTTACAGATGCTAAAACTGGAAACGTTGTAATTAAGCTTGGTGATAAAATTAATTTTTTAAGCGCAAAAAAACTAGCTACTGATGGACTTAAAGATATTTTTGTATCTCAAGAATCTTTAATCGGAAAATATTTACACAATGAAGTTAAAGTTAGCGACGATGAAGAAGAGGGAACATTTGGAATTGGTACTGAACTAAATGACACTATTATCAAACAAATTTTAGAAGCTAACATAAACTTAATTGAGATTTCTATTACAAATTCTATCAACAAAGGTCCTTATTTATTATCAACAATATTAAATGATAAAAATAATTCTAAAAATGATGCGATTACTGAAATTTATAAAGTTCTAAGACCGGGCGAACCACCAACAGTTGAGATTGCTACACAAATATTCAATAACTTATTCTTTAGTTCGGATAGGTATGATCTTTCAGATGTGGGTAGAGTTAAAATGAATTCAAGATTGAGTCTTGAATGTTCTGATAAAATTACAATTTTAAGAAATGACGACATAATTGCCATTGTTCACAAGATGTTAGATTTAAGAGATGGTAAGGATGAAGTTGATGATATTGATCATTTAGGTAACAGAAGAGTAAGGTCTGTTGGTGAACTTGTTGAAAACCAAGCACGTATTGGTGTTTATAGAATGGAAAGAGCTATTAAAGAAAAAATGACAACTCTTGATATTGAATCAGCAATGCCACAAGATTTAATTAATGCAAAACCTTTAACAGTTTCTCTTAAAGATTTTTTTGTAAGTTCACAACTTTCACAATTTATGGACCAAACAAATCCACTATCTGAAATTACGCACAAAAGAAGAGTTTCAGCTTTAGGGCCAGGTGGTCTAACAAGAGAAAGAGCGGGATTTGATGTTCGTGATGTTCACCCAACTCACTATGGAAGAATTTGTCCAATTGAAACACCTGAAGGACCAAATATTGGTTTGATTAATAGTTTATCTACTTATGCTAAGATTAATAAATATGGTTTTATTGAAAGCCCATATAAAAAAGTACAGAATGGTGTAGTTCAAGATAAAGTTGAGTATCTATCAGCGATGGAAGAGACAAAATACACAATCGCACAAGCTAATGCCAAACTTGACAAGAATGGAAAAATTTTAGAAGAACTTGTCCCTTGCAGAGAAAACTTAAACTTCGTTTTATCAAAACCGGAAAAAATTGATTACATTGATGTTTCACCTAAACAGTTGGTTTCTGTAGCAGCATCACTAATCCCTTTCTTGGAAAATGATGATGCAAACAGAGCTTTAATGGGATCTAACATGATGAGACAAGCAGTCCCTCTTTTAAAACCTGAATCTCCATTAGTTGGTACTGGTATTGAAAGTGATGTGGCTCTTGACTCAGGTGTTACTATTGTTGCTAATCGTGATGGCACAGTTGATAAAATCGATGGAAAAAGAATTGTAATTAAAGCAACTGAAGAAACAGATTTCACAAAATCAGGTGTAGATATTTATAACCTACAAAAATTTAAAAGATCAAACCAAAACACATGCATTAACCAAAAACCACTTGTTAGAGTAGGTGATAAAGTTAAATCAGGTGATATTATTGCTGATGGACCATCTACTAAGCTAGGTGAATTAGCGCTTGGAAAAAATGTGACAGTAGCATTTATGCCTTGGCAAGGTTACAATTTTGAGGACTCTATTCTAATTTCAGAAAGATGTGTTACAGACGATGTATTTACTTCAGTTCATATCGTTGAATATGAAGTTATGGCTAGAGATACAAAGTTAGGTGAAGAAGAAATCACCAGAGATATTCCAAATGTAAATGAAGAAGCTTTAAAAAACCTAGATGAATCTGGTGTTGTGTATATTGGTGCTGAAGTAAAAGCTGGAGATATATTAGTTGGTAAAGTTACACCAAAAGGTGATTCAGCTTCTGGACCTGAAGAAAAATTATTAAGATCAATTTTTGGTGAAAAGGCAATTGATGTAACTGATACATCATTAAAGATGTCTAGAGGAAGCAGTGGAACGATTGTTGATGTCAGAGTATTTAATAGACATGGTATAGAAAAAGATGAAAGATCTATAACAATCGAAAGAGCAGAAATTGAAACTGTTCAACAAGACAAAATTGTAGAGGAAGAAATTTTAGAAAGAAGTATAAAGCAAAGAGCCAATCAGATCTTGTCTGGAGCTTCTTTAACTAAAAAAATAAAAGATTTGGATGAAGGTATTAAACTTGATCTTGAGACAATTAATAAGCTTAATATTAATGATGTATTCAAAATAACAGTAGGAAATGTTAACGATGAAGCAAGTATTGCCCAATTAAAAGATCAATACAATCAAGCAAAACAAGATATTCAAGAAAGATTTGAAGATAAGGTTTTAAAAATTAGAAGTGGTGATGATTTATTACCAAGTGTGATGAAAATGGTAAAAGTTTTTGTTGCTATTAAAAGAAGGTTAAGACCAGGTGATAAAATGTCAGGAAGACATGGAAACAAGGGTGTAGTTAGTAAAATTGTACCTGTTGAGGACATGCCTTATAGAGAGGATGGAAGACCAGTTGACATTGTATTAAACCCGCTTGGAGTTCCAAGTCGTATGAACGTAGGTCAAATCTTGGAAACTCACCTTGGTTGGGCATGTAAAGAATTTGGTGAAGAAGTTAAAAGATTAGTAAATGAAAATAATAAAAAATTTGAAAAAACTGAAAAAATTTCATCATTCCTTAAATCTGTTTATGGTAATGAAATGTTTAACGGGGGAATTGACAAATTAAATAAAACTGAATTTAGAGATTTATGTGAAAACTTACAAAATGGTATAGCAATTTCAACTCCTGTTTTTGATGGTGCAAAAGAAAAAGACGTTTCTGAAATGCTTGAATTAGCTAATTTACCCACTTCTGGTCAAACTAATTTATGGGATGGTAGAACAGGTGAAATGTTTGACAGACCTGTAACAGTCGGTATTATCTATATGCTCAAACTGCATCACTTGGTTGAGGATAAAATTCACGCAAGATCTACTGGTCCTTATAGTCTTGTTACTCAGCAGCCATTAGGTGGTAAAGCCCAACTTGGTGGACAAAGATTCGGTGAAATGGAAGTGTGGGCACTTGAAGCTTATGGAGCTTCGTACACATTGCAGGAAATTTTAACAGTTAAGTCAGACGATGTTGCTGGAAGAGTTAAAGTTTATGAAACGATTGTTAAAGGTGAAGAGAATTTTGAATCTGGAATACCAGAATCATTCAATGTTCTCGTTAAAGAAATTAAATCATTAGCATTAAATATAGAATTAAATTAAATATGAAAAATGAATTAACAGACTTATTTAAAAATAGTGAAGTTTCTGAGGCACAAAATTTTAATAGTATTAAAATTACTCTAGCAAGCCCTGAAAAAATTAAATCTTGGACATATGGTGAAATTAAAAAACCTGAAACTATTAACTACAGAACTTTTAGACCAGAAAAAGACGGTTTATTTTGTGCTAGAATTTTTGGACCGATAAAAGATTACGAATGTTTGTGTGGAAAATACAAACGTATGAAGTTTAGAGGAATTATTTGTGAAAAATGTGGAGTTGAAGTAACAAAATCAAACGTAAGAAGAGAGAGAATGGGTCATATAAATCTCGCTACTCCTGTTGCGCACATTTGGTTTTTAAAATCATTACCTAGTAGAATTTCATTAGCCGTTGACATGAAGCTTAAAGAGGTTGAAAGAGTTCTTTATTTTGAAAACTTCATAGTTATTGAGCCTGGTTTAACTGGTCTTCAAAAAAACCAATTACTTAATGAGGAAGAATTAGCAAAATATCAAGATGAGTTTGGTGAAGAATCATTTGAAGCAGGTATAGGAGCTGAGGCAATTTTATCAATTCTTAAATCGATGGATCTTGATCTTGAAAGAAAACTTTTAATTAATACAATTAAAGAAACAAAATCAAAAGTTAATGAAGAAAGATCAATTAAACGACTTAAATTAATTGAGTCATTTATTGAAACTGGTCAAAAGCCTGAATGGATGATTTTAACTGTAATACCAGTTATACCACCTGAATTAAGACCTTTAGTTCCACTAGATGGTGGACGGTTTGCAACATCTGATCTTAATGATCTTTATAGAAGAGTTATAAACAGAAATAATCGTCTTAAGAGATTAATGGATTTAAAAGCTCCTGACATTATTGTTAGAAATGAAAAAAGGATGCTTCAAGAATCGGTTGATGCTTTATTTGATAATGGTCGTAGAGGAAGAGTAATTACTGGAACTGGTAAACGTCCACTTAAATCTTTGGCAGAGATGCTTAAGGGTAAGCAAGGAAGATTTAGACAAAACTTACTAGGAAAAAGAGTAGATTATTCAGGAAGATCTGTAATTGTTGTAGGGCCTGACCTTAAACTTCATGAGTGTGGCTTACCTAAGAAAATGGCTTTAGAATTATTCAAACCTTTTTTGTATGCCAGATTGAATAAATTAGGACTAGCTTCTACAATTAAACAAGCAAAAAAATTAGTAGAAAAAGAAACTAATGCTGTGTGGGATGCACTAGAACTTATCGTAAGAGAGCACCCAGTTTTACTAAACCGTGCACCAACACTTCACAGATTAGGGGTTCAAGCTTTTGAACCTAAGTTAATTGAAGGAGATGCAATTGAACTACACCCATTATGTTGTGCAGCCTTTAATGCTGACTTTGACGGCGACCAGATGGCTGTTCACGTTCCTTTAAGTTTAGAGGCTCAACTAGAGGCTAGAATTTTAATGCTTTCAACGAATAATATTTTAAGTCCATCAAATGGAAAACCTATCATAGTACCAAGTCAGGATATGATTTTAGGTCTATACTATTTATCTCAAGCACCTTTTCAAACTGAAAAGCCAGATGGTTACTTTATAAATAACGATGAAATCGAACACGCCTTATCCACAGGTCAAATAAAAGTTCACTCTACTATTGTTTCAAGGTTCGAAACACTTGATGAGAATGGTAACAAGAAAGTTGAAAAATACACAACAACTGCTGGAAGATTTTTATTATCTAATTTATTGCCAAAACATAAAGATATTACTTTTTCAATGATCGATAGACTACTTCCTAAAAAAACAGTTTCAGAAATTATTGATAGTGTTTTTAGATTTTGTGGTCAGAAAACTACAGTTATATTTTGTGATCATTTAAAAGACTTAGGTTTTAAACATGCATTTAAAGCGGGGATTTCTTTTGGTAAAGATGATTTGGTTATTCCTAAAAACAAAGGACAATTAATTGATGATACTAAAAAATTAATTGCAGATTATGAAAACCAATATTCAGAAGGTTTAATTACTAGAGGTGAGAAATACAACAAAGTTGTCGATGCTTGGTCAAAATGTACAGACAAAGTAGCCGGTGAAATGATGAGAGGTATTTCTGCAACCGAAAGCACTCCTGATGGCATGAAAATTAATTCAGTATTTATGATGGCTGATAGTGGAGCCAGAGGTTCAGCTGCTCAAATGAAACAGTTAGCTGGTATGAGAGGTCTTATTGCAAAACCATCTGGTGAAATTATTGAAACTCCAATTATTTCTAATTTCAAAGAAGGTTTAACTGCTTTAGAATATTTCAATTCAACACACGGAGCCAGAAAAGGTTTAGCTGATACCGCTCTAAAGACGGCAAGCTCAGGTTATTTAACTAGAAGACTTTGTGATGTAGCTCAAGATCTTACAATTTCAAAAATTAAGTGTGATAATCCTGGTTTTATTGAATTAGCAGAAATTTTAGAAGGTGGAAACGTTGTTGTTAGTTTATCAGAAAGAGCACTTGGAAGAGTAACGGCTTTTGATGTAAAAAATCCTATTACTGGTGAAGTAGTTATTAAAAAAGAAACTATGATTGATGAGTCAGGTTGCGATAAAATTGATGCAGCTGGTGTTAAATTTATCAAAGCTTATTCAGTTATGACTTGTAGCTCTAAAATTGGTGTTTGTGCTACTTGTTATGGAAGAGATCTATCTAGAGGAAAAATGGTTCACGTTGGTGAGGCAATTGGTATGATTTCAGCCCAATCTATTGGTGAGCCAGGTACTCAGTTAACAATGAGAACTTTCCACGTTGGTGGTACTGCTTCTGTTAAGCAAGAGTCTGAAATTGTTACAAAATCTGCAGGTACTTTGAAAATTATTAACACTAATTTATTAGAAGATTCTAAGAAAAATCTAATTGTTATGGGAAGAAACACCCAACTATCAATTGAAGATAATAACGGTGTTCAAGTTGCAATTTATAAAGTTGCTTATGGATCAAAATTATTTTTCCAAAATGGTGATAAAATTAAAGCTAATGAAAAAATTTGTGAGTGGGATCCTTATACAACTCCAGTTATTGCAGAAAAAAGTGGTATTGCTGGTTATGTAGATTTAATCGATGGTGTTTCTATTCAAGAGACAACTGATGATGCTACTGGAATTTCTTCTAAATCAGTCGTTGATTGGAGAGCGCAATCTAAGAACACAGATTTAAAACCAAGAATTACCTTAAGAGATGAGAAGGGTAATGTAATTAAGAAAGCTGACGACAATGAGGCAAGGTACTACTTGGTACCTGATTCAATTCTTTCTGTTAAAGATGGTCAAAAAATATTTGCTGGTGATATAATTGCAAGACTTCCAAAAGAAACAACTAAAACAAAAGATATCACTGGAGGATTACCACGTGTAGCTGAATTATTTGAAGCTAGAAAAGCAAAAGATAGTGCAATTATTGCTGAGAATGATGGCCAAGTGTTATTTGGTAAAGAAGTTAGAGGTAAGCAAAAAATTTCAATTCAACCAGATGATGGAGAACCTTCAAATTATTTAATACCAAAAGGTAAACATATCAATTTTAACCAAGGTGAGAAAATTAAAAAAGGTGAGTACCTATTAGATGGTCAGCCTTTACCTCACGATATTTTGAGAATTTTAGGCATTAAAGATTTAACAGAATATTTTGTTAATCAAGTTCAAGAAGTTTATAGATTACAAGGTGTAGTAATTAACGACAAACACATTGAAACAATATTAAGACAAATGCTTAAAAAAGTTGAGATCAAACAGTCAGGTGATTCGTCTTACTTACCTGGTGAAATGATTGACAGAATTAAGTTTGATAATGTAAATGAAAAACTAGTTGCTGAGGGAAAAAACCCTGCATCTGGTGAAAGAGTTTTAATGGGTATTACTAAAGCTTCACTTCAAACAGAGTCATTTATTTCTGCTGCTTCATTCCAAGAAACTACAAGAGTTTTAACTGATGCTGCGATTAAAGGTAAAGTTGACCCTTTAAATGGCTTAAAAGAGAATGTTATTGTTGGTAGATTAGTCCCAGCTGGAACTGGCCATATCAAGAACAAATGGAATGAAAATGCTATTGCAGCTGACAATAAATTTTTAGCTGATCAAGAAAAAATTGAGCCTGTAGAAGCTACAGAAACTCCTGCAAATTAATAAAAAAAACACGTTTAACTTGTAGTTTTAGTTTGACAATCATAGATTTAATAGTATTTTGACGCTGTTTTTGGTTGGAATGTAGTACCTACTTTATGGAACTAAACGCTGCCACAAAATAACCTGTCAGTTATTTTCATTCAAAAATAAATTAATTAATTAATTAAAAAAATTTATGCCAACTATTAACCAGTTGTTAAGAAAGAAAAGAACTAGACCAGTTGCAAGAAATAAAGTTCCTGCACTTGAAAAACAACCTTTAAAAAGAGGTGTGTGTCTTAAAGTTTACACAACAACTCCTAAAAAACCGAACTCTGCATTAAGAAAAGTTGCAAGAGTTAGACTTTCAAATGGTTTTGAAGTCACAGCTTACATTGGTGGTGAAGGTCATAATCTTCAAGAACACTCAGTAGTTTTAATTAGAGGTGGTCGTGTAAAAGATTTGCCTGGTGTTCGTTATCACATTCTTAGAGGAAATTTAGATACTCAAGCTGTAGCAGGTAGAAAGAAACGTAGATCTTTATATGGAACTAAAAAAGGTAAATAATTATGTCTAGAAAAAAAACACAACCAAAAAAAGTTGTCACCCCAGACCCAATATTTAAATCTACTATTATTCCCAAACTAATTAATTCTATTATGTATGATGGAAAAAAAGTTGTTGCAGAGAAAATTGTTTATGAAGCAATTGAAAAAATTAAATCAAAAACTAAAGAAGAGCCAATTAATGTTTTTAATGAAGCAATAAATAATATCAAACCTACTGTTGAAGTTAGATCTCGTAGAGTTGGTGGTGCAACGTACCAAGTTCCTGTTGAAGTTAAAAACAATCGTGCTCAAGCACTTGCTATTAGATGGTTAGTTGACGCTTCAAGAAAAAGAAAAGACAAACATATGTCTGATAAAATTTTTAACGAACTGTATGATGCGTATGAAAAAAAAGGATCAGCAGTTAAAAAAAGAGAAGATGTACATAAAATGGCTGAGTCGAATAAGGCTTTCGCTCATTTTAGGTGGTAAAAAATTATGGCTAGAATTAATACATTAGACACATATCGTAATATTGGAATTATGGCGCATATTGATGCTGGTAAAACCACTACTACTGAAAGAATTTTGTATTACACTGGAAAAAGTCACAAAATTGGTGAAGTTCATGATGGTGCAGCAACAATGGATTGGATGGAGCAAGAACAAGAAAGAGGAATTACAATTACCTCCGCTGCAACTACTTGTTTCTGGAACGATCATAGAATTAATATTATTGATACTCCTGGTCACGTAGATTTTACTATTGAAGTTGAAAGATCATTAAAAGTTTTAGATGGTGCTGTATGTGTTTTTGACGGTGTTGCTGGTGTTGAACCTCAATCAGAAACAGTATGGAGACAAGCTGATAAATATAAAGTTCCAAGAATTTGTTTTGTAAATAAATTAGACAGAACTGGTGCAGATTTTTACAGATGTGTAGATATGATTAGAGATAGACTTGGCTGCAAACCTTTAGTTATACAAGTTCCAATTGGTATGGAGGCAGATTTAGTTGGCGTTGTTGATTTAGTGAAAATGAAAGCCCAGGTTTGGAAAAATGAAGCCTTAGGTGCAGAGTGGGAATACAAAGAGATTCCAGATAATTTAAAAGAGATTTCTCAAAAATACAGAACTGAACTTGTTGAAACAGCTGTTGAGCAAGATGAAAAATTAATGGAAAGTTATTTAAATGGTGAAGAAATTAAAGAAGAAGATTTAATTAAGTGTATAAGAAAAGGAACTCTAAACTTTAGTTTTGTTCCAATTACTACTGGTTCAGCATTTAAAAACAAAGGTGTTCAACCTTTACTTGATGCTGTTATTAATTATTTACCAAGCCCAATTGATATTGGTTCAATTAATGGAACGATACCAGGAACTGAAGATATTAAGGAAATGAAATTTGATGATGGAGCTGGTTTTTCAGCTTTAGCTTTTAAAGTTGCGAACGATCCATTTGTTGGATCATTAACTTTTATAAGAATTTACTCTGGAACAATTAAAACTGGAACTGCTGTTTATAATACTTCAAAAGAAAAAGAGGAAAGAGTTGGTAGAATGCTTTTAATGCATGCAAATTCTAGAGAAGATATTAAAGAGGCAAATGCTGGTGATATCGTTGCATTAGCTGGTCTTAAATATACAATAACTGGTCACACTTTATGTGATGAGGCTAACCCAGTTTTACTTGAGCCAATGGAGTTTCCTGAGCCAGTAATTGAAATTGCAGTTGAACCTAAAACAAAAGCTGACCAAGAAAAAATGGGTGAAGCTTTAGCTAGATTAGCAAAAGAAGATCCTTCATTTAGAGTAACTTCAGACGAAGAATCAGGTCAAACAATAATCAAAGGTATGGGAGAATTACACTTAGATATTATTGTTGATAGAATGAAAAGAGAATTTAATGTTGAAGCAAATATTGGAGCACCTCAGGTTGCATACCGTGAAACTATTCAAAACGCATCTGAGTTTGAATACACACACAAAAAACAAAGTGGTGGTGCAGGACAGTTTGCAAAAGTTAAACTTTTAGTAGAACCTCAAGAACCAGGCAAAGGTAGAGAGGTTGATAGCAAAATTAAAGGTGGATCAATTCCTAAAGAGTTTATTCCAGGCGTTGAGAAAGGTATTGAAACAATATCTGATGGTGGAATTCTAGCTGGATTTCCGATGATTGATTATAAAGTTACAATTTTAGATGGATTACACCATGATGTTGACTCTAGTGTGCTTGCATTTGAACTTGCTGGTAGAGCTTGCTTTAAAGAAGCTTGTACTAGAGGTGGATTGAAATTATTAGAGCCAGTGATGAGAGTTGAAGTTGTAACTCCTGAAGATTACATGGGTGATGTTATTGGTGATTTAAATAGTAGAAGAGGCCAAATAAGTGAGCAAGAAAGCAGAGGAAATGCGACCGTTATAACTGCAATGGTTCCTTTAGCGAATATGTTTGGATATATAAACAGCTTAAGATCAATGTCTCAAGGAAGAGCTCAATACTCAATGTTCTTTGATCATTACTCTAAAGTCCCACAAAACGTGCAGGATGAAGTAACTAAAAAGATTGCTGGATAAATATTATGGAAAAACAAAATATTAGAATTAAATTAAGAGCTTACGACAATAAGATCTTAGACGCCTCTACTGAAGAAATTGTAAACACTGTTAAGAGAACGGGTGCTACAGTTAAAGGGCCAATACCACTACCAACTAGAATTGAAAAATATACAGTTTTAAAAGGACCTCACATTGATAAAAAAAGTAGAGAGCAATTTGAAACAAGAACACATAAAAGATTGATTGATATCATTGAACCTACTCCTCAAACTGTAGAAGCTTTAATGAAACTAGATTTAGCATCTGGTGTCGATGTGGAGATAAAAATTTAATTATGACTGAAATAGCTTTAGTTGGAAAAAAAATAGGTATGACAAGAGAGTTTTACCATACTGGTCGTTTAGTTCCAGTTACAGTAATTAAAATGGAAAAAGCTAGAGTTATTAGTGTGATTGAAGAAGATAAACGTGGATATAAAGCTATACAATTAGGTTTTGGCAACATTAAAAGCTCAAAACTTACAAAAGCAATGAAGGGCATGTATGCTAAAAAAAATACTGAAGCAAAGAAAAAATTAAAAGAATTTAGAGTAAAAGATACAGAGCCATACAAAGAAGGTAATGAATTTGGTTTAGAAATTTTTAACGAAGTCAAATTTGTTGACACTACTTCAAAAACTATTGGAAAAGGTTTTGCTGGAGCAATGAAAAGACACAACTTTGGTGGTTTAAGAGCTACACACGGCGTTTCTGTTTCACATAGATCTCATGGCTCAACAGGTCAAAGACAAGACCCTGGTAAAGTTTTTAAAGGAAAAAAAATGGCTGGTCATATGGGGGATAGAGTTAGAACCATGCTAAATTTAGAGATAATTAAAACTGATTTAGATAACGAATTATTATACTTAAAAGGCTCAATACCAGGTTCTAAGAACTCAGAAGTATTAGTTAAACAATCAGTTAAAATTATTAATAAACTAACTATTAAAGAAAAAATTGCTGCCGCTGAAGAGGCGAAAAAAACACCTGATAAAAAGAAAAGATAATGAAAATTGATAAAATAAATTTAGATGGGAAAAAAGACTCGATTGAAGTTTTGGATAAAATTTTTTCAGCAAAAATAAATAAAAAATTAGTAGATAACGTTTTATACAAAACTAATGCTAACTACAAAGGCAGACACGCCAAAACAAAACAACAGAATGAAATTGCTGGATCTACTTCAAAGATTTATGCTCAAAAAGGAACTGGTGGAGCGCGTCATGCAAGTAGAAAAGCCCCTATTTTTGTTGGTGGTGGTGTAGCACATGGTCCAAAAGGTCAACTAGCTTATAAAAAAAGAAAACTTAACAAAAGTGAAAAAAAATTAAGCGTAGCATCACTAATCACCGAAAAGAATAAACTTAATAATTTATTAATCTTTAGTGATTTTGCTACTGAAATTAAAAGAACTAAAGAAATGCACTCAATAATCAAAAAATTTAATTTGACTCATTCATTAATAATTCTAGATAAAATTTCAAAAGATAAAGTTGAAAAATCAATGAGGAATATACCAAATGTTAAAGTTACTGATGTAAACCACTTTAGTGCCTTTGATATTATCAAATTTAAAAAAGTTGTGTTTACTGAAAGTTCAATAAAAGAACTAGAAAAGAGATATTCTTAAAATGGATAAGATACATTTATACGATAAAATTTTATCACCAATGCTAACTGAAAAGACAACAAATCTTTCTGAGCATAATAAAATTGTATTTAAAGTTCCAAGAGAAGCTAACAAAACTAATTTAAAAAAAAATATTGAAAAAATTTTTAAAGTAAATGTTATTAAAATTAACATAATTAATAAACAAAACAGAAAAGTTGTTAAACGAGGGAAAAAAGTAAATATTCAAGGATATAAAAAAGCAATTATAACTCTAAAAAAAGGTCAAAGTATTGATCTAACAACAGGAATTTAAATAATGGCATTAAAAACATTTAAACCATATACAAAATCTACTAGAGGAACTGTTCTAGTTGATAGAACTGGTCTATGGAAAGGCAAACCTTTTAAAATGCTAGTTGAACCCAAAAATTCAATGAGAGGAAGAAATAACAACGGTCATATTACTTCTAGAAACATGTCTGGTGGTGGACATAAGAAAATGTATAGACTTGTTGATTTTTATCGAAAAAAATTTGATGCACCAGGTACAGTTGAGCGTATTGAGTATGACCCGAATAGATCGTGTTATATTATGCTAATTAAGTTTGAAGATGGAACTCATTTTTACTATTTAGCACCTCAAAAAATTAATGTTGGTGATGTTGTTGAAAATGGCTCTGCAAAAGAAATTAAAGTTGGGAATTGTATGCCGTTAAGAGACATTCCAGTAGGTGTAAACGTGCATAACGTTGAATTACAACCTGGTGGTGGTGGAAAAATAGCTAGATCTGCTGGTACCTCTGTTACTATAAGCGGTTTAGATGGTAATTATTCATTAGTTAAAATGACCTCCGGTGAAGTTAGAAGAATAGACTCAAGATGCATGGCAACAATCGGTGTTTTGTCAAATCCAGACCAAAAAAACATTAAAATTGGTAAAGCTGGAAGATCAAGATGGCTAGGTAGAAGACCTCATACAAGAGGAGTTGTGATGAATCCAGTTGATCACCCACACGGTGGTGGTGAAGGTAAGAGTGCTGGTGGTAGACATCCAGTATCTCCAACGGGTCAAGGTGCAAAAGGATTAAAAACAAGAACAAACGCTAGAACAGATAAGTTTATAGTTAAAAGAAGAAATAAAAGAAAGGATACTAAAAAATAATGGCTAGATCAGTATGGAAAGGTCCTTTTGTTGAAGAGAGCTTAATTAAAAAAGTTGAAAAACAAAAATTAGACCCCAAAAAAATGCCAATTAAAACTTGGTCAAGAAAGTCAACTATAATTCCTGAATTTATTGGTGTTAGTTTTTTGATTTATAATGGAAAGAAATTTATACCAGTTACCATTTCTGAAGATATGGTTGGACACAAACTTGGTGAGTTTTCACCAACAAGAACTTTTTTTGGACACACGCCTGCAGATAAAAAGGCAAAACCAGCAACAGCTAAGAAATAACCATGAATAAGAAAAAGAAAATTAATAGAGTTAAAGTAGATACAGTTAGATCTGTAAATAATAATATTAGATCTAGTGTAAGAAAACTTAATCCTATTCTTAAGGCAATTGTTGGAAAAAAAGTTGATGTTGCTATTAGAGAATTACAATTTTCTGCAAAAAGAATAACAAGAGAGATTAGAAAAACTGTTTCATCGGCTATTGCTAATGCTGAAAATAATAATCAATATGATATAGATAAATTAATTGTTAAAGAAGCTTATTGTGGAAAAAAAGTTGTTATGAAAAGATTTAGACCTAGAGCAAAAGGAAGAGCTGCACCGATTTTAAAACCATATTCAACAATTACAATTATATTATCAGAAGCAAAACAAATGGAGAGTCATGGGACAAAAAGTTAATCCAATAGGTTTTAGACTTGGTGTAAATAGAGGTTGGGACTCTGTTTGGTATGCTAAAAAAAAAGACTTTGGAAATTATTTAATTGAAGATTTTAAGATTAGAGCCCATATCAAGAAAAATGTAGTTAACTCTGGTGTATCAAAAGTTATGATAGAGAGAACTTCAAATAAATGTTTTGTTACAATTTATACTTCAAGACCAGGCTTTGTTATTGGTAAAAAAGGTAGCGATATTGATAAAATTAAAAATAATTTATCTAAATTTACTAGCAACGAAGTGTCTTTAAATATTAAAGAGGTAAAAAAACCTGAAACTAATGCTTTTTTGGTAGCGGAAAATATCGCACAACAACTTGTAAAAAGAATATCGTACAGAAGAGCAATGAAGAGAGCCATGCAATCTTGTATGAGACTAGGTGCCAAAGGAATTAAAGTTGCAATAAGTGGTAGACTTGGTGGTAATGAAATTGCAAGAACAGAGTGGTTGAGAGAGGGTAGTATTCCTTCTCACACATTAAGAGCAGATATTGATTATGATGAAGCAGAAGCTTTAACAACTTTTGGTATTATTGGAATTAAAGTTTGGATTTATAAAGGTGAAGTATTTGCAAAAGAATTTAGTCAAGAAACAAATAAAGTAAAACCTAAAGAAGTTAAAGAGTAATTATGTTACAGCCGGTAAGAACAAAATATAGAAAAGCACACAAAGGTAGAATTCATGGAACAGCTACACGCGCTGCAAAGATTAATTATGGATCATTTGCTTTAAAAGCTATGGCTCCTGAAAGAATTATTGGTAAACAAATTGAAGCTGCTAGAGTCGCTTTAACGAGACACATGAAAAGACAAGGACGTGTTTGGACCAGAATTTTTCCAAATATTCCAGTTTCAAAAAAACCTGTTGAAGTAAGAATGGGTAAAGGTAAGGGTGCTCCTGAATATTGGGCATGCAGAGTTAAACCAGGTAGAATTTTGTTTGAAATTGATGGTGTTTCAGAAGCAATTGCAAAGGAAGCTCTTTATAAAGCATCAGCTAAATTACCTATTAAAACTAAGTTTATAAAAAGATTTGCATAATATGAAAATACAAGAAATTAAAAAATTATCTAAAGACGAATTATTAAAAAATATAGATAAATTGAAAAAAGATTTATTTAATTTTCGATTTCAAAGAATTAATTCTGAAATTAAAGATCCATCAAAAATTGGACAAACAAAAAAAACGATAGCAAGGTTAAAAACTATACTAAAAGGAAAATTAAATGCCTAAAAAAATATTAACAGGAGTAGTTACCAGTGATAAGCCTAATAAAACCATTACTGTAGCTGTAGAAAGAAAATATTCACATCCCGTGCTAAAAAAAGTGGTTAAAGTTCAAAAAAAATACAATGCACATGATGAAAACAATAAATTCAAAACTGGAGACAAAGTTTCAATTATTGAATGTAAACCGTTTTCAAAAAATAAAAAATTTCAAGTAATGGATGGTTCTAAATGATACAGGTGCAAACTGAAATGTTAGTCGCAGACAACACTGGTGCAAAAAGAATTGAATGTATTAAGGTTCTAGGTGGGTCAAAACGTAGATATGCTAGTATTGGTGATACAATCGTTGTTGCAGTAAAAGAAGCAATACCCAAGGGTAAAGTAAAAAAAGGCTCTGTACACAAAGCAGTCGTAGTACGTGTTAAATATGGAATTCATAGAGAGGATGGTTCAAAAGTTAAATTTGATAACAATGCAGCGGTATTGATTGATGATAAAGGTGAACCAGTTGGAACTAGAATCTTTGGGCCTGTTACAAGAGAATTAAGAAATAGAGGTCAAATGAAAATAATTTCATTAGCTCCTGAGGTATTATAAAATGATTAAAAAAGGTTCTAAAGTAAAAGTATTAACTGGAAGAGATAAAAAAAAAGAAGGTGAAGTTATTGAAATTGACAGACCTAATAATAGAGTAAAAGTTCAAGGGATTAATATTGTGAAAAAACATGTGAAGACTACAAAAGAAAAAAAAGGTGGAATTATTTCTAAAGAAAGCTTTATTCATATTTCAAACCTTGCACTTGTTGATGCAAAAGAAAAAATAAAAAAAACTGAGGCTAAAAAATAATGACACCAAGATTAAAAGAACTTTATTATAAAGAAATTCAACCTGCACTTAAAGAGCAATTAGGATTTAAAAATACCTTTCAAGGACCAAAAGTAATTAAAGTTGTTATTAATATGGGCTTAGGTCTTGATGGAGCTGATGCCAAAATTATGAAATCTACTGAAGAGGATTTGGGAAAAATTACAGGACAAAAACCTACAGTTACAAAATTTAAGAAATCAGTTGCTAACTTTAAAACAAGAAAAGGTACAAACGCAGGTTTAAAAGTTACCTTAAGAGGTAATAAAATGTATGAATTTATCGATAGACTAGTTAACATTGCTCTACCTAGAATTAAAGATTTTAGAGGTTTATCTCCCAAAGGTTTCGATAAATTTGGTAATTATACTTTTGGAATTAAAGAACATATAATTTTTCACGAAGTTAATTTTGATAGAATAGACAAAATTAGAGGTCTTGATGTTGTGGTTGTAATTGCTGCTATGAATAAAGACCATAGTTTTGCACTTCTAGAAAAATTAAATTTTCCATTTATTAAAAAAGGAGATAATTAAAATGGCTAAAGTAAGTGCGGTTCAAAAGAATGATAAGAGAATTAAACTTTCAGATAGATTGTTTAAAAAAAGATTAGCTTTGAAAAAAATTATTATGGATAAGAAAATTTCTCTTGAAGAAAGATTTAAAGCACAACAAAAATTATCTAATTTGCCTAGAAACTCTGCAAAAAATAGAGTAATGAATAGGTGTCAAATCACTGGAAGACCGCATGGTGTTTACAGAAAATTAAAAATATCAAGAATAGCTCTAAGAGACTTAGGATTGCATGGATTAATTCCAGGTATGACGAAGTCGAGCTGGTAGAAAGGAATATATGAGTTTAAGTGACCCAATAGGGGATATGATCGCAAGAATAAAAAATGCTTTAGTGAGAAATCACAAAAAAGTTGCACTACCTTCTTCTAACTTTAAAGTGAAAATTGCAGATATTTTAAAAAATGAAGGTTTTATCAAAGAATATAAAATTGATACTGAAGATAAAAAACCAGTTTTATCTATAGACCTAAAATATTATTCAGGAAACCCAGTTATTAGCACATTTGAAAGAGTGTCAAAGCCAGGAAGAAGAATATTTTCAAGTGCTGATAGTTTACCAAAAATTAATGGTGGGCTTGGTGTGGCAATAGTTTCTACTCCAAAAGGTGTTATGACCGATGTTGATGCTAGAAAGCAAAAAGTCGGTGGAGAAATAATCTGTAAGGTATTTTAATGTCTAAAATTGGTAAAATAAGTATTTCAATTCCAGAACAAGTTAAAGCAGTACTCTCGGGTAGTGTTCTTAATATAGAAGGTCCATTAGGTAAAAAATCACTTAATGTTGATTTGGAAATGTTTAATCTTGATATAACTGAGGGAAAAGAAATTTCAATTAAACCAAAAAAAGTTGACCAAAATTCCAAAAGATTATGGGGTATGAATAGAAGTTTAATTAATAATGCCGTAATTGGCTCTAGCACTGGTTATGAAAAAATATTAGAGTTAGTGGGCGTTGGATATAGAGCTGCGCTAAAAGAAAAACAATTAAATCTACAGCTTGGTTATAGTCATGATATAAATTTTGATATACCAGAAGGTATTAAGATTGTTGTTGAAAAACAAACTACCGTCAAAGTTAGCGGATCTGACAAACAACAAGTTGGTATGGTTTGTTCAAAAATTAAATCTTTTAGAAAACCTGAGCCTTATAAAGGCAAGGGAATTAGAGAAAAAGGTCAATATATATTAAGAAAAGAAGGAAAGAAAAAATAATGAAATTAAATGCAACCCAAAGAAAAAAATTCAGAGTAACTAATAAAGTTAAAAATGTTTCTTCTCCCGATAGATTTAGACTAAGTATTTCAAGATCTTTAAAAAATATATCTGCTCAAATAATTGATGATGTTAAAAATATTACCTTGCTTTCTTCTTCTTCTATTGAAAAAGACGTTAAAGCTATGAACAAAGTTAATAAGACAGATATTTCTAAAATTGTTGCTGAAAAATTAGCAAAAAAAGCAGTAGAAAAAAAGATAACTAAGATTTATTTTGATAGAGGTGTTTACAAATATCATGGTAGAGTTAAGGCATTTGCTGAAACGTTACGTAAAAATGGAATGGAATTTTAATTATGGAATTTAAGAAAAAAATTGACGATGGAATTTTAGAAAAACTAGTTCACATCAACAGAATTACAAAAGTTGTAAAAGGTGGTCGTAGATTTGGTTTTTCAGCACTAGTTGTTGTGGGTAATCAAGCAGGTAAAATTGGTATAGCTCATGCCAAAGCCAAACAAGTTCCAGATGCAATTAAAAAAGCAAATGAAAATGCCAGAAGAAAATTAATTCATATACCTTTAAGAGAGGGCAGAACTATACACCATGATGTTTATGGAAAAGATGGTGCAGGTAAAATTATTTTAAGATCAGCTCCAAAAGGGACTGGTATTATTGCTGGTGGCCCTGTGAGAGCAGTTTGTGAAGTTTTAGGAATTAAAGATATAGTTGCTAAATCAATGGGAACATCAAACCCTCATAACATGATAAGAGCTACAATGAAGGCTCTTTCAAAACAGAATTCACCAAAACATATTGCAACTATTAGAAATAAAAAAATTTCTGATGTAATTGAAAAAAGAGGATAATGACTACATTAAATACTACTGGAAAAGTTTTATACAAAAAAAAGATGAGAGTTGGTAGAGGTATCGGTTCTGGAAAAGGAAAAACTTCTGGAAGAGGTGTTAAGGGTCAAAAATCTAGATCTGGTGTTGCCATCAAAGCTTTTGAAGGTGGTCAAATGCCTTTATATAGAAGATTACCTAAAAGAGGCTTTAATGCAATTAAGAGATACCAAGCTGTTATAGCAATAATGAATTTAGAGAAAATTCAATCATATATCGATGAAAAAACTATTAATTCAAGCGATGTAATAAACATGGCTTTACTTATAAAATTGAAATTAATTAACAAGAATTCGCAAAAATTAAAAATACTAGGCACAGGTGACATTAAAGATAAAGTTAGCATTGAAGCTGATCTAATATCAAAAGCTGCTGTAGTTAAATTAGAAAAAGCTGGCGGCACAATACAATTAAAAAAATAATTAAGATATTATGAGTGCATCTTCTCAAACTAATGATCTTAAAAATCGAATAATCTTTACAATTTTTATCCTAGCAGTTTATAGATTTGGTACTTTTGTGCCAATTCCAGGTATCGATCCTGAACAATTACAGACAATGATGAGTGGTAATCAAAAAGGATTACTTGGGATGTTTAACGTCTTTTCAGGTGGAGCTGTGAGTAGAATGGCTATATTTGCACTTGGGATTATGCCATATATTTCATCATCAATTATAGTTCAGTTGTTAACTGGTGTATCTGATTATTTTAAAAATTTAAAGGCACAAGGTGAAACCGGAAGAGCAAAAATCACTCAGATCACAAGATATGGAACAGTTGTTCTTGCTACTGTTCAGGGTTATGGATTGTCTATAGGTTTACAGTCTTCTCCTGACTTAGTTATTAATCCAGGGTCATTTTTTACCATAACAGCAGTCTCAACCATTGTTGCTGGTACAATGTTTTTAATGTGGCTTGGTGAACAAATAACACAAAGAGGTATTGGTAATGGTATTTCATTGATTATTTTTGCGGGTATTGTTGCTGAAATTCCACGTGCTTTAGTTACTACATTTGAACTTGGTAGAACTGGTGCAGTTTCTACAATTATGATTATTGGAATTTTTGTATTATTAATTGCAACAATAATGTTCATTGTATTTATGGAAAGAGCATTAAGAAAAATTTTAATAAACTATCCTAAAAGACAAATGGGAAATAAAATGTATGGTGGTGAATCTTCTCATTTACCCTTAAAAATTAACCAAGCTGGTGTTATACCGGCAATTTTTGCATCAGCTTTATTATTATTACCTGTAACTTTTTCTAATTTTAGTTTTTCAGACAATGATGCATTCTTGAATATAAGTTCATACTTTACACAGGGGCAACCTCTTTACATGTTGCTTTATGCTTCTGGAATAATATTTTTTACTTTTTTCTATACATCGATAACATTTAATTCAACTGAGACTGCTGATAATTTAAGAAAATATGGTGGTTTTATACCTGGGATTAGACCGGGTGAAAACACTGCTTTGTATATTGATAAAATTGTAACAAAACTAACAACAATTGGAGCTCTGTATTTAACAATTGTTTGTTTAATGCCAGAATTTTTAATTGCTAATTATCCAATACCTTTTTATCTTGGTGGAACTTCTATTTTAATTGTTGTTGTAGTTGCAATTGATACTGTTACACAAATCCAAACTAGATTGATGAGCTCTCAATATGAGCAATTAGTTAAAAAAACAAAATTCGGAAAATAACTAAGTGAATATAATTCTTTTTGGTCCTCCAGGTGCAGGCAAGGGGACTCAAGCTCAATCTATTGTTAAAAAACATAATTATTTCCAACTATCAACAGGAAATTTATTAAGAGATGAAGTTAAATCTAAAACGGATCTTGGAGTTGATATAGAAAAATTAATATCTAACGGCAAATTTGTTTCAGATGAAATAGTAAATACTTTATTGAGACAATCTCTGACTAATTTAAAATATAGAGATAGAATTATTTTTGATGGATATCCAAGAAATGTTGAGCAAGCTATCAATTTGGAAGTAATATTAAAAGAGTTTAAACAAATAATAGGGCACACTATATTTTTAAATGTCTCAAGAAACACCATTGAAAAGCGTATTATGGGTAGAATGACCTGTGAAAAATGTAACATGACATTAAATGAGTATTTCAATAAAAATGAAATAGAGCTTCATCCGTGTGGTGTCGCATATTTAAAAAAAAGAAAAGATGATAATCTTGACATTGTTATCTCTAGATATGATACTTACATGTCTTCTACAAAGCCGGTATTAGATTTCTATTCAAAAAATTTAAATTTCACTGAAATCGATGGTGCTGCTGAAATTGATCAAATAACCAATAAAATCGATGAAATTCTTAAGGTATAAGACGTTGACTTTAGAACATCTTCTTATATAAAAGGCTAAATTTATTCTCAGAAATATGGCTCGTATAGCAGGTGTTAACATTCCCCAAAACAAACTTGTCCACATAGGACTAACGTACATCTACGGTATCGGTGGTAAATTTTCTAACCAAATTTGCACTTCTTTAGAAATTCCTAAAGCTAAAAGAATAAACGAATTGACTGACGATGATATTTTAAAAATTAGAGAATATATAGATGCAAATTTTAAAGTTGAAGGTGATCTTAGGAGAGATTATTCTTTAACAATTAAAAGATTGATTGATCTCGCATGCTATAGAGGATCTAGACATAGAAAAAAACTTCCAGTTAGAGGACAAAGAACAAGATGTAATGCAAGAACAAGAAAAGGTAAAGCAATCGCAATTGCTGGTAAAAAATTAACACCACTTAAAAAATAATTATTTATGGCTAAAGTAGAAAAAGTTGAAAATGCAGACTCTGTTGTAGAAAAAAAAGCTGAAAAAAAAGTAGATAAAAAGTCTAAAAAAAGTTCTTATTCAAAAAAGAAA
Source organism: Candidatus Pelagibacter sp. Uisw_113 (assembly GCF_047717815.1). GTDB lineage: Bacteria > Pseudomonadota > Alphaproteobacteria > Pelagibacterales > Pelagibacteraceae > Pelagibacter. The sequence continues at coordinate 516,362 of NZ_CP159809.1, forward strand.
AAAATTAAAAAAAACATACTGAATGGTATTGCTTATGTCCAGTCAACATTTAATAACACGATAATTTCAATAGCAGACACAAATGGCAATGTTATTTCATGGGCGTCAGCCGGTCAAAAAGGTTTTAAAGGATCAAGAAAATCAACTCCTTATGCTGCCCAAGTTGCAGCAGACGCAGCTGCATCTAAAGCTTTAGAATATGGAATGAAAACTTTATCAGTTGAAGTTAAAGGACCTGGTTCAGGAAGAGAAACAGCATTAAGAGCATTACAAGCTAAAGGATTTAAAATTCTTTCAATAAAAGATACAACACCAATGCCACATAATGGCGTAAGACCACCAAAGAAAAGGAGAGTTTAGTAAAATGGAAAGTTTAAATGTAAATGCTAAAAATTGGAAAGCATTAATTAAACCATCTCAATTAGATGTTAAAATTAGTGATGATAAATCACAAGCTAAAATCATAGCTGAACCATTAGAAAAAGGTTATGGATTGACTTTAGGTAATTCCTTAAGAAGGATTTTACTTTCATCTATCAGAGGTGCAGCTGTAACCTCAATTCAAATTGATGGAGTGTTACACGAATTTACATCTATTAAAGGTGTTAGAGAGGATGTAACCGATATAGTTTTAAATGTTAAGTCTCTTGCTTTGAAAAGCTCTTCAGATGGAGCTAAAAAACTTATTTTAGACGCTAAGGGGCCTGGAGAAATTAAAGCCTCGGATATAGAATCTGTTACTGATATTGAAATTTTAAATCCTGATTTAGTAATTTGTAATTTGGATGAAAATACTAATTTTCATATGGAAATGAATGTTGGAACTGGCAAAGGTTATGTCCCAGCAGTAATGAATAAGCCAGAGGAACCACCATTAGGTTTGATTGCAATAGATTCTTTGTATAGCCCGGTTAAAAAAGTTTCATATACTATTAGTACTGCTAGAGAGGGAAAAGCCTTAGACTATGATAAGTTAACTATGGAAGTTGAAACAAATGGTTCAATTTCGGCTGAAGATGCCGTTGCTTATTCAGCAAGAATTTTTCAAGATCAACTTAATATGTTTGTTAATTTTGATGAACCAGTGGAAGCACCAATTAAAGAAGTTTCAACTGAGCCAGAATTCAATAAAAATTTATTGAGAAAAGTTGAAGAACTAGAACTATCTGTGCGTTCTATGAATTGTCTTAAAAATGATAATATTATTTACATTGGAGATTTGGTTCAAAAGTCAGAGGGTGAAATGCTTAGAACACCTAACTTTGGAAGAAAATCACTTAATGAAATAAAAGAAGTTTTAACTGGTATGTCTTTATATTTAGGTATGGAGATACCAAACTGGCCACCAGAAAATATAGCTGAAATGTCCAAAAAGTTAGAGGAGCAAATCTAATGAGACACGGAATGGCTAATAAGAAGTTAAATAGAACTTCTGAACATAGAAAAGCATTATTAAAGAACATGTTAAACTCTTTAATTAAATATGAGCAGATTACCACAACACTTCCAAAAGCAAAATTTCTAAAGCCTCAAGCAGATAAGATCATAACATTAGGTAAAAAAGAAACTCTACTAACAACAAAGATGTTGATGACTAAATTACAGGATATTACCTCAGCTCGTAAGGTTACAAAAACTTTGTCTAAAAGATATGAAAAAAGAAACGGAGGATATACTAGAATTATTAAAGCCGGCTTTAGATACGGTGACAATGCACCTATGGCTGTAATTGAATTTGTGGATAGAGATGTTGAAGCAAAAAGAGTGGATAGAAAGAAAAAAGATCTAACAAAAGATAAAACTGAAGAGAAAAAATTAGCTACTGCTTAATTTTTTATATAAAATTATATCATCATGAAAAAGTCTTTTAACGTTGATTCAACGTTTAACGATATGCGTATCGACAGGTGGATACGTAACAACCTAGGTAATTACCCGCAAGGCCTAATTGAAAAAAGTTTAAAGAGCGGAAAAGTTAAAATTAATAGTAAAAAAATAAAAAGCTCTCACAAAGTAAAGACAGGAGACATTATAGATTTATTTAATTTTGATTTTAAAGAAACAATTGTTCAAAAAACAATTAAATTTGTGCCTTCGGAAGAAGTTATTAAAGAGAATGAAGAATTAATAATTGATAACAATGATGATTTCATTGTTCTTAATAAAAGCTCTGGTATTTCAGTTCAAGGTGGGACTAAATCTAAAAAAAATCTTGTAGATATATTTGCACGTAGTGAAATTTTTCAAGACACAAAACCATTTTCCGTTCATAGACTTGATAAGGATACGTCTGGAGTTTTTATTATGGCGAAGCATAGAGAGTCTGCTCAGTTATTAACCTCTTTATTTAGACTCAGAAAAGTACACAAAACGTACCTGGCTATATGTCATGGTGAATTGCAAAAAGACTCTGGAGAGTGGAATGATGATTTAACTAGATATGACAATGATAAGGAGATAGTTGAGAAAGCTAGAACACTTTATAAAGTACTAGATAAAAACTCCATATGCAGTCTTGTTGAAATGAAGCCAATCACAGGAAGAAAGCACCAATTAAGAAAGCAGCTTTATGCCGTGGGATGCCCAATCTATGGAGATCAAAAATACAAATTTAGCAATACCGATAAAGCAATAAATAAAAATTTAATGCTTCACTCATACCAAATTAAATTTATGATTAATGATAAAAAATATACCTATACAGCATTATTACCTGATTATTTTAAAAAACTTTTGAAGACAAAAAGACTTAGATTTCCAAATGTTTAGAAAACGTATCAATAATTATCTTGTCTAAATTCTTATAGTCTTGATCTTTAATTTTTTTAAGATTTATTACACCTTTATCTAAAATACCACACGGAATAATATTTTTATATTTTGAAAGATCGTTATTAATATTTATTGCAAATCCATGATAAGCTATCCATTTTCTTACTCTCACACCTATCGCTGCAACTTTGTTAATTGTATCGTTATGTTTAGTCCAAATACCAATATTTTTTGGGTCACCAAATGATTCAACATTAAATTTTGACAAGCTAACAATAATAGTCTTTTCAATTAGTGTTATAAATTTTCTTATATCCTTTTTTCTTTTTTTTAAATCTATAACAAAATAACAAATTAATTGACCTGGACCATGATAGGTAATTTTACCTCCACGATTTGTTTTTATTAGATTTATATCTCTATTAAGAATTTCTTTTTCTTTATAGCTAGTACCTGCTGAATAAACCTCTTCATGTTCTAAGATCCATATTAAATCACCTTTTCGACCACTGTCTATTTCCGACAATCTTTCCTCAAGGAATTTTATTGCATCTTCATATTTTATTGGTTTTATTGACTTTTTAATCTCTATATTCATTTATAAATTGTATTATTCTTATTATACACTATTAGTGCAAAATTGATTTATAGGTAAATTTATGTCTTTAATAAAAAAAATAAAAGATAAAAAAGTTAATTTCGAATTTAATAAAGAGTATATTAAAGTTGTAACTTCTAAGATAGCTAACAATGATGCTCAATTTATTACTAATTCCTTTAATGAAATGCACCCAGCCGATGCAGCTGATATAATTGAACACCTTGGTCAAAATGACAGAGAAAGCTTAATAAAACTTAATAATTTCAATATAGATCCAGAAGTTTTTATTGAATTAAACGAGTCAGTGCAGTCTGAAATTATAGCCTATCTATCACCTGATACTATTGTCAGACTTTTAAAAAACCTTGAATCTGATGATGCTATAACAATTTTAGAAAATGTTGATGAAAAGGATAAGAATACAATATTAAGTTCTTTACCCCCAAAAGACAGATTTGCTTTACTAGAAAGCTTAAGTTATCCCGAGGACACAGCAGCTAGAATAATGCAACGTGAGTTCACGGCTATTCCTAGTAATTGGTCTGTAGGTCAAACAATTGATTATCTAAGAGAAAATAAAGATTTACCTGACGAATTTTTAGAAATCTTCATTATAGATGAAGGTTTTAAGCCAATTGGAACTGTTCCTTCGTCTAAAGTTTTAACCACCTCAAGAGAAACCAAAATGCTTTCTATCATGTCAGAATCACAGCTACTTATTCCTGTAGATATGGACAAAGAGGAGGTTGGTAACGTATTTGAAAACTATAACTTAAATTCAGCAGCAGTTGTCGATAAATCAAACAAGTTAGTTGGTATGATTATGTATGATGATGTTCTAACTGTATTAAAGGAAGAAGCTGAGGAAGATGCTTTAAGATTATCTGGGGTAGGTGATGAAGAAATTACCGACGGTGTTTTTAAGAAAACCAGAAGAAGGTTTAACTGGCTTTTATTAAATCTATTTACTGCATTTCTTGCAACATGGGTGATTAGTCTATTTGGTGCAACAATCGAACAAATGGTTGTTCTTGCATTTCTAATGCCAATTGTTGCTTCTATGGGGGGTAATGCTGGTATGCAAACTTTAGCTGTTACAGTAAGAACTTTAGCAACAAATGACTTAACAAAAAATAACTTTTCACAAAATATCTTAAAGGAATTTAATATTGGTATTTTAAATGGTATTATTTTTGCATTAATAAGTGCATTAGTGGTTCAAATTTGGTTTCAAGACTCTTTACTTTCTCTAATAATTTCTATGTCAATGATAGTTACGATGATTGTTGCTGGATTATTTGGAATTTTAGTGCCTATAACTTTAAAAAAAATGAATATTGATCCCGCTATTGCATCAAGTGTATTTGTGACCACCATAACAGATGTTATAGGCTTTGTGTCATTTTTAGGTGTTAGCGCTTATTTTCTTTAAAAGTTATCTATTAATCTCACGTTGTTTAAATAAAAAGCCACAAATAATTTAAATGACCTCTTCTGAATATTTGTGCTTAAATTGATTGTATTTCGGCACTCTAAGTACTCAATCTTAACTTTAAATTTTTGGACTAAATCCTTTTTAATTATACTAATTATTTTTTTAGACTGTTTTCTATTTTTATAAATAATTTTTTTCAAATTAACTAATTCATTAGAAATCAAACCTAATGTATTATGACCATTTTTATTTAATAAGTTATTTCTAGATGACAAAGCTATCATTTTTGAGTCTCTAATAGTTTTGCAAACATAAACTTTAGTCTTGTATTTTTTTTCAATAAAGTTTTTAACTAAAAAAAATTGTTGAAAGTCTTTTTCTCCCATAAATATTGACTTAGGAGATATTAGTTTTGCAAAACGGTTTAAAATATCAAGCACACCTTCAAAATGACCTTTTCTAAACCTTGCGCATAGTATCTTTTGTGATTTATTTAATAAAATTTTAGGTAATCGTTCTTTAAAAACTTCATCTACAGTTGGTAAATAAACATAATCAACTTTCAGTTTTTTAAGAATTTTAAGATCTTTATTTAAGTCCTGGGGATAATTTTTGTAGTCATTTTTATTATTAAATTGAGTAGGATTTACAAAAATTGTAACTATTGTTTTTTTGCACTTTTTTTGCGATTCTTTAATAAGGGCTTCATGGCCTTTATGTAGGCTGCCCATTGTTGGAACAAATCCTAATCTTTTTTCTATATTAATTGCCTTATTTAAATCAGTTATTTGTTTTATTAATTTCATTTGTAATAATAAGATTAATAAGTAAAACATTTAAATGATTAAACAAGCTATAATTCCTTTAGCAGGACTTGGAACTAGATTGCTTCCTTTAACAAGTGTCTTTGCTAAGGAGCTTTTACCTATTAATGGAAAGCCTGGAATAGAATATATTTTAGATGAGTGTATAGATGCTGGAATTAAGGAAGTTGTTTTTATTATTTCACAAAAAAAATTAATGATTAAAAAATATTTTTATAATGATAAATTTTATAAAGATATTATTAAAAAAAAACGAGACCCCCGTATTATTAACGAATATAAAAAAATCTTAAAATACAAAAAAATGATTAAGTTTGTATTTCAAGAAAAGCCACTTGGAACAGGTGATGCGGTTCTTAAAACTAAAAAACTTATCAAAGGTAAATATTTTTTAATGCTACTACCAGATGATTTAATAATTAAAAAAAATTGCTCTAAATCCATGATTGACATTCACAAAAGATTTAATGCATCTGTTATGGCCAGCATGAAGGTAAATAAAAAAAATGTTTCTAGATGGGGTGTTTATGATGTTAAAAAAAAAATTGATAATAATAATTTTATAATTAAAAGTGTTGTAGAAAAACCTTCTATAAAAACTGCACCATCAAATAATGTGGTTATTGGGAGGTATATATTATCTAAAAAAATTTTTAATAAATTATTAAAACTTAAACCTGGAAAAGGAAGAGAAATTCATATTACTGATGCTATACAATCTCTAATAAACGATAATGAAAAATTTATAGGTCATAATTTTTCTGGAAAATATTTAGATTGTGGAACAATGAAAGGTTATATTAAATCAAACATCGAGGTTTCAAAAATATGAAATTATGCATGATAGGAACGGGATACGTTGGTTTGGTTAGTGGGGTATGTTTTGCAGACCTTGGTAATGATGTTATTTGTATAGATCGTGATATAAAAAAAGTTGAAGATTTAAAAAAAGGAATAATTCCTATTTATGAACCAGGTTTAGAAGAATTGGTCTTAAAAAATTATAAGAATAAAAGATTAAAATTTTCCACAAATTTAAAGGATTCAATCTTTAAATCAGATATCATATTTATTTGTGTAGGCACACCATCAAAAAAAAATGGTAATGGTGCTGATTTAAGTCAAATCTATAATGTTGCTAAAGAAATTAGAGCTTCCATTTCTAAATTTAAGATTATAATAACAAAATCTACTGTACCAGTTACAACTGGTGATGAAATAGAAAAAATTATTTCACAAAAAGTTTCTAAAAAACTTTTTTCAGTTGTTTCAAATCCTGAATTTTTAAGAGAAGGAGAAGCTATAAGAGATTTTACTTATCCAGATAGAGTTGTAATTGGTACAACTGATAAAAAATCGAATAAAATTTTAAAAAATCTTTATTTACCGTTAATATCAAAAGGAACTAAATACGTAAACACATCAAGAAGAGCTGCTGAATTAATCAAATATGCCTCTAATGCTTTTTTGGCAACAAAAATAACTTTTATTAATGAGCTTGCAAATTTATGTGAAAAAATTGATGTTAATATTCAAGATATTTCAATTGGTATGGGGCTCGATAAAAGAATTGGTGGACGTTTTTTGAGAGCAGGTCCTGCCTATGGAGGCTCATGCTTTCCTAAGGACACAAAAGCTATAGTTACAACGGCAGATCAATTTAAAATAAATCTATCAGTTATTAAAAGTGTAATTAAATCTAATGAAAATAGATCTTCACTATTAATAAAAAGAGTATTCAACATTCTAAATGGTAAAGTTAAAAATAAAAAAATATGTTTTTTAGGAGTTACATTTAAAGCTAACACAGATGATATGAGGGATTCATCAAGCTTATTAATGATTCCTTCATTGCATAAAATGGGTGCTAAAATAAACTATTTTGACCCAACTGGTGAGAAAGATGATTTTAAGAAACTAAATAATGTTCACTTTTCAAGCAATATCAATTTTGCAATAAGAGAATCGGACTTAATAATTATTCATACAGAGTGGAATGATTTCAAATCAATAAATTTTAACAATGCAGTTAAAAATAAAAAATTTATAGTGTTCGATATGAGAAATATTTATTCTCCTGATAAAATGAAGGAGTTAAAAATTAAATATTTTGGTGTTGGCCGTTAATATAATTCAAAAATAGCATCAACCTCTACCGACACACCCAATGGTAGACTGTTTACACTAACCGCCGCTCTTGTGTGCATTCCAGCATTTCCAAAAACAGAAACTATTAAATCTGATGCGCCATTTACCACTTTGGGTTGTTCAATAAAATCTTCTGTTGAATTAACAAATCCAGTTAATTTTACGCAAGATTTTATTTTTGATAAATCTTCATCACAGGCTTTTTGAACTTGAGAGATAATATTTAAGCCACATCTCTTGGCAGCCTCATAACCTTCTTCTGTTTTTAATTCTTTTCCAACTTTACCTTTTATTAATTTACCATCTTCTGCAATAGAAATTTGACCTGATATAAAAAGCATATTGCCAATTATTTTTGAAGCAACATATGACCCAACAGGGTCTCTAGCCTCAGGCAGCTCTAGTTTTAATTCTTTAATTTTATTTTCAAAAGTCATAATTAATTATCCTTATTTTTGTTTTTTTTCCAATCAGACCAAGTTTTACTCTTTTTAAATTTGATTAAAGTGGATTCTTTTTTCTCTTCACCATCCTTCAAATATGTATTTAAACTTTTACTATTTTTAAACTTACTTAATTTTGAAGTTTTATCCTTTAAAATACTAATCATGTTTTTTGATGTTTTTGAATCATTTAAACATTTTTTATATGCCAATTTATTATTATTTATTCTATTCATATCTGCTAAAGTTTTGGCAACTTTCAATTCATTTGTGTTAGATATCTTTTGATATTTTGAGCAATCTTTTTTTTCTTTTGAAGCAAGATATTTTATACGTTTATTTATTAAATTTTTTCCATTTTTATTGGCCAGTGCTTCACCCGGTCCAGTAAACTTATTTATTTCATCATTCCACACAACATTATATTTTTTTTCTAAATTTTGCAGTGCTTTAAGAGTAATATCTATTTTTTTAATTTTTGGTTTTTTCGTATTGAGATCTTTTTCACATTCTAAATTCTTTTTAGAGATTTCATTTTTAAATAAAGAAAGAAGTGACTTACTTTCTTTAAATTTATCAACAGCGGATTTCTCTCCGTACATTGAGCAATCTACTTCTTCCGATTTAGCACTAACTGTTAGTAGAAACACAGCTATAGTTATTAAGATTATTTTATTCATTTATTAGGTTGTATTAGTTTTTTTTACAGAATACTTCAGTTAGAGTTTTGTTAGTTTCATCTCCAGTGCAGGCTTGTCTCTCTGGCATTTTATCTTTTAATGTAGCGCAAGAAGTTAATATAATTGTAGATATTATTAATAATATTTTTTTAGTCATTTTTACCTTTTTTTAATTTTTTTTAATTTACCTTTTTTATTTTTATCGTATTCTTTCCTTTTCTCAATTAATATTAAAGCCTCCTCTATATTAAGCTCTAATGGGTCTTTTTCCTCGGGTATTGTTGCATTAAGAGACTTATACTTGATATATGGACCATACTGACCCTTCATTACTCTAATAGGTTTTTTGTCTTCTGGGTGCTCCCCTAGATCTTTTATAATTGATGTAGACATTCTCCCTGGCTTAGCCTCAGCTATTAGAGTTATTGCTCTATTAAGACCGATTGAAAAGATTTCTTCAACATTCTCAATTCTTGCTGATTTATTTTCAGATTTTAAATATGGACCAAATCTTCCTGAATTTAATATTATATCTTTTTGATTTTCAGGATTGATACCTAAACTTTTTGGTAATGAGCACAAAAATTTAGCCCTATCAAGATCAACACTATCTAATGTAATTCCTTTAGGTATTGAAACATTTCTTAAATTATTATCTTCTTTTTCTATCTTCTTTTTTTTTGTTTTCTTTTTCTTTTTTGTTTCAGCAATAATTTCTTCCTTTATTTCCTCAATTTTTTCATATTGTAAGTAGGGGCCAAATCTTCCATTTTTAAGATACATGTCATTACCATTTTCATGTTTCCCTATAAACTTTGGTTCCGCTAGTTGAGATTGTGCGGCTGCTTTAGCTTTAGAAAGAGGTCTAGTAAATTTACAATCTGGATAATTTGAACAACCTATAAAAGCACCACCTCTAAAACTGTTTTTTAAACTTAATGATCCACTGTCACATAATTTGCATTGTCTATTAATATTTCCATCTTTATCTCTTTCAAAAATTAAACTACCTAGGCTATCATTTAATAGATCTAAAACTTCTCTAGTTCTTTTCATTTTAACATCAGATACATTTTGATTAAAATCTTTCCAAAATGACTCTAGAACTTTTATCCATCCTTCTTTACCAGTAGTAATGTCATCAAGTTGGTTTTCTAAACTTGCAGTGAAGTTATAGTCAACATATTTGGAAAAAAGTTTTTCGAGAAAAGCAGAAATTAATTTACCACGATCGGTTGGGTGAAATCTTTTATTAATTGCTTCTGCATACCCTCTGGTAGATATAACAGATATTATACTTGCATAAGTTGAGGGTCTTCCAATTCCAAGTTCCTCTAATTTTTTAACTAAACTTGCTTCTGAGTATCTTGGTGGTGGTTGTGTAAAATGTTGTTCATCTAATAAAGCTTCTATATTAACTGGACCTTTGTTCATTTCAGGAAGTATATCTTCATTATCATCTTTTTTTGTGTCTTTCATAACCTTCAAGAACCCATCAAATTTAATAACAGATCCACTAGCTTTACAGACTGTTCCATTATCATCTGAGTTTATCGTAATAGTATTTCTATCAAATTGAGCAGGTTTCATTTGAGAGGATAGGGCTCTACTCCAAATTAAATCGTATAATTTATGCTGATCTGGACTTAGATATTTTTTAACTGTATCTGGTGCACGCATAATATCTGTAGGTCGAATTGCTTCATGTGCTTCTTGAGCATTTTTAGCTTTTTTACCAGAATAACTTGCTGCATTATCTGGAACATATTCATTACCAAACTCATTTTTTATATATTTCCTGAAAGTGTCTATAGCATCTGTAGATAGATTGGTTCCATCTGTTCGCATGTACGTGATAAGACCAATAGTTTCACCGTCTATTTCTATACCTTGATAAAGTTTCTGAGCTATCTGCATTGTTCGTGATGCTCCAAATCCTAATCTACCAGAAGAAACTTGCTGTAATGTAGAGGTAGTAAAAGGGCCAGAAGGGTTTCTGTTAACAACTTTGCTTGAGATGTCATTTATATTGAAATTCATGGACTTAACCTCTTCAATTGCTTTACCAATTTCAGCTTTATTTTTAAAAGAAAATTTTTCAATTTTTTTATCATTCAATTGAGAGATACTTGCTAATATAGAATTTTTATCATTGTCGTTGAATTGAACACTTAAAGTCCAAAATTCTTCAGGATCAAAAAGCTCAATTTCATGTTCTCGTTCTGTAATTAATTTTAAGGCAACTGACTGAACACGACCTGCAGATTTAGAACCAGGTAACTTTGTCCATAAAATTGGTGATATATTAAAGCCAACTAGATAGTCTAAGGCTCTTCTAGCCATATAGGCATCAACAAGTAGTGGCTCTATTTGTCGTGGGTTTTCAATTCCATGAATAACTGCTTTTTTTGTAATTTCATTAAAAACAACTCTTTCTACATGTTTGTCTTTTATTAATTTTTTCTCATTTAAATATTCTTTAACATGCCAAGCAATCGCCTCTCCTTCGCGATCAGGGTCAGTTGCTAGTATGATTTTTGATGAAATTTTAGCTGCATCTGTAATTTCTTTAAGATATTTTTTAGAAAAACTATCTACCTCCCATTCCATTTTAAAATTATTTTCTGGGTCAACAGAACCATTTTTCGAAGGAAGGTCTCTAATATGGCCATAACTTGCTAGCACAATATAATCATCACCTAGATATTTATTGATAGTTTTTGCTTTAGCTGGACTTTCTACGACTACAAGATTCATTACTAAACAAATTACTTAAAAGACTTAGATAGTCAAATCAATAAATTTTAGTCTTGGTTTCTTCTTTGTTTTTCAATCGTTTGACGTTTTCTCTATGTGTATAGAATATAAGGACAAACATTATTATGAAAAAAATCGAATTATAATTTTCAAAAATTATTAAGTAAATTGGAACGATTAAACCACCAACAAGTGATGAAAGTGATGAGTATTTTGAAATAAGAAATGTAACAGCCCAACTAACGATAAATACCAAACCCAAAATTATGTTTATTGAAAATAATATTCCAACATATGTTGCAACACCCTTACCCCCTTTAAACTTGAGCCATATAGGAAAAACGTGACCCAAGAATGCACTTAGTGATGCAATAAAGATATAATCAGGATAATTAAATTTTACATATAAAACAGGCAATACAGCTTTTGTTATATCCAGCAATAAAGTTGAGTAGCCTAACGTTTTATTACCCGTTCTAAGAGCATTTGTGGCTCCAATGTTTCCTGAGCCAATATCTCTAATATCTTTTTTTAGAAATATTTTTGTAAGTATAAAACCAAAAGGTATTGATCCTAATAAATATGAGCTTAATGCAACAATTAAATATTCCATTATTATAACTTAAATAATTCTTCACCTTTTACAAATGTATTAGTGACTTTACCTTGTAGTTTTTTGTCTTCAATGGAAGTGTTTTTTGATTTGGAGATAAGTTTATCTTTTTTAACAACCCATGGCTTATCAATATCTACAATGCAAAAATCTGCTTCATTACTCACTGAAAGATTACCCTTATCAATTTTTAGAATTTTTGCAGGGTTTGATGTTAAGGCTTTAATTATGGTTTCTAATTTAACAGAGCCATTGTGATATAACTCTAGACTTAGTGATAAAAGTGTTTCTATTCCAGAAGCTCCTGTAGATGCTTGTGCAAACGTTAATCTTTTTTGCTCTTCATCTTCCGGCTTGTGATCAGATACAATAACATCTATCGTTTCATCTTTTAATCCTTGCACTAGAGCAATTCTGTCTTCTTCAGTTCTTAATGGGGGTGATAATTTTAAGAAAGTTCTGAAATCTCCTATATCATTTTCATTTAATGAAAGGTTATTTATAGAGACACCTGTTGTAAATTTAACTTTATTTTTTCTTTCCTCAATAATTTCAACTGATTTTGCAGCTGAAATTTGTGATATGTGATACCTACATTTAATATTTTCAAGCAAAGTTAAATCTCTTTCAATAATTATTCTTTCGGCAACAGCAGGTATTCCAGATAATCCAAGTTTGGTTGCAATAATTCCAGAATTAATCATTCCATTTTTAGATAAATCATAATCTTCAGCATGCTGCATGATTAGTGTGCCTAAATCTTTAGCTGAGTTCATTATACGAGACATCAGTCTAGTATTTTGAATTGTTTTAACTCCATCAGTAAATCCAATTATTCCTCTACTTTGAAGTAGACCAAATTCAGTCATGGTAGCACCTTCAATATTTTTGGTAAGAGCAGCACTTGGAAAAACATTAATTTTAGATTTGTCTCTTCCACGTCTTTTTAAAAAATCTACTATTGAAACGTTATCTATAATTGGATCCGTATTAGGCATAGTAACAACTGAAGTAACACCTCCTGCAAGTGCTGCATTGCTTAGTGTTCTAAAATTTTCTTTATATTCATAACCAGGTTCACCTGCAAAGACACGCATATCAACAAGACCTGGGAATATATATTTTCCATTTAAATCTATTACCTTTTCTCTTGATGGAATGTTGTTAGAATTTACTTTTTTACCAATAGCTTCAATCAAACCATCTTCACCAATAATTAATCCACCATTCTCATTGATAGAGTTATGAGGGTCAATTATATTTGCATTTATAAAGTATTGTTTTTTCATTTATTCACAAAATATTTTTAAACAAGCCATTCTTACTGCAACACCTAGTTCAACCTGTTCCTTAATCACACTTCTGTTTATGTCATCTGCCAATTTTGTATCAATTTCGATCCCTCTATTCATTGGACCTGGATGCATAATCAAAGCATCATCTTTTGCATGAGCAAGCTTATCTGGAGTTAGTCCATAATATTCATAGTATTCTCTATTAGAAGACAAGAAAGAACTTGTCATCCTTTCATTTTGCAACCTTAGCATCATCACAATATCACAATCTTTCAGACCTTTTTTCATATCTGTAAATGTATTAACGCCAAACTTTTCTATTTCTTTTGGCATTAAGTTTGATGGTGCAATAATGTTAACTTCTGCACCCAACATATTAAGAAGATAAATATTTGATCTTGCAACACGTGAATGAGTTATGTCACCACAAATCGCAACTCTTAAACCTTCAATTTTCTTTTTACGATTTATAATTGTTAAAGCATCTAATAAAGCTTGTGTAGGGTGTTCACGGCTTCCATCACCAGCATTAAGTACTGCGCAATTTACTTTTTGAGATAAAAGGTTACATGCACCTGAATCCTGGTGTCTAATTACAATTATATCAGGATGCATTGCATTTAAAGTCATTGCGGTATCTATGAGTGTTTCACCCTTCTTAATTGCAGAATTTGCCATATTCATTGACATAACATCCGCACCTAATCTTTTTCCAGCTAATTCAAATGAACTTTGTGTTCTAGTAGAGGGTTCAAAAAATAAATTAATTTGAGTTTTGCCACTTAATACATTTAGTCTTTTATTTTTACTTTGATTTAATTTAATGAAACTTTTAGCTTCTTCTAAAATGAGATTAACATCATTAATTGATAGATCTTGAATACCTAGGAGGTGTTTTTGAGAAATCTTAATAGCTTTATTTATTTTGGTTGCCATTAAAATTAACTCTATAACTATTAACCATCACTATGGCAAGTATTAATTATTTAAAAAGTCAATTGCCCCTTGTAAAATAAAGGCTGCAGCGTTTTGATCAATTGTTTTAACTCTTTTTGAAACATTAACGTCTAATAAACTCGATAGATTAAATGCGCCAACTGTTGAAAGTCTTTCATCCCACAATATTACAGGCAGGTCTATAGATTTTGATATATTTGATGCAACGTCATTAACTGATTGAGCGGATCTTCCTAGACTGCCATCCATATTAACTGGGTGCCCTACAATTATTCCACCAATACTATTATCTTTAATTATTATCTTAAGTTCATTAATTAGTTCGTTTGTGTTGGTTTTGTTAATGGTTTTAAAGGGTGTGGCTATGGATTGTCTTTCATCACAAATTGAGACACCAATTCTTTTAGATCCTAAATCTAAACCAATAAATCTTACCTTATTTGAGTATTTTATTTTAAAATCTTCAATTGTGATCATATTGTATATTTTATACTTAAGTGATAGTTTGCCGACATATTTAATTACCACATGACAATTGATCTTAAAACAATAAAGCATATATCTAAATTATCAAGAATCTCAGTTGATGATGCAAAAGCTAATAAATTAGCTGGAGATCTTAACTCTATATTTGACTTTATTGAAAAATTGAATGAACTCAATACTGACAATGTTGAGCCTTTAACCTCTGTTGCAGAAACCACATTAAAATTAAGAGTAGATGAGGTTAAAAGTGAAAATATAAGAGATCAAATATTAAAAAACTCACCAGAAGAAAATGAAGATTTTTTTGTTGTACCAAGGGTTGTTGAATAATGTCTGATATCACATCACTCACTTTAACTGAATTAGTTAAAAATATTAAAGATAAAAAAATTTCTTCTGAAGAAACTACTAAAGCATTTATTAATAGAGGAGAAAAATCTAGAGATTTAAATGCTTACATAACAGAAGATTTTTCTAATGCACTTTTGAAAGCTAAAAATTTTGATCAAAAACCTAATTTTGATTTAAAGCTTCCGGGTGTTCCAATGGCAGTTAAAGATTTGTTTTGCACCAAAGATGTAAAAACTACAGCAGGTAGTAAAATTTTAAATAATTTTATTCCACCGTACGAGTCTACTGTTACTCAAAATATTTGGAATGAAGGTGCAATATTACTTGGCAAATTAAATTGTGACGAGTTTGCAATGGGCTCATCTAATGAAACCAGTTTTTTTGGAAATGTACAAAGTCCAATAGATAAAGGTTTAGTACCTGGAGGCTCTTCAGGAGGCTCTGCATCAGCTCTAGCAGCTAATTTAACACCTATTACAATTGGAACCGATACAGGTGGCTCTATTAGACAACCTGCTTCATTTACAGGTACTGTTGGGTTAAAGCCAACTTATGGAAGTTGTTCAAGATATGGAATTGTTGCTTTTGCTTCTTCATTAGATCAAGCGGGACCAATGTCTAAAGATGTAAAAGATTGTGCATTACTTCAAGAAATAATTAGCACTTATGATGAAAAAGATTCAACATCAATTGATTTTAAAAGAAATGAATTCAGCAAAGAATTAACAAACAATATCAAAGGTAAGAAAATTGGTATTCCAAAAGAATATAGAGTTGATGGAATGCCAAAAGAGATAGAAGATTTATGGACTAAGGGAATTGAGTATGCAAAAGATTGTGGTGCTGAAATTGTTGATATTTCATTGCCTCATACAAATTATGCTTTACCTGCTTATTATATAGTAGCCCCTGCTGAAGCTTCTTCAAACTTAGCTAGATATGATGGTGTTAAGTATGGTTTTAGATCTAAAGGTGAAAACCTTATTGATATGTATGAAAAAACAAGATCTGAAGGTTTTGGCAGTGAAGTTCAAAGAAGAATAATGATTGGAACATATGTTTTATCCTCTGGTTATTATGATGCTTATTATCTAAAAGCGCAGAAAGTTAGAAAATTAATTAAAAACGATTTTGATGAAGCTTATAAAAAAGTTGATGCAATTTTAACTCCATCGACACCAAGTGCTGCTTTTAAAATTGGTGAAAAAACTAATGACCCAGTTTCAATGTATTTAAATGATATATTCACAGTTCCAGTTAACTTAGCTGGATTACCTGCAATTTCTATTCCAGCAGGTGTAGATGCTAAGGGTTACCCTTTAGGATTGCAAATTATTGGTAAAGCTTTTGATGAACAAAATATTTTAAACATTGCTTATGCTATGGAAGAAAAAATCCAGTTTAAAAATAAAATTACTGATTGGTGGATTAAATAGATGACTAAAGATAATTCAGAATATTTAATTGAAAGATATGATAATGTTTACGAAGTGGTAATCGGCCTTGAAGTTCATGCTCAAGTTACATCAAATTCAAAATTATTTTCATCTTCATCAACTACTTTTGGTGCCGAACCCAATACGCAAGTAAGTTTAGTTGATGCTGCATTTCCAGGAATGCTTCCAGTTATTAATGAGTACTGCGTAAAACAGGCAATTAAAACAGGTATAGGTTTAAGAGCTCAAATTAATAAAAGATCAGTTTTTGATAGAAAAAATTATTTTTATGCAGATCTTCCACAGGGTTATCAGATTTCACAATTTAAATATCCAATAGTAGGTGAGGGTACAGTTATTCTTGATATGGCACATGGCCAAAAAGAAGTGGGGATTGAAAGATTACACTTAGAACAAGATGCTGGAAAAAGTATTCATGATATGGATCCGCAAAATACATTGGTAGATTTAAATAGATCTGGTGTGGCTCTGATGGAAATTGTCAGCAAACCAGACATGAGAACTCCAGATGAGGTTAGTGCTTATGTTAAAAAACTAAGATCTATTATGAGATATCTTGGCACGTGTGATGGAAATATGCAGGAAGGTTCTTTAAGAGCTGATGTTAATATTTCTGTTAGAATTAAAGGGTCTGATAAACTTGGAACTCGTTGTGAGATTAAAAATGTTAATTCAATCAAATTTATGCAAATGGCTATTGATTATGAAGCTAATAGACAAGTCGATTTAATTGAAGAAGGTAAAACAATCGATCAAGAAACAAGATTATTTGATACCAAAAAAAATGAAACAAGATCTATGAGATCTAAAGAAGATGCTCATGATTATAGATATTTTCCAGATCCAGATTTATTACCATTAGAAGTAACTGATGAATTTATTGAAAAACTTAAAGCGGATATCCCAGAATTACCAGACGATAAGAAAAAAAGATTTATTGATGAATTTAAAGTCTCTGCTTACGAGGCTACAATATTAGTATCTGACATTGATACAGCCAAATATTTTGAAGAAGTTGTCGCTAAAATGGGCAAAAACCGAGATATGAAATTAGCTGTTAACTGGATTACAGGTGAATTGTTTGCTGTTTTAAATAATAAAAATTTAGAAATTACACAAAGTCCAATAAGTGCAAAAAATTTGGCAAAGTTAATTAATCTAATTAAGAATGGAACAATTTCTGGAAAAATAGCTAAAACAATATTTGAGTTAATGATGGATGGAGACATAGATCCCCAAATAATTGTTGAAGAAAAAGGTTTAAAGCAAGAAAGCGACCCTAAAGCATTAGAGGCTTTAATAGATAAGATTATTAATGACAATAGAGAAAAAGCTATTGAATATAAGAATGGTAAAGAAAAACTATTTGGTTTCTTTGTAGGACAAGCAATGAAAGCTTCAAGTGGTAAAGCTAACCCTCAATTAATAAATGAGATATTGAAGAAGAAACTTTAATATCATGGGTAAGAACCTTGAAATTACCGAAAAACTTGAAAAATATATAAATAATTTTAGTTTAAAGTTAAATCCCATTCAGCAAGAAATAATCGATTACAATAATACACTTGGAGATGTTAAGAGAATGCAAGTAGCGATATCTCAATGTCATTTTCTTCATTTAGTTATAAAAACTTCTAACATTAAAAATGTACTTGAGATTGGAACTTTTACTGGGTTAAGTGCGCTTTCAATTGCTCTGGCGTTACCAGACGATGGTAAACTTACAGCATTAGATAAAGACAAAGAGACCAACAAGATTGCAGTAAGTTTTTTTAAAAAAGCTAATCTGGATAATAAAATTCAAACAATTATTAAGCCTGCATTAGATAGTTTGGAAGAATTAAAAAATCAAAAATTTCATATGGTTTTTATTGATGCCGATAAAATGAATTATAAAGAATATTATGAAAGATCTTTAAACCTAATAGATAAAGGTGGATTGATTATTATAGACAATGTTTTATGGCATGGTGAAGTCGCTGATGAAGATAATTTAGATAAATATACAATAAATATTAGAGATTTTAATACTTATGTTGCAAACGATAAAAGAGTGGAACAAATCATTGTCCCTTTAGGTGACGGAATGACTGTTTGTAGAGTGTTATAATGTTCGATGTTTTTGCTTTTTACAAATTTAAAAAACTTACCTCTTTAAAAAAAAATAAAATTTTACTACAGGATCTTTTAATTAAAAAAAATATTAGAGGAACAGTAATTATAGCTATTGAAGGAGTAAATGCAACAATCTCAGGAAAAAGTAGCGATCTAAAGTCAACTATCACAAAGATTAAAAAGATATTAGATTTTAAAAAGTTTGATAGTGAAAATATTTCAAAAAGTAAATTTCAACCGTTTCATAAACCAAAAGTTAAGATTAAAAAAGAAGTAGTTCCTATGGGTCTTTCCTTGTCATCAAAAAATAAAAAAGATAATCATGTTGATCCTAAAAAATGGAATAAGTTGATTAATGATAAAGAAACATTAGTTTTAGATTCAAGAAAACCATTCGAATATAATGTTGGAACTTTTAAAAGATCAATTAATCCTGATGTTGATAATTTTAGAGAATTTCCAAAATACTTAAATAAACTAAAAAAAACAAAGCCAATTGCAATGTTTTGTACTGGTGGAATAAGATGTGAGAAAGCTTCAGTATTTTTAGAAAAAAAAGGCTTTAAAAATGTTTATCAATTAAAAGGTGGAATTTTAAATTACTTAAAAAATGTTAAGAAAAAAGAAAGTCTATGGAATGGGGAATGCTTTGTTTTTGATAACAGAATCAGTGTTAAACATGGATTAGTAAATGGAACATACTCAATATGCAGTGGATGTAGAAAACCTGTTTCACTAAAAGATAAGAAGTCTAAAAAATATGAGGAGGGTGTTTCATGTGTAAACTGTCATGATAATTTAACTCAAACTCAAAAAGAGAGATTTCGAATGAGACAAAAGCAAATAAACCTTGCAAAAAAGAGTGGTTCAAAGCATATATTTCAAAAAGAATTTAAATAGGAAAAACAATTGTCTAAAGCCATAAATTTAACCAAAGATCCAATTTGGTCATTACTTAAAAAAGTAACTATTCCAGCTAGTGTTGGTTCTTTGTTTCAAACTTTCTATAATTTAGTTGATACATGGTTTGCAGGTAGAATTTCTGCAGAAGCTATAAGTGCAATAGCTAAATCTTTCCCAATATACTTTGTCATCATTGCTGTTGGTGTTGGAATTGGTGCTGCAACAAACTCTTGTATTGGTAATTTATTAGGTGCTAAAAAAATTAATAAAGCATCACTATTTATTGCTCAATCAGTAATCTTCGCATTGGTCACGTCAGTTGTCGTTACTTTATTTGGATTAAATGCTTCTGATTTTCTCTTAGGTGTTATGGGATCTGACGCTGCTGGTATTGCTTTAACTAGAGAATATTTAGATATAATTTTTTACGGAACATTTATAGTTATGATCCAAATCTCTTTAAATGGAGCTTTGAATGCACAGGGAGATACTAAGAGCTATAGAAATGTTCTTATCTTTAGTTTCTTTTTAAATATTTTTTTAAATCCATTATTTATCTGGGGATACGGAATTGTTCCAGCTTACGGTATAGGTGGTCTTGCTATAGCAACTGTTATAGCCCAATCTATTGGTACCATTTATTTAGCTTACAAAATTAACTCGTGTAAATTAAGAAAGTATTTATCTATTAAATGCTTTATTCCTAAATTTATTCTTCTTAAAGAATTATTCTCACAAGCAATGCCAATAATGATTAGTATGTTGTTTATTGGTGTAGGTATTTTTAATATTTTATATTTTATTGGGCAATTTGGTGACCTTGCAACAGCAGGTTATGGGGCAGCTTTAAGAGTTGAACAAGTTTTCTTACTTCCGGTAATTGGTTTAAATACAGCAGTACTTTCTATTGGTGGACAAAACTTTGGTGCTAAAAATTATAACCGCATAAGGGAGCTTTATACTAAAGCATTATTTTTTGGATCATCATTTATGGCTGTAGCAGGTATCATTTTATTCTTCGGTGCAGAATTTTTTGTATCTCAATTTACAGATAATGCAGAAGCTATTTATCATGGTGCTATATATTTAAAAGTTGCTGCATTAATAGCTCCTATTTATCCTGTGTTCTTTATTACTACAGCAGTTTTTCAGGCACTTAAAAAACCAATTTACAGTCTTTACCTAAGCGTTCTAAGATTAACTGCATTTCCTTTCTTATCATTATGGTATGTAATTAATATTAGAGGTGGAGATTATACTGATATTTTTTACACCATCATGGCAACGAATTGGTTTATGGGTATTGCAGTAATCATCTTTATTGGATACTTTTTAAATAATGTTTTTAAACAAAAGAAAAGCCATTTTTCTTATTAGTGTCTCAACACTAATTTTTATTTTAACTATTAACCAAGTTAAATCTCAAACAATCAAAATTGTTGATGGAGATACAATTCATCTTAATGGAGAAAAAATCAGATTCACTGGAATAGATACACCTGAATTGAAACAAACTTGTTTTAAAGATAGCGTAAAAGATCTTTGTGGAGTTACAGCAAAACAAATTCTTATTGATAAAATTGGAAATAATAATGTTGAATGTATTAGTGAAGGAAAAGATCAATACAAAAGAACACTAGCAGAATGTTTTGTTAATAATGAAAGCCTATCAAGCTATTTAGTTAGAAGTGGCTATGCATTTGCGTACAGAAGATATTCAAAAAAGTTTGTAAGTGATGAAGATTATGCAAGAATCAATAAAATAGGCATGTGGTCTATGGAGTTTGACTATCCTTGGGATTATAGAAAATCTAAGAAAAATTAAAGTTAGAAGGGTAGTTCTGTTGCCAGGTGCCCCGAACAAAGTACCATTATTCGCGAATAATTTGAATTGAAAATATAGAATTTAAAGGTGGATTCCGTCCATATTCCGTCCAGACTATATATGCTAGTATCAAGTTATCAGTATGAGCAGACTCAAATATAAAAATCAGGATATTCTAAAAGACGCAAAAAAATATAATAACAGGAGAGACTGGAAAAAATATAGTCCAGCCATGTATGAACTTGCAAGGCCTAGAAATAGAAACATTTTAGATCAGGCAACAAGACATATGGATCGTCTACCAAACAACACTGTTAAAAAATGGACTGTACAAGCAATAATTAAAGACGCTAAAAAATATCAGCATAAATCAGATTGGAGCAAAAATTCCAATAGCGCATATAATGCAGCTAAAGCAAGAGGGTGCTTTGAAAAAGCTATAAAACATATGGTTCCTCTAGGAAATATTATGAGGAGATGTGTGTACTCTATAAAAATTAAAGATAAAAAGATAATTTATATAGGTTTAACTTATAATTTTAAAAAAAGAATTAGAGCTCATCTTAAAACAAAAAGATTCAAAGAAATAAGCAAAAGATTTGGTGATATTGCAATAATACCAAAAAAACTGACAGGCTATACATCCTTAGAACGTGCAATTTTTAATGAAAAAAAATATGAAAATTTTTATAGAAATAAAGGATTTAAAATTCTCAACATAGCAAAGACTGGTGGTATTGGAGGAGGGTTAATTAAATGGACAAAAGAAGCTGTTATAATTTCTGCAAAAAAATTCAAAACAATATCAACTTGGAGCAATAAGTTTCGTTCAGCAGTCAATGCAGCACATGACAAGGGATGGATGGAAGAGGCAACAGCTCATATGATTAGACCTGTTTGGCAAGGTTTAAGAATATGGACAAGAGAAAAAATTATAGAGGATGCAAAAAAATATAAACACCGTGCAAGATGGTCAGAAGAAAGCGGAGGAGCATATGGTGCGGCCCAAAAAATGGGAATTTTGAAAATTGCAACAAAACATATGACAAGACCAATAGTGACAAATACTTGGAGAATTGGACTAAAAAAACCAGTCAAATGGACAGATAAAGAATTAAAAAATTCAGCATCAAAATATTCAACTTTATACGAATGGAGAAAAAAAGAACCAAGTGCCTATGCAACGACAAGTACAAGAAAAATGCTTGATAAGATAACTTCGCACATGAAAAAAATGAAACTATATAGTTTTTGGACTAAGGAAAAAGTTATGTCTTCGGCACTTAAATATAAAACTAAAATAAGTTGGCAGTTAAATGATCCAAAAGCCTATAATGCAGCAAGACGTTTAAAAATTTATAATAAAGCAACTAAACATATGTATAGTGCTGAAGGTGCTAAACGTGGATCAGATGGAAGATTTAAAAAATCACTCCGTACATACTCCGTTTAATCAGGTTGTATTTTAAAATTAACATTGAGAATTCTAACTAATTTAAAAATAGAAAGGGGCGTTCTGTTACCCGGTGCCCCAGACCTATCTTCGTGAATCCTTATTTTGCAACGATGTTGATGCAACTTAATCTAGAAACTAACAAAACTTTGAGTGAAATTGCGACGCTGTTGCGACGTTTAATTTTGTGCTAGGCTTCATTAATGATAAGTGGGGCTTTTAAAGAAATCTCATCCAAATTTGTTGATGAAAAAAATGGACCAATAGCAAGCAATCCATTTGCAGATTATGTTCGAAAAGTTTCTGAACAAATCTTAAAACCTGTAGTTAAAAAAAAAAGAGAACATTTTATTTATAAGAGCAGCCCTGGTAGACCACCAAATTGGGCCTCTGTGCCATGGTTAGGAGTTTATGATCCTAACGTCACTACCTCCTCTCAACGAGGCTATTATTTAGTCTATTTATTTTCAGTAGACATGAAGCGAGTTTATTTAAGTCTCAACCAAGGGATGACAGATATAGAGAAAGAATTAGGAACGAAAGGTGCTGCACAAGAATTATTGAGAAGAGCAGAGTTTATTAGAGATAGGGTCAGTCTTTATAAAAAATTTTTTAAATATGAGCCAATAGATTTGGCCATTGATCTTGCTGGGAGCACTTCAAGACCAATGCTTTATGAAAAGGGACATGCATTCGGCAAAGAGTATGATTTAACAAAAAATCTTAATGAAAACGAATTAGTTGATGATTTAAATAACATGCTAGATCTATATTCAACATTGATCTTTAGAGGTGGGCTAGATGGAGATTTATTAGATGAGTATGTCTCTGATAAGAACGATGAAGAAGACAATAAGAATGAAAGTTTAACAGAAACAAGAAGAATTGGTCTTCATAGATTATCAGAACGATCTAGTACAAATTCAAGAAAAGTTAAAAAGAAACTTGGGTATACGTGTCAAGTTTGTGATTTTAACTTTAAAAATATATATGGAGATATTAGCTTAAATAAAAAGAAAGAAGAATTTATTGAAGCACATCATAAAATCCCCATCCATACGTTGCCAGAAAATGAAACTCTAGAATTTAAGATTGAAGATTTTGCAGTGCTATGCTCTAATTGTCATCGAATGGCCCATAAAAGAAAAGAACCATATACAATAGAAGAATTAAAAGAATTTATTAAAAAATGATTAAAAAACTTTTAGGTATCATGGTTTTGGGTTTATTGTTGAGTGGGTGTGTATACCATGATGCTAAAGTATTTAAAAATCTAGACCGTGATAAAGGTGATGTAAGAATTAATCTTGTAGAGGGGGATAAAGAATTAATTTATGTTGGACTTTGGGTGGGTGAGGCAGATTATGATGTAGAGCAAAAAGGTATAGATTTAGGGTGGTTTACAGATGGTTATAAAGATGAAGTAAGAAGAGTTCAGCCAATGGCCCTTAAAGCATGTAAAATAAATTTTAAATTAAATGATGCTACAAAACTTAAATCTTGGCTAACTACTAAAGAAGAAGCAATAAAGTATAAATTAGGACTAAAAGTATATGATATTTATAAGTGTAAAAAATCAAGCGAGCAAATTTATCTAGAGAGAGAAGAAGAGAAAAAAATTGAAAGAGAAAAAAAAATTGAACTTGAGAAGAGTAAATCTACTTCAACCAACACACTCAATAGGTCTTTTGTTTGCAGTTATGGTGGTGAAAAATCAAGAATAAAAATTAGAGGAAATACAGCTTCGGAAATAACTGCAATTGGAGTTACTATAAATTATTCTATAGTTGACATGAGTGATAAGGGAGCTTTTACACTAACAGGATCTTCTAAAATGGGGCGTGCCTGGTTTATAGGTGCAAAATCATTTCTATTTCTTGGTGCAAGTCCGATTCCGTATGATTGCAATTAAGTAAAAAATTGCGACGTATGTGCGACCAAAAATAATCTTAACACCAATCAGCATCATAAATAAAGAGAATTAGAAGAGTGTGAAGGGGCGTTCTGTTACCCGGTGCCCCAGACTACCTATTTACACTCTGTCACGGGTAAAGTTTACTGTTTTAATTCTTGTTAATTAATTTTGATTTATATGAAAGAAGAAATTTATTAAATCATGAAAATTAAAGAAAAACATAAAGATCTTAAAAAACAAGTAAATATTGCTGAAAAGGAAAGAAAATCAAAAAGAGGACAAAAAACTTGGTACGATTTAAGAACGTTAAAAAAACTTAAATTAACAATGAAAGATAAGCTTTCAAAAATAATTTAAACGTTAACCGATATTATTAATTAAGCTCAAGATAAGGAATGTTGTTACCTGGTATCTAAGAATTTTAACTAACCTCTATTTAGTTAATCTTAAAGAGTTTTTCACCTAGGGGACTGATTGGGTCTTGAGGCGTAGGTTTGAGTTTAGTTTTTTTCTCAACAATACTTAGTAGCTTTTTAGCAAGTCCTTGACGTCTAAACATGGGATTAACAAAGATATATTCTATTTCTGCTTCAGTGTTATATCTAACAAAACCAAGTGTAGTATTGATGTTTTTAAAGGTAATAACACCATCACTTAGATCAACATCATAATTTCTATTAACTAAATTATTCATTAATCATTGCCATCTTGTTTAAGTTTTTTTTCAAATTTTCTTACAAAGAATGAAACAATTAATATCAAAATTAAATACTCTAAAATTAAGAATGTATAAATTTCTAATGGTCTATAAGTTGACACTACTAATTCATTAGCTTTTCTTGTTAAGTCGCCAATTCCTATAATTGATACCAGGGAAGACATCTTTAACACATATACAAACTGGTTACCTAATGCAGGTAAGATATTTTTAATTGCTTGTGGAAGAATTACTAATCTTAATCTTTTATAAAAAGTTAACCCTAGTGACGAACCTGCTTCCCATTGTGATTTTTTAATTGAGTTTATTCCTGCTCTAAAAATTTCTGCTTGAAAAGCACTTTCACTTATTGCTAGTGCAATTATTCCTGACACAAATGGACTGAAACTTAAACCAGTCATTATAGGAAGACCGTAATAAATCCATAAAATTAAAACAAGCAGGGGTATTGCTCTTACAATTTCTACATATCCAATGTTTATGTATGTTAAAAGTTTATTTTTAGCTAAAGAGGGTATTGCAACAATAAACCCTAAAATTGCAGAAATAATTATAGATATTACTGAGATGTAAATAGTTGTTGTTAAACCACTTAGTAAAAATTTTAGGTTAGTTAATCCCTCAACATTATTAGGTGATAGAATAAACCACCCTAACTCTTGACCACTACAAGAGTTAAGGGGTAAAATTAAAAGTAAAAAAAGTAAATTTTTCACCCTTAAAGTTATAATGAATTAGAGATTAATATCTAATTTTTTATAAGCTTTTTAAATTATACTTAGCGAGTAGTTTATTAAAGAAACCAGACGATTTCTTATCCTTAATCCACGCATTAACATAATCATTCCAAATTTGATCATTCTTACCAACCATCATTGCTAAAAAGGCAGGATTTTTTTCTCCATCAGGAACAATTGCTAATTGAGGATATTTTATAACTAATTTATTTGCCTCTGTTGAGCTTGTAATGTTTCCATCTGCTCTTCCAGCTAATACTTCTTGAAAGTCCCTTGCAGGAGATTCAACTGATTGCAATTTAGAATTTGGAAAAAACTCTTTAGCTTTTTCCTCTTGAGATGTCCCAAGTGTTGTAGCAATAGTTACACTTTTATTGTTCAAAGAGCTCCACGTTGAATATTTTTTTAAATTCTTTTTAAGTACCAGTGGAACAGTTCCATACTTATAGTAAGTATCTGTAAATCCAGCAACTTCTGCTCTTTTTGGAGTTTTAGTTACACTTGTAGAAATATCATATCTTCCTGCAGTAATTCCTGAAACAATAGTTTTCCATTCAGTGGGTACAAAAGTAATTTTTACACCCATATCTTTTGCTAATTCATTCATTACATCAATATCAAAACCAACATACTTATTGGTAGCTGGATCCTTCATTGTCATCGGATCCCAGTCGCCTGTAGTTCCAACTTTTAATTCACCAGTAGATATAATCTGATCAAGTTTAGATTCTGCGTTAAGAGAGAAGGGTAAAAGTGCTAATAGCACCACAAAGAGTATATTTTTCATACACTCCATATAGCAAAGATTTAAGAAAATATAAGGTTATAACCTTGACGCACTATCACTCATCCAAGAGTGTAAATGTTGAGAAAAAGAGCGTCTAACAAATAAATTTACCTCATTTATTTCCGTAAGATGAATAATTACATCAATGTGTGATAAAATTGTTTGAACAACTGACCCTTTCTTATTTTTAAAATCATTAAAGTTAAAAGGCGACCCTGTAGCAAATAAATCAAAAACTTTACTGCCTTTTATATTCAGCATTACAAATTGGTCACTCACATCAGTTACTACACCTAATTTAACTTTAGATATATTTTTGATCAATTTATCTTCAACTTGATAGGTATTACTGTCCTCACTCACAGTTTCATTTGATATCAACATCCATTCATCAGGACTTAACCAAAATGAAGTTAATTTCTCTGCTGATGTCGATGTGTTAGCCTCAGTTGGTAAGACCATATTAAGATTTTTACCAATGGCTGTAATAAAATCTTTTGTTTTGCCTCTTATGATTAACTTCATAATAGGTTTAATTTCTTTAATCACTAAATCAGAATAAGTTATGTCTCCCTTAATAGAAGTTTTATAATTAAGCATTTAACCTCACGTTTTCTTTATCAAAAAAAACAGGATCAACAATAGTTACATTAATATTTTTATCTTCCATTGGAATAAATAACTTTTTACCTATCATATTTTTACCACCTCTAACTACAGCTAGTGCAATTGATTTATTTAAATTGGGGCTATAGTAACTTGATGTTACATGACCTAACATTTCAACTGGTTTTAAACTAGTGTCAGCAATTATCTGAGCTCCTTCTTCTAAAACTTCATTTGGATTATCTGTCACTAAACCCACTAATTGCTTTCTATCTTCTTTCATGGTGTCTGATCTATAAAGAGATCTTTTACCAATAAAGTCATATTTCTTTTTACTAACAATCCAATCCATTTGTAAATCTATGGGTGTCATTGTTCCATCAGTATCTTGGCCAACAATAATAAATCCTTTTTCTGCTCTTAATAAGTGCATCGTCTCAGTACCATAAGGTGTGATATTAAACTCTTCACCTGCTTCCATGCATTTCTTCCATAAATCTTCACCATAGTTCGCCTGAATATTGATTTCATAACTATGTTCGCCTGTAAAACTAATACGCATAATTCTACATTTAATATTATTAATTTTTGCATTCTTGAAAGACATGTGTGGAAAGCTTTCATCTGAAAGATCAAGATCAGGTATTAGTTTATTTAGAATTTTTTTACTATTTGGCCCACAAATACTAGCTGTTGCATAATGATCAGTAACTGATGACAAGTAAACATCTAGCTCAGGCCATTCTGTTTGAAGGTAATCTTCTAATTTTCCTAATACGTTTGCAGCACCACCAGTTGTTGTTGTCATGATATAATGATTTTCATCAAGTCTAGTTGTAACTCCATCATCATAAACCATACCATCTTCATTGAGCATTAAACCATAACGACATTTTCCTATGGTTAGTTTTGACCATGCATTTGTATAAACTCTATTTAAAAATTCTGAGGCATCAGTTCCTTGAATGTCAATTTTACCAAGTGTTGAAGCATCTAATATGCCAGCACTATTCCTTGCAGTTTTACTCTCTCTTTGAACTGCATCATGCATAGTTTCGTTATTTTTTGGATAGTACCAAGCTCTTTTCCACTGTCCTACATTTTCAAATTCAGCTTTGTTTTCTATATGCCAGTCATTCATTGGCGTTCTTCTAAATGTATCAAAATATTCACCAACATTTCGACCAACAATTGTTCCAAATGTTAAAGGTGTGTAGGGGGGTCTAAACGTTGTTGTTCCAAGCTCGCCCATCTTAATTCCAGCAGTTTCCGCAATAATACCGAGTGCATG
Source organism: Candidatus Pelagibacter sp. Uisw_113 (assembly GCF_047717815.1). GTDB lineage: Bacteria > Pseudomonadota > Alphaproteobacteria > Pelagibacterales > Pelagibacteraceae > Pelagibacter. Next base: position 545,531 of record NZ_CP159809.1, read on the forward strand.
CATATTACCAAGTTTACCTTGATCAGTACCCATGCCAGTTGTTGTGTATCTTTTTACATGTTCAATTGATCTAAAGCCTTCCCTTAGAGCAAGTTTAATATCTTTTGCTGTCGCATCATTTTGATAGTCAACGAAAGGTTTTGTTTTTCCTAAAACTTTATCTGATGGAAGCAACCAAATAGTTCTAATCTCATTATCTTTAGGACAATTTATTTCTAAATTATCAAATTCAGTTTCTTTTATATTTAGAAATTCTTTTAAAGATTTTGTAGAATTTTTTATAATGTCATCTAATTCAAAATCCCCATTACATGAACCAATACTAATTTGTTCTGATGGATATTCATTTGGTATAAAAACTTGATCTTTTTCTCTAAATTTTAACTTGCCTCCAGATTGAGTAAATAAATGAACAGCCGGTGTCCATCCACCAGCAATAGCTAGACAATCACAATCAAGTTCTATTTTCTCTTGGCTAGCAAAAGATTGTCCGTCTCTTGATAATTCCATTATCGTAATTTTATTAATTTTTTTATAACCTTCTGTATTTACAACTGTGTGTGATCTATAAACTTTAATCCCTAAATCTTCAGCTTCTTTAGTAAATATAGTATTAGATTGTTTTCTAATATCTATAATTGCTTCAACCTTAATACCTTTTTTATTTAATGAAATTGCACTTTCATAAGCGGTATCATTATTGGTAAAAAATATATTTTTTTGACCAGTTGCAACACCATAATAATCTGCATATTTTTTAACTGCAGATGAAAGCATAATGCCTGGTCTGTCATTATTGTTAAATACCAGAGGTCTTTCTAAAGAGCCAGTAGCAACAATAACTTTTTTAGCTCTAATTTTTAATAACCTTTGTCTTATTTTTTTATTTTTTTCATTTTTAGGAAGATGATCAGTTAAGTTTTCTCTCGCTAACAAATAGTTGTAACCATGATAAGCAGCAACACTAGTTCTTGTTTTAATCTCTAGATTGTCAATATTTCTTAATTCATTAATTTCATTTTCTAACCATGCAGAAGAGTTTTGATCATTTATTTTTATATGTTCTGAATTTTGAAAAATTGTAGATCCTCCAATTTCATTTTTTTCATCAAGTAATAATGTTTTAAGATTATTTTTTGCTGCAGTTTTTGCAGCTATAATTCCACTAACACCAGCTCCAATTACCAAAACATCACAATGAATGTATTTATGATCATATATGTCAGGGTCAGGCTCAGTTGGTGATTTTCCTAATCCAGCAGAATGTCTTATAACATATTCGTACTTCTCCCAAAAGCTAGCAGGCCACATAAAAGTTTTGTAATAAAAACCAGCAGGTAGAAGGGGGGACAAGAAGTTATTTATACCTCCAATATCAAAATCAACACTAGGCCAACAATTTTGGCTATTTGCCTCAAGACCGTGATATATCTCAAGTTCAGTTGCTCTAACATTTGGTTCTGTTAGTGCTGTGTTGTTATTAACTTGTACAATTGCATTAGGCTCTTCAGACCCAGAAGTCATTATTCCACGTGGTCTATGATATTTAAAACTTCTCCCCACTAAATGAATATCATTAGCGAGTAGAGCTGAAGCAAGAGTATCACCCTTGTATCCAAAATAAGATTTTCCATTGAATTTAAAAGAAACTCTAGAGGTTTCGTCAATATATCTACTGGTTGTAACTCTTAAATTTTTTATCATTAAATTACTTTACAGGAGGTTTTTCACCTATTTTATATACGGCCTTAATTTTGTCATTAGAAGTATCTCTGACCATGTTGAACCATTTTCTACAACCATGAGCATGGTTCCATCTTTCAAATTGAATACCTTTAATATTTTTTCTCATAAATAAATATTCTGCCCATTCATCATCGCTTAGTTCTGTAGGTTGTTTAGGTCTTTCAATATGGGCTTCACCACCAGCTTTAAATTCACTTTGTTCACGTTCACCACAAAAAGGACAAGTAATTAAAAACATTAGTGAGCTACCGCCGCTGCACCATGTTCATCAACAAGGTCTCCACTAATAAATCTATTTAAATTAAATGCTGCATTTAATTTATGTGGTTCATCGTTTGCTATTGTGTGAGCGAATAAATCACCCGATCCAGGTGTTGCTTTAAATCCTCCAGTTCCCCAACCACAATTAAAGTACAAGCCCTTTACAGTCGTTTTACTAATAATAGGACTAGCATCTGGGCAGATATCTACTATTCCACCCCATTGACGAAGCATTCTCATTCTACTAAAAATTGGATAAAGCTCTAAGATTGCATTCAATGTACCCTCAACAATATCATGACTACCTTTTTGTGAATAAGAAATATAATCATCAGTACCAGCACCTATTACAAGTTCACCTTTGTCAGACTGACTAACATAAGCATGAACAGCGTTAGACATTACCACTGTATCAATAATTGGTTTAACTGGTTCTGAAACTAGAGCTTGAAGAGGTTTACTCTCTAAAGGTAACCTTAAGCCTGCCATATTCGCTAATACACTTGAATGACCAGCAGCAACTACTCCAACTTTTTTAGTTTTTATAAAACCTTTTATTGTCTCAATGCCTTCTACTTCATCACCGTTTCTTTTAATTCCTTTAACTTCACAATTTTGAATTATATCTACTCCCATTTCATCTGCACCCCTAGCATATCCCCAAGCAACAGCATCATGTCTTGCGGTACCAGCTCTTCTTTGCAAAGTTCCACCCAATACGGGGTATCGAATATCTTGTGAAGTATTAATGATAGGACAAAATTTTTTAACTTCTTCTATGCTTAAGTAAACTGCATCTATGCCATTTAATCTATTAGCATGTGTTCTTCTTTTTAAATCTCTAACGTCTTGTAAGTTATGTGCAAGATTCATCACACCTCTTTGACTAAACATAACATTGTAATTTATTTCTTGAGATAAACCTTCCCACAATTTTAATGCATGATCATAAAGACCAGCGCTAGCATCCCATAAATAATTGGATCGTATAATCGTAGTATTTCTTCCTGTATTACCACCACCAATCCAGCCTTTTTCTACAACAGCAATATTCTTCATATTATGTTTTTTTGCTAAATAATACGCAGTTGCTAAACCATGACCACCACCACCAATAATAACTGCATCATATTCTTTTTTTATAGCTGGATCTTTCCAGGCTTTTTGCCAATTTTCATGATAGGAAAAAGCATTTTTAACTAATGAGAATATTGAATACTTATTTTTCATAATATTATTCAAGAATTACTTTATAAATATTGAATATTCAATACAATCGGTTATATCAATGTCGCAGTGGAAGAGTGGGTGAGAGGCTGAAACCAGTCGTTTGCTAAATGACCGTGCGGGGAAACTTGTACCGAGGGTTCGAATCCCTCCTCTTCCGCCATTAAAATAAAGGGTGATCTTTAAAAAAGTTCTTCATTTTAATAGGCTTTTTTTCCAAGATATATCTATACACATTATAGTTTTCCATAACACGCTGAACATAATTTCTTGTCTCTTTAAATTTAATTAATTCAACCCAATCTACAAAATCAACTTGTTTTTTTTGTGGGTCTTTATTTATCTTTTTCCAATATTTAACTCTTTTTGGACCAGCGTTATAAGCAGCTGCAGCAAAAGGATAAGCCCCATCATATTGTAAAATTAAACCAGCTATATAATGTGATCCTAGATTAATATTATATTCAGGGTCAGATGTTAACCTTGATTTTGAATAGGGTAACTTTGCTTGTTTGGCAACCAGCTTAGCAGTGTAAGGCATTAATTGCATTAATCCCTGAGCACCAACATGACTGTTTGCTCTCATATCAAACTCACTTTCTTGACGAATAAGAGAAAGAATAAAAGCAGTTTCTGGTATTTTTCTTCCATTAACGTATTCAGGTGTACTTATTATTGGATAGTTAAAATTATTGTGAAATCTTTTTTGATAAGATGCAATCTTTGAAACTTGTATTGCAAAATCATATCTTGATATATTAGTTGCAAGTTCGGCTGCTAAAATTTCACTTCCACCTTTAATATTATCATTAGCTAAGTGTCTTAATATATTTTTTGTATACCTATCCTTATTTAGCTCATCTAAAAGATGAACAATTTTTACTAATTCTTTTTTATAAAAATATTTTCTATAAGCATCAGGTACAATAGCTTGCTCATCTAACTCAAATGTTTCATTTGGTCTAATTCTTAGAAATGCTAGTTGACCATAATATGTTGATAAATATTTGGTTGCTTCTTCATACCATTGTTTAGATTGTTCTTTATCACCAATTTTTTCATAAGATCTCCCAAGCCAATAAGCGCCACGAGATAAACTAATTGGGTAACTCACATTTTGATAAAAATTATTAAAATGATCTATTGCTAAAATAGGATCATCTAAAAAGCTTAATGCAATCCAACCACTCATCCATTCAGCGTCTGCATATTCTGGGCCTACGTCCAAAGAATGTTTGCTCGCAACTTTATAAGCTGACTCATATTTCTTCTTATAAATAAGAGCTCGTGTCATTATTGCTCTTTCTTTCCACCACTTATCTGGTCTAACTAAATAATCTTTATTGTTTGGAACTTTAAATATAATCTCCAAGGAGTCGTCTACTCTTCCTCTTTTTCTTCTCCATTTAAGTCGATCGTAATTTAGTCCAGCATCATTTTTAAGTTTTGTTGGAACATTTTTGATTGCATTATCAACACCATAAGATTTGCTCATTAAAATTTGTCTAGCTGTATAAAGCAACTCGTAGTCTTTAGGTAAATATCTTAACATTCTTTTTAAATCCCAAGATTTACCTTCCCAGGCTAAATAATCTGCACGTTTAATATAATCATTTGCATCTAAATATTTTTTATATTTTTTCCTAAAAAATTTCATATTAGATCTATTTAGATCTGCGGTTATCCAGCCATCTTTAATTAGAGAGGTACCCTTGGTGATATTACCTGTTAATATAAAGCTTTCTCCAAGTATTAGTTTTCCATAACCACTTAATGGTTCCTCAGAATTAAACCAATCTATGATCTTATTTGGTGAGATCTTATTTGTTGAAAGTTTGCGTTCAGCTAAGTACCGAATTCTACTTATTCTTGGGTAGTTTTCATTATTTTTTATAAATGTTAAATAGTCATAAAAACTTGCTTGGTTGCCTGTAGTTAGCAAATGTCTCCATTGAATGAAATTATATATAGATTTGTCCTTAGCTTTTTTAGACTGCGATAGTGCTTTTGACCACTGACTTTTTTGCATTGATGCAATAGATTTTTTTGCAATTCCATAATCTTTTTGACTATAATATTTTGACTGAGTCTTGACTACTGATTTGCTCTTTTTAACAACTAAAGGTTTACTTTTAGGAATAAGAAAATTAATTTTTTTTAGATCTTTTTTGACTATTGTAGTTTTAGGTTCATCTTTTTTTTTGGACGGTTTAGGTTTGGGTTTAAGTATACCTTGTGATATTTTTGCACTCTGAGCCTCTTCATTTAAAAAAGGTTTTTTTAAAGGAATTATTGATATTTCAGCAGCAAATACATTTCCTATTATTATCAAACTTAATAATAGTGATTTTATAAAAAAAAATATCTTTCTGGGCATAAATTTACTAAATGAATCTTTAAACTATGTTATAAGTATTTATGTTCAAAGGATCAAATGTTGCTTTAATAACCCCGTTTAAGAATAATGAACTTGATGTTGAAGCTTATATTAAGCTTATTCATTTTCAAATATCAAATGGTACTAATGGTTTGGTGCCTGCCGGAACAACAGGTGAATCGCCAACATTAAGCCACTATGAACATCAAAAAGTAATAGATTTATGCGTTAAAGAAAGTGATGGAAAAACTATAGTTATTGCTGGTACTGGTTCTAATTCAACTAAAGAAGCAATTTCTCTGACAACACACGCTGAAAAAGCAGGTGCGGATGCAGCTCTAATAGTAACCCCATATTATAACAAACCAACTCAAGAGGGATTATATCAGCATTATAAAGCAATAAACGACAAATGTGGGATACCAATTATAATTTACAATATTCCTGGAAGATCTGTAATTGATATGACTGTTGATACAATGGCTAGATTATTTGAATTGAAAAATATTGTTGGTGTTAAAGATGCTACTGGTGATTTAGATAGAGTTAATCAGCAAAAAGATAAAATGGGAACTGATTTTATTCAGCTGACAGGTAATGACGATAACGCTTTAGAATTTAATAACAGAGGTGGTATTGGATCTATAAGTGTAACTGCAAATATTGCTCCTAAGTTATGTTCTGATTTTCAGAAAGCCTCAAAAACAGAAAATGACGAGAGCAAGCTTGATGCAATCAGACTAGATAAAATTTTACAGCCCATTCATAACTCCATGTTTGTAGAAAGCAATCCAAGCCCCGTTAAGTATGCCGCAAAACTTTTGGGTCTTTGCGATGACGATGTTAGATTACCTTTGGTTGAGGTTACAGACCCAACCAAGGATATTGTCAAAAAAGCTTTAGTATCAGCAAATCTACTCTAATGAACAAGAAAGCCAATTCTGGTTTAAAAATTATTTGCTTAAATAGAAAAGCAAGTTTTAACTTTTTTTTTGAAGACTTAATTGAAGCAGGAATAGTTCTTAAAGGATCAGAAATTAAATCCATTAGAGAGGGAAAAGTGAATATTGCAGACTCTTACGCTGTAGAAAAAGAAGGTGAAATAGTTTTAATTAATTCTCATATTGCAGCTTTTAAACAAGCCAGTTATTCAAATCATAACCCCACTGATGAACGAAAGTTGTTGTTAAATAGAAAAGAAATTAACAAATTAATTGGTAAAATGCAGAGAGATGGTTTTACTCTTGTTCCAACAAAGATGTATTTTAAAAAGGGAAAAGCTAAAATAGAAATAGCAGTAGCAAAAGGTAAAAAACAATTTGATAAAAGAGCTACTAAAAAAAATAGAGATTGGAATCGTGAAAAAGCAAGACACATTAGAAAATCAAGTTAAACAATCATATTTAGCAATAGGATCAAATTTAGGTAACAAAATTACCAACATTCATATGGCTATGTTTGAATTAGAAAAAAATAAAATTAAGATAATAAAAGTATCATCTCATTATTCATCAAAATCTTGGCCAAACCCTTTAATGCCAAATTTTATAAATATTGTTATAAAAATTGAGACAATCTTAGAACCGTTAGAATTATTAAAAATTTGTAACTTTATTGAATTAAAATTAGGCAGGGTTAGATCAAAAAAAAATGATCCACGAACATGCGATATTGATATAATTGATTATGATAAGAAAATTTTGAATATAAACAGCAATAAACTAACAACTCCCCATCCAAAGATGACTAAAAGAAATTTTGTTTTGTTGCCATTATTTGAAATAGATAGGGGTTGGAAACATCCAGAATCTAAGATTAATATAGTTAATTTAATTAATTCTTTACCAATTAAAGATTTAAGATCTATCAAACAAATATAAATTGATGTTATAGTTAAAAATGCCTAATTCAGAAGAGTTAATAAATAAAGTCAAAGTTTATAATAAGTTTTTAAATCCAGAAAAATTAAACAAAGCTTATAATTTTGCTGTTAAAGCACATGAAAATCAAAAACGCGATTCTGGTGACCCATACTCAATTCACCCTATTGCTGTAGCTAATATATTAACAGAACTAAAGTTAGATAGTGCAACTATAGCAACAGGACTGCTTCATGATACTATTGAAGATACATATGCTACTTACGAAACTATAAAAAAAGAGTTTGGGCAAGAGGTTGCCGATTTAGTTGATGGTGTAACAAAAATATCAGTCTTTGAAAATCAAGCCACATCAACATCAAAAGCAGAAAATTTTAGAAAATTAATCATAGCAACCTCAAAAGATATTAGAGTTCTACTTGTTAAAATCGCTGATCGATTACACAACATGAGGACCATTGATGCGATTTCAAAAATTGAAAAAAAAGAACGTATCGCCAAAGAAACTATGGAAATTTATGCACCATTAGCAGACAGAATGGGGATGCATAGAATTAGGGATGAACTAGAAGATTTATCTTTTAAAGTTCTAAATAACAATGCAAGAAAACTTATAAAAAAAAGATTAGATGAAATTAAAGATGATAAAGCAAATAGTTTTAATTCAATTTCATTGCAATTCAGTGGATTGTTAAATGAACACAAAATAAATGCTGAAATTATTGGCAGAGAAAAAACTCCTTTTTCTATTTGGAGAAAAGTTCAAAAAAAAAGAATATCACTAGAGCAAATTTCAGATATCATTGGATTTAGAATAATACTTGATAACATTGAAGACTGCTATAAAGCTCTTGGCATATTTCACAATGAGTGGAATTGTATACCTGGAAAATTTAAAGATTATATTTCGTCGCCTAAGATTAATAAATATCAATCATTACATACTTCAATTATAGGACCCAATAGAAGGCCAATTGAAATACAGCTCAGAACATTGCAAATGCACGAGTATGCAGAAAGAGGTATAGCATCACATTGGAAATATAAATCTTCTGAAAAATTTAATTCATTAACGTGGAAAGAATATGATTGGCTTGCCGATTTAGTTGAGATTATTGATAAGAATGAAAACCCAGAACACTTTTATGAATATACCAAGCTACAAATGTTTCAGGAAAATGTTTTTTGTTTTACCCCAAAAGGATCTGTAATTAAATTACCAAAGGACGCAACACCAATCGATTTTGCTTATGCTGTGCATACCAAAATAGGTAATAGCACTGTAGCTTGTAAGATTAATGGTAACGATAGTGAGTTACAAAGTATACTTTATAATGGAGATGTTGTTGATATTATCACCTCTAAAAATAAATCACCTTCATTGCACTGGATACCTGTTACAAAAACTGGAAAAGCAAGATCCGCAATTAGAAAGTATTGGTATAAAAAAGGAGAAGAGAAGGCTCAAAGAATTAAAAAATACAATACTACGCTATGGATTTCTTTGCCTGATAAGCCAGGAAAGCTAGGAGAGATAACTACTTTGCTTGGTAGCCATAGTTTAAACATCTCGAGTGTTGAAATGAAAGAAAAGTCTAAAGAATATATTAATTTTAAATTCAATCTAATTATCAAAGACTTGAAAAACTTTACAAATTTTATCAGTGAGTTAAAACAGAAGGAAATAAAATTTAAAATCATTAGACATGAGGACAACTGGTTAAAGGAACGTAATGCTTTCACACGAAAAATCTTTAAATATTTTAAAAAAAACTAACGCACTCTTAGAAGGTCATTTTATTCTTTCATCGGGGTTACATTCACCTAAATATATTCAGTGTGCTAAACTTTTAAGCTTTCCTCATTTAGCTAAGGATATTTGTAATTCATTAGCAAAAAAAATTAAAAAAAAATTTAAATCTATAGATTTGATTTTAGCCCCCGCAATGGGGGGTGTTATTATTGGTTATGAGATTGGTAAACTTCTAAAAAAAGAGACAATATTCTGTGAAAGAGTTAATGGTAAATTTGCCTTAAGACGTGGGTTTCATATAAAAAAAGGATCAAAAGTTTTAATAATTGAGGATGTTATAACAACAGGAAAATCAAGCTTAGAATGTGTTAAGTTGATTACAAAACCAGGTGCAAAACTTATTGGCTTTGCTTCGATTATCGATAGATCAACCAAGAACTCACTAAAGATAAAAAAGAATATTATTTCACATATGAAGATAGACGTTCCGACATTTAAGAAAAATAACCTTCCAGAAAGTCTTAAAAATACTCCGATTACAGTTCCTGGAAGTAGATTTATTAAATGAAAAGACTAGGTATTAATATTGATCATGTTGCTACAATAAGAAATGCAAGAGGATCGTTTCACCCTGATCCGTTAACCATTGCTAAGCATGTAACTAAATGTGGAGCTCATTCAATAACTATACATTTGAGAGAAGACAGAAGACATATAAAAGATATTGATGTTATTAAAATTTGTAAAAATAAAAAAATAATCACTAATTTAGAAATTTCACTAAACAAAAAAATAATAAATATAGCATTAAAAAATAAACCTAATTTTATTTGCATAGTTCCAGAAAAAAGAAAAGAAGTAACAACAGAAGGTGGATTAAACTTGATAAAAAATAAAAAAAAAATAAAAGAAATAATATCATTATTTAATAAAAAAAATATTAGAACAAGTTTATTTGTTGACCCAACGTTAAAAGATATAAAAATTGCAAAAGAATTAAATTCTTCTTGTGTTGAATTACATACTGGGAAAATTTCTAATTTAGTAAAAGAAAATAAAAATTATAAAAATGAATATTTAAAAATTAAGAAATGTTCAGAACTTGGTGTTCAGCTTGGAATTGAGGTTCATGCTGGCCATGGTCTCGACTATAAAACTACTTCCATACTAAGTAAAATTAAAGAAATTACTGAATTTAATATTGGTCATTTTGTAATTGGTGAGTCACTTTCTCATGGTTTAAAAAAAACTATTAAGGCATTTAAAAAAATAACCAATAAATAGATATGAAAATTCTTGGTATTGGTGTTGATATAATAGAAAATATTAGAATACATAAATCTTTAAAAAATATTAGTTTTATTAAAAGAGTTTTTTCTAGCTCAGAAATATTGATAGCCAAAAAAATAACAAATAAAAAATCTTATTATTCTAAAAGATTTGCTGCTAAAGAAGCGTTTTCTAAAGCAATTGGAACAGGTTTTAGAGATAATTTGAATTTTAAAGACATAACTATAATTAACGATAAATTAGGTAAACCTTCATTTGTAGTCACAGATAAAATTAAAAAAATTGTTAAAAAGCAATTTAAAATATCGTCTTTTGATTTCTTTCTGTCAATTTCAGATGAAAAAAAATATTCTGTAGCTTACGTGATTTTACAAAAAAAATGATAACTAAAAATATTATAATTGATAATATTAAGACAATTTTTTACGCTTTAGTAATAGCTATTGTTATCAGATCTCTTTTTATTCAACCTTTCTATATTCCCTCGTCATCAATGGAACCAACACTTTTAATTGGTGATAGATTATTTGTTACAAAGTATTCTTACGGTTACAGCAAGCATTCTTTTCCTTTTAGCCCATCAATAATAAATGGAAGAGTATTTTCTAAGAAACCTAAGGTTGGTGATGTTATTGTTTTTAAAACACCAGCTGATAATAGGACAGATTATATTAAAAGATTAATTGGTCTACCAGGTGATAATATTCAATTCATTAACGGAGATCTATCAGTAAACAATAATCAAATATTTAAATCTAGAATTTCCCAAAATGATAAAATTTATTGTGGAAATCAAACTATAGACGTCAATACATTTGAGGAAAAACTTCCAAATGGCAAAACACATAATAGTGTATATTTAAAAAGTTATAGTTTTCAAAATTCTGATAATTTTATAGTTCCTTCTAAACACTACTTTTTTTTAGGTGACAACAGAGACTGCTCTAAAGATAGTAGATACCTGACTAGTGTCGGTTATGTTCATGAAGATAATTTAGTCGGCAAAGCCCAATTTATTTTTTTTTCATCTGATTTTAGAATCGGAAGTATTTTTTCTTTTTGGAAATGGCATAAAACAATTAGATTTGACAGGTTTTTTAAGAAAATTATTTGATGAAAATTAATCCCACAATATTAGAAAAGAAATTAAAATTAAAGTTTTCAGATCAAAAAATTTTCATAAAAAGCTTAACGCACAAAAGTTTTGATTCAATAAACAATAATGAAAAAATTGAATTTTTAGGAGATAGAGTTTTAGGTCTTATTATAGCAAAAAAATTATTAGAACTTTATCCAGAAGAAAGAGAAGGGGTGCTAGATAAAAAATTTGCCTCATTAGTAAATAAAAAAAAATGTCTAGAAATTGCTAAAAAAATTGAATTAGAGAAATATATTTTAGTTTTAAACCCTAAGAATAAAAAAATTGAAATTGAAGATAAAATAGTAGCAGACTGTTTAGAAGCTTTAATTGGAGCGATCTATCTTGACAAAGGTTTAAATTTCACTGAAAAATTTATTCTCAATTTATGGAGTGATCATATTACAGCGAGCGTTGTAACTCAAATTGATGCAAAGACAAAACTCCAAGAGTATTCTCTTAAGATTTTTAAAGTCTTGCCTATTTATAAGTTAATATCTAATACTGGGCCTCGACATAAACCACTTTTTAAAGTTGCCGTTAAATTAAAAAATACTAAATTTTTTACAGCAGAGGGATCTTCTAAAAAGGACGCAGAACAGAATGCTGCCTCTTTATGCATTGAGGTTGTTTTTAAAAAATGAATTGGGATGATAGCGCTTATTTAGTTTCCAAAAATAGGTATAGTGAAAATTCAATAATTGCTGAAGTTTTTACAGAAAACCATGGAAAAATCTCAGGGATAATTTTTGGTGGTACATCAAAGAAAATCAAAAACTATTTACAAATTGGTAATAAAATTTATGTAAACTATAATTCTAAAAGTGTTACTAGAATTGGTTATTTTAAAATAGAAATTCTAAAAGCCTTAACTCCACTCTATTTTGACGAAAATCAAAAACTATCTTGTATTACTTCAGCAATGCATCTTATAAAGCTTCTTACTGCTGAAGCGCAGTCTAATAAAGAAATTTTTAAATTAATCGATAAATTTTTTGAAATATTAACTCATGATAATTGGATACAAAAATATATTTTCTGGGAGTTAGAACTTTTAAAATTATTAGGATATGATTTAGAATTAAAAAATAGGGTTGAAAAAGAAATTGTTGATAGTGAAATCAATTATTTTGTTAAATCCTCAACTGAGAAAAAAAGTATTCCAAATTTTTTAATAGATGAAAGCAACCAAGATGTTAATTTAAAAAATTTACTCAAAGGCTTAAAACTTGTTAGTGATTACCTTGAAAAAAGTATTCTAAAACCAAACAATCTAAACCTTCCAACTTCTAGGACTCATTTTATTAATCTTTTAAAATAATTATTTAATTAAATCGTTAATTCTATCAGCGTAATAGCTTACTATAGCGTTTGCCCCAGCTCTTTTAAATGAAATCAAACTTTCTAATACTGAGTTTTTATCTATCAGCCCTTTTTTTATACTATTACTTAATAGACTGTATTCACCTGAGACTTGATAGGCTAGAACAGGAATTTTAAAATTATCTTTAACTGTTTTAATTATGTCTAGATAAGGCATGCCAGGTTTAACCATAACCATATCAGCTCCTTCTTTAATATCTAGAGCCACCTCTCTTATCGCTTCATCACTGTTTCTAAAGTCCATTTGGTAATTTTTTTTATCACCTTTTAGTAAACCTTTTGAACCAACAGCATCTCTGAACGGACCATAAAAACTTGATGCATATTTTACCGCATAAGAAAGTATCTGAACCATTTCGTGACCTTCTTTATCTAAAGCTTTTCTTATTTTACCAATTCTTCCATCCATCATGTCTGATGGAGCTAAAACATCACAACCAATTTCTGCTTGTAACAATGATTGGTTTATCAAGACTTCAATAGTTTCATCATTTAATACGTAACCTGATTTTATTAAACCATCATGACCATGAGAAGTGTAGGGATCTAAGGCTACATCACACATAATACCAATTTCATTTTTATATTTTTTTTTAATATATCGTATGGCTTTACAAACAAGATTGTCCTCATTTAATGCTTCAGTTCCAATCTCATTTTTTTTTGTTTTATTTGTATAGGGGAACAATGCGACCATAGGTATTTTGTTTTTGATTGCTCTATCAACAATAATTCCAAGTTTATCTATTGTATATCTATAGACATCAGGCATTGTTTTAATGGATTGTTTTATATTTTTTCCATCAATTAAGAATATGGGTAATATAAAATCACTAGATGAAAGGCTATTTTCTTGAATTAACCTTCTAGACCAATCGTTTTTACGACTGCGTCTAAGCCTTAAATTTGGATAATTTCCTGTAATCATGTTTAAATCTATTTTTAAAATGCGACAAATGTATTATACAAATATATATTAAATTAAGTAAAAAACAATCAGCATGAGTATTGAAAATAAAAATATTGTAAACTTAGATCTAAAAAAAGAAGAGAAGATTTTAGATTTTAGTGACTTTCAAAAACAAAATATCAAGTTTGATATTGATAAATTACAAGAAGCCTACAATCAAATTATTCAAACTAAAAAATTTGATGATGGTGGAGGAATTGCCCACTTTGGAGCTATTTCTCTAACACAAATTCCTGGTGACCCAGACTCTGTTAAAGGAAGCAAAGCTAGAGGTGTTTATTGGACAAAACCAGATAAGTCAGGAAAAGAAGTTTCAAGAGATGTTTCAATTGATGAAGCTGCTTATTCAGAATTTATACCCGACTATGAAAACACCTACTTTAAAGAAGTGTTTGATGTGCTTTCTTCAAAATATAAATTAGGTAGAATTAGGATTTTATTAAAGGAGCCAAGATCAACATTGAGTTGGCATAGAGATCCAGAACCAAGATTGCATATACCCCTAGTTTCAAATCCAGGCTGCCTAATGGTTATAGACAATGTTGCAAAACATATGCCTGCAGATGGATCGGTGTGGGTTACTAACAATACAAAATATCATAATGCTTTTAATGGTGGAGAAGAAAATAGAGTTCATCTAGTAGCATGTGTTTTAGATTATAAGTTTAATTAGATTGAAAAAAATATTTTTATCATCAGATCACGCTGGTTATAAGTTAAAGGAGTTAATTAAACTTCATTTAGATAAAAAAAAAATTAATTATACAGACTTAGGCCCATACAATAGTGATAGAGTTGATTATCCTGATTATGCTCATAAAGTTGCAAAAAAAGTTAAAACCAATAATAATCATACTGGTATATTAATTTGTGGCTCTGGGATGGGTATGAATATTGCTGCAAATAGACATAAAAATATACGTGCTGCTCAATGTTTTAATTTAAAATCTACTAAATTATCAAGATTGCATAATGATGCAAATATCATTACATTGGGATCTAGGCTGCTTACTAAAAAAAATGCTTTAAATTGTGTTAGTGTTTTTTTAAATACAAAGTTTGAAGGTGGAAGACACACAAAAAGAATAAAGAAAATTTAATTATGTCTAGTGAAAAAAACTATTTAAACGAAAACTATAAAAGCTTTTTTGAAGATAGTTTATCCGTAACTGATCCAGAATTACATAAAGCAATAAGTGATGAATTAAAAAGACAACAACAGCACATAGAACTAATTGCTTCTGAGAATATTGTTTCACAAGCTGTTCTAGAGGCACAAGGTTCTGTTTTAACAAATAAATATGCAGAAGGATATCCTGGAAAAAGATACTACAATGGATGTGAACATGTTGATGTTGCTGAAAACTTAGCCATTGAAAGATTAAAAAAATTGTTTGATTGTAAATTTGCAAACGCTCAACCACATTCTGGAGCTCAAGCGAATGGAGCTGTATTTTTAGCACTTTTAAATCCTGGTGATACTTTTATGGGGATGAGCTTAAATTCTGGTGGTCATATTACGCATGGATTAAAAATTTCAATGTCAGGTAAATGGTTCAATCCAATAGGATATGATGTTGATAAAGAATCGGAACTTATAGATTATGATAATGTTGAAAAACTCGCATTAGAACATAAACCAAAACTTATAATTTGTGGGGGCAGTGCTTACTCTAGGGTAATTGATTTTAAAAGATTTAGAGATATTGCTGATAAAGTAGGTGCATATTTAATGGTAGATATGGCACACTTTTCAGGTTTAGTTGCTGGTAAAGGTTACCCAAATCCATGTGAACATGCACACGTAGTAACTTCAACAACTCATAAAGTTTTTAGAAGTGCTAGAGGTGGAATTATTTTAACTAATCATGAAGACTTAGCAAAAAAATTTAATACAGCAGTATTTCCTGGTTATCAAGGTGGACCATTGATGCATGTCATTGCAGCAAAGGCAGCTGGTTTTTTAGAAGCATTAAGACCAGACTTTAAAGATTATATTAAATCAGTTTTAGCTAATGCAAAAATTTTATCAGGGACACTTAAGAATAATGGCTTTAAGATTTATTCTGGTGGAACAGATACACACTTAATGTTAGTTGATCTAAGACCCTTTAATGTTAAAGGTAATTTAGCAGCCGAAAGCCTTTCTAATGCTAATATTACATGTAATAAAAATGGAATACCTTTCGATTCAGAAAAGCCGATGATTACTTCTGGTATAAGATTGGGAACTCAAGCCGCTACAACTAGAGGTTTTGGATTAAAAGAATTCGAAAAAGTAGGTGAATTAATAACTAAAGTTGTAAAAGGTTTATCTGACAATCCTGAAGACAATAGTAAAATTGAAGAAGAAGTTAGAAATGAAGTTATGGAACTTACATCTCACTTCCCAATATATAAAAATTTAAAATAATGATTTGTTCAATTTGTAAAAAAGGAGAAACATCAGTTGTAGACTCTAGACCTACAGAAGATGGCACAGCCATAAGAAGAAGAAGACTTTGCGTATGTGGAGCCAGATTCACAACTTTTGAAAGAGTTCAGTTTAGAGAAATAATGGTTATTAAAAAGAATGGAAGAAAATCATCTTTTGACAGAGATAAGCTTTCAAAATCAATTTACATAGCATTAAAGAAAAGACCGATTGATACTGAAACAGCAGAAAAGTTTATAAGCAGGACTTCAAGAGCATTAGAAGAGCTTGGCCAAAGTGAAATTTCATCAAATACAATTGGTACAATGGTTATGGAAGGTTTGAAAGATCTTGATCCAGTCGCGTATGTTAGATTTGCATCAGTATATCGAAATTTTAGAGAAGAAAAAGACTTTGTGCAATTCGTGGACAAATTAGATGTCTACAAAAAAAGATAAATTTTCAAAAAAAGATAAAACTTTTATGGAGCTCGCCTTAAATCTGGCTAAAGCACGACATGGACTAACTGGTATTAACCCTTCCGTTGGATGTGTAATTGTTAAAAATAATGAAATACTTTCAATTGGTCAAACAGGTTTTGATGGCACACCTCACGCTGAATTTAATGCAATTAAAAATTCAAATGAAAACCTAAAAGATGCAAAAATGTATGTAACCCTTGAACCCTGTAGTCATTATGGAAAAACTCCTCCGTGCACAAATATTATAATTAAAAATAAAATTAAAGAAGTTGTGTATGCGGTAGAAGATATTGATAAAAAAGTTAATGGTAAAACTTTAAAAATTCTTCAATCTAAAGATATTTTAGTAAAAAAAAATTTACTTAAAAATGAAGTTAATAAATTTTATATACCTTATTTTTTTAATAGAAAAAATAACCTTCCTTACGTTACTGGTAAAATTGCAATTTCTAAAAATAACTTAATATATAGCAAAGATACAAAAAGAATTTCAGATATTCATACCGATAAATTTACACATTTTCTTAGATATAAAAATGACTCATTAATGATTTCTTCCAAAACTCTAAAAAAAGACAACCCAAAACTTAATTGTAGACTAGAAGGTTTGAATAAATTTTCTCCTAAAAGAATAATTTTAGACAGAAATCTAGAAACTAAAAAAAATTCGTATATTTTTAAAACAGCAAATAAAAACAATACTATAATTTTTTATCATAATGCCAAAACTAAAGAAAAATTAATGTTTAAAAAAAAAGGTATAACTTTAATCAAAGGTAAATTAATTAAAAATAGCTTTGATATTAAGTCAATTTTAAAAAAACTCTATGTCCTTGGCTGTAGAAATTTATTAGTTGAAGGAGGAAATGACCTTTCTAAACACATTGTTAAAAAAAGATTATTTAACGAGTTTTATCTATACAAATGTGCAAAAAGTTTATCAAATTTGGTTAACTATAAAGAGTTCAATTTTCTTAATGAATTAAAGAAAAATTATAATTATAAATTGAAAATTAATAAAGAATTAGGCAAAGACATAATTACACTTTACAAATAATATTATGTTTAATGGAATAATTTTCAACCAAGGCTTAATTACTAAATTTGAAAAAAGATCAAAGGGCATCAATATTTTTGTAAAAGCTGATTTAAAATTAACACGTAATGATCTAGGTGTATCAGTTGCCTGTGATGGTGTTTGCTTAACATTAATTGATATTAAAAATAAAATAATGGAATTTTATCTTTCAGATGAAACTATACAAAGATCAAAGTTCAAATTCTTAAAAATTAATGATAAAATTAACCTTGAACTTCCTTTAAAATTTGGTCAAAAAATATCAGGTCATATTTGCCAAGGTCACATTGATGCAGTAGGTAAAATTCAGAGTATTAATAAGATTGATAAATCATATTTATTTAATTTTGAGCTTGTTAAAAAAGAAAGAGCAAACTTAATTGAAAAAGCTTCTATTTGTATCAATGGAATTTCTTTAACAATTTCTAAAGTAACTAAAAAGGGTTTTCAAATATGGGTAATACCACACACATATAATCTCACTAATTTATCATCTCTAAAGAAAAACAGTCTCATTAATATAGAGATAGATATCTTATCTAAATACGTTAGAAATTATTTTAATGAAAAAAAATAATTTTACTCCAATAGAAAACATAATTTCCATTGCCAAGAGAGGTGGCATGTTTATTTTGGTTGATGATGAAAAAAGAGAAAATGAAGGAGACTTAATAATATCAACAACAGACTCAAGTGCTAAAAATATTAATTTTATGGCCAAATATGGTCGAGGATTAATTTGCCTAGCACTAGATAGCGTACAGGCAAAACGTTTAAATTTATCCTTAATGTCACCAATAAATCAATCAAGGAATAAAACTGCTTTTACAATTTCTATCGAAGCAAAAAAAGGAATTACAACTGGGATTTCAGCAAAAGATAGAGCTAAGACAATTAAAATTGCATCAAAAAAAAATGTAAATAAAAAAGATATTGTTTCGCCTGGTCATGTCTTTCCAATCATCGCCAAAGATGGAGGTGTTTTAGTTAGAGCCGGTCATACAGAAGCATCTGTGGATATCTCAAAACTAGCTAAAAAAAATAATTCAGCAGTTATTTGTGAAATAATGAATGAAGATGGTACAATGGCTAAGGGTCAAGATTTATTTAACTTTGCAAAAAAACATAATTTAAAGATTGGCAAAATAGAAGATCTTATTGCTTATCGTTTAAAAAAAGAAAAACTAATTAAACTTAAAAAACAATCTGATATTGAAGTTAAAAATCAGAAATATAAAATTAGAATTTATGAAAATCTTTTAGATGGATCTGAGCATTTTGCTCTAATTAAAGGAAATATTAAAAAAGGGATAGTACCAAGAGTTAGAGTAATTTCATCTAACGTAGTTCAAAACTATTTAATCAATCAGCAATTACCAAATTCATTTGATAAAACTTTAAATTATTTTAAGAAATTTAATAACTGTGTTTTAGTTTTTATAAAAGATACAAACTTAAAATCTGTTACACAAACACTCAAGGATTATAAGAACAAAGATTTCTATAAAAAAGGAAATGATAAACTAATAAGAAATTATGGTATTGGGGCTCAAATAATTAAAGATTTAAAGATTAAAAATATGATATTAATTACCAAATCTCTGAAAAAAGTTATTGGTTTAGAGGGTTATGATATAAAGATTACTAAACAAGAAATCATTTAATGAAAAAAAAATATTTAATAGTTATTGCAGATTATTATAAAGATATCTCTATAGGTTTACTTAATAGCGCAAAAGACATTTTGCCAAAATCTAGTTTAATAAAAATTATCAATGTTCCAGGTGTTTTTGAAATACCCGTTACAATTTCAAAAAATATTAAGAAGTATGATGCTTTTTTAGCTCTTGGTTGTGTTATTAAAGGCCAAACACCACACTTTGATTTTATTTCTCATGCTTCAACTAATGCAATAATGAAACTATCTATAGAAAACAAAAAACCCATTGGTAATGGAATTATTACTTGCCTTAATATGCGTCAAGCTATAGCTAGGAAAAAAAAGGGAAGAGAAGCAGCTCATGCTGTTATATCTGTTCTTTCTCAATAACAATGAGAACTCCATATAATCCAAATCAAAGTCCAAGAGTTATAATTATCCAAAAATTATACGGAAATTTTTTTAATGATGACACAGATTTAACTTTTCCTAAACATAGATTTAAAAAATTTATTAAGGATGTGGTTTTAGGTACAATAGAAAGAGACGAAGTGATTAAAGAGGAAGTTAAAAAATATTTAAGTGAAGATATTCAACTAACTAATTTAGATAAAGTTTTTCAAATAATTGTTAAATCAGCTATATTTGAGTTTCTATATAAGCCAAAAGTATCTACTAAAATAATTATTAAAGAATATCTTGATGCATCAAATTTTTTTTTAGAAGACTCTCAAACAAAATACTTGAATGCTATACTGGATAAAATAGCTAAAAAAATAAGAACATCTAATGCATGAATTTGAATTAATAAAAAATTACTTTCAAAAACTTTCCTCAAAATCACCTAGTGCTTTAAATTTAAATGACGATGTTTTTTTTGATAAAAAAAATAGATTAGTTGTTTCAGTTGACACATATACTGAAGGTAATCATTTTATAGATTTTAAAAAGCCAGAATTAGTTATTAAAAAGATAATTAGATCGTCCATATCAGATCTTATCTGTAAAGGTGTTAAGCCAAAATATTATTTTATTTCGGGGTCAGGTAATAAAAAAAGTTTTTCTAAATCAAATTTATCAAAAATTAGCAAAGCACTTAACCAAGAACAAAATAAATATAAGATATTTTTAAGTGGTGGAGACACGGTTTTTTCAAATAAGTTAAGTTTTACAATTATCTCAATTGGTTTTGCTAATAATATTATCTATAGAAATAAAGCTAAAATTAATGATGATATTTATGTATCTGGCAATCTAGGTGATAGTTATTTGGGTTTATTAGTTTTACAAAACAAAATTAAACTTAATCAGCGATTAAAAAAATATTTTATTAATCAGTATTTTATGCCAAATATTCAATTACAATTAATAGACAAAATTAAGAAATTTGCCAACACGTCAATTGATATCTCTGATGGACTATTAGCGGATCTTGATAAAATGATTAATAGTCAAAAATTATCATTCAAACTTTTTTTAAAAGATATTCCAATTTCAGATAATCTTAAAAAAGTACTTGATTTTAAGAAACTATCTAAGATCAACTATATTTCTAATGGTGATGATTATCAGATTTTATTTACGGCCTCAAAAAACAAGATGGGAATCATAAAAAAAATAGCTTCTAATTGTAGAGTTAAGCTTACAAAAATTGGCTCAATCCAAAGCTATGTTGAAAAATCATCCATTATTGATGGTAAAAATCTTCAAATATCCCTTAAAAACAAGGGTTATTTTCATAAGTTTTAGTAAGTTAAATATTGCCTTTTATTGCTTTTTTTGTATTGTCCGGACTTTAAATAATAAAATTTTAACAACCAAACAACTAAAAAGGCATCATGAACTCACTTATAGAAACAATATTACTTTACACCATAGCAGCAGGATCACTTGCAATCGTTTATGGGTTTTTTACTGGTTTAAATATTCTTAATCTAAGTGCTGGAAATGCAAAAATGCAAGAAATCGCATCTGCAATTCAGATTGGAGCTAAAGCTTATCTAACAAGACAGTATAAAACGATAGCCGTGGTTGGAGTTGTTGTTTTAGTTATTATTTGTGCAGTGTTTAGCCCTTTAGTTGGTCTTGGTTATTTTATTGGTGCAACACTATCTGGAATAGCTGGATATGTCGGAATGTTAGTTTCGGTTCAAGCTAATGTTAGAACTGCTGAAGCTTCGAGAAAAGGTTTAGCGAGTGGTCTTGCCGTAGCTTTTAAATCAGGTGCTGTCACTGGAATGCTTGTTGCTGGTTTAGCTTTATTAGCTATAGCAGTTTATTATTATATTTTATTAAGAATGGGTGTTGCCGATAGAGAAGTAGTTAATGCATTGGTTGCATTAGGTTTTGGTGCTTCATTAATATCAATTTTTGCTAGATTAGGTGGTGGAATTTTTACTAAAGGTGCAGATGTTGGTGCTGACTTAGTTGGTAAAGTTGAAGCTGGAATACCCGAGGATGATCCTAGAAACCCAGCAGTTATAGCAGATAACGTTGGAGACAATGTTGGTGACTGTGCTGGAATGGCAGCAGATTTATTTGAAACTTATGCTGTAACTATTGTTGCAACAATGGTTTTATCTTCAATATTTTTTGTAGGCGATATGAATATGATGATCTACCCTTTAACAATTGGTGGAGCCTGTATCTTAACTTCAATTTTAGGAACTTTCTTTGTTAAACTTGGAAGAAGCAAGAATGTTATGAATGCTTTATATAAAGGATTTGTTGTCTCTGCCGTTTCTTCATTAGTAATTTTATACCCCGTAACTGATTATGTAATTGGTTTTGCAAGCGAGTATACTGTTAATGGTAAAAGCTTTACTGGTATGAGCTTATATTATTGTGGAATAATTGGTTTAGTTATTACTGGTTTATTAATTTGGATTACTGAATACTACACTGGAACAGAGTACAGACCAGTGAGAAGTATTGCAAAATCCTCAACAACAGGACATGGAACAAATGTTATTCAAGGATTAGCTGTTTCTATGGAAGCTACAGCAATACCTGCATTAATTATTGTTGCTGGGATTTTAGCTACAAACTCAATTGCTGGTCTTTATGGTATTGCAATATCTGTTACTACAATGTTAGCTTTAGCTGGAATGGTTGTTGCTCTTGACGCTTATGGTCCTGTAACTGATAACGCTGGTGGTATTGCTGAAATGGCTAAATTACCTAATAACGTGAGAAAGACTACAGATGCATTGGATGCAGTAGGTAACACAACTAAAGCTGTTACCAAAGGTTACGCAATTGGTTCAGCTGGTTTAGGTGCATTAGTTTTGTTTGCAGCTTACGTTGAAGATATTAAGCATTTTTCTGGAACGGCAGGATCTAAATTAGAGGGAATAGTTGTAACCTTTGATTTAACTAATCCTTATGTTGTTGTTGGTTTATTAATTGGTGGAATGCTTCCATATTTATTTGGATCAATGGGCATGCAAGCTGTTGGCAGAGCAGGTGGAGCTGTAGTTATAGAGGTTAGAAGGCAATTTAAAAAGTTCCCAGGAATTATGAAGGGTACTCAAAAACCAGATTACGCCAAACTTGTTGATTTATTAACTCAAGCTGCAATTAAAGAGATGGTAATACCATCTTTACTACCAGTTCTATCGCCAATAGTTTTATATTTTGTAATTCTACCTATCGGTGGTCAAGCTGAAGCGTTAGCTGCAGTTGGTGCAATGTTACTTGGTGTGATCATAACAGGTCTGTTTGTTGCTGTTTCAATGACTGCAGGTGGTGGAGCTTGGGATAATGCAAAAAAGTATATTGAGGACGGACATCATGGTGGAAAAGGCTCTGAAGCTCATAAAGCTGCTGTAACTGGAGACACTGTCGGAGACCCGTACAAAGATACTGCGGGTCCTGCTGTAAACCCAATGATTAAGATTACTAATATTGTAGCATTATTGCTGTTGGCGGTTATTGCTAATTAGCATTATTTCTACGTCTTTTTGGGCTATCTATTTTATCTCTTAAGCTTGAGATAAATCCATAGACAAAAGTATCCTTGCTGGACAATGAAGTTGTTTTGTCAGAAAATTTAATATTCTCAACATCTTTTAAGGTGTAGAGTTTTTTATCAATCAATGTGCCTCTATTATTAATCTCTAAAACTAAAACATTGCTTTTTAAATCTTTCTTCTTACCTAGTTTAATAAAAGAACCAACTGTCGTTTTTTTTTCAATATATATCCACAAGTCATTATTAAAATAACTTTTAGTTGATGGTGGACCAAGCTCAGAAAGAATATCATTTCTATTTGCTTGATTGATTAAAAGTTTTTTTTCCTTAATCTCTAGAAATGCAGAACCATGATTGTTTTCTATTTTATTTATAGTACAATTTGAAGTAATTAAGATTAATGTTAAAAGTAATATATTTTTCATGAACAATATATACATCAATATCTACAACAATTTAGTTAAATTAACTAGAAATAAAGATTTGTATAAAGGTTTTAAAAATCAAGATACTTTTTCTGATAGATTGATATTCTTTTTACTCCATTTTGCTTTCTTTTTGAAAGTTCATAAGGAAAATAATGGCAAAAAACTACTCCAAGAAATTTATGATTTTACTTTCAGGCAAGTTGAATTAAGCATCAGGGAGATTGGTTATGGTGACCAATCAATTAATAAAAAAATGAAAGATTACCTAAACTTATTCTATGGAATGATTGATAAAATTCATAGTTGGGATGAATTAGATACAGAATCTAGAAACTCTATTTTGGTAAATTTTTTAGATAATTCAACTAATATTGAGTATTTAGTTAAATATTTTGAAAATTATAGGTTAAATTTAAAAAATAATACTTTAAATTCTTATATAAAAGGTGTAGTTAAGCATTAATTTTATTATGGCTGTACCTAAACGAAAACAATCACCGTCAAGAACTGGAATGAGAAGAGCTCAGAATATGAAGTTCAAATCTACTAATATTGTTGAGGATAAGAAATCTGGTGAATTTAGATTACCTCATCATTTAGATTTAAAGACTGGCATGTACAGAGGTAGACAAGTTTTAGATCCTAAGGAATAAAAGTCCAAAATTAAATGAGCAAAATAATAAAGATTGCAGTTGATGCAATGGGTGGAGATAATTCACCAAAAAAAATTATAGATGGAATTAATCATCATTATAAGAGTAACATTAACACTTTTTATAAAATTTTTGGTGATAAGGAAAAAATCCAATATTATATCAATGACCAGCTACCCTCATCTTCATTTGAAATAATTCATACTAAAGATATAGTTAAAGGAACAGACAGTCCTTTAGAGGGAGCTAAAAGAGGAAAAAACACTAGTATGTGGTTAGCCATACAAAGTGTTAAAGAAAAAAAATCTGATATAGTTATTTCTGCTGGTAACACTGGGGCGTTACTTGTTATTTCAAAACTCAATCTTAAGATGATTGAAAATATTGATAAACCAGCGCTTTCAGCTTTATGGCCAAATAAAAAGAATATGAGTGTTGTACTAGATTTGGGAGCAAATATTGAGTGCAATCCAAAAAACTTAATTGATTTTTCTATTATGGGGTCTTCATTATTTAAATCTTTATATCCAGACGATACAGCAAGAGTTGCTTTATTAAATATTGGGTCTGAGGAGCTTAAGGGCAACGAAACTATCAAAGAAACCTATCAACAACTAAACCAAAAAAATAACACTGGATTTGAATTTAAAGGGTACATCGAAGGTAATCAGTTAATGAATGGAGATGTAAATGTTATAGTTGCAGATGGATTTACTGGAAATGTAGCTTTAAAAACAGCTGAGGGTACTGCTAACTTTATTACAAGTGAATTAAAGAAAGCTATGACAGGTAATATTATTGGTAAAATTTCATCCTTGTTAAACATTTCAAATTTAAATAAATTTAAAGCAAGACTGGACCCAAGACTTTATAATGGTGCAATTTTTATAGGTTTAGACTCTCCTGTTATTAAAAGTCATGGTGGAACAGATTATATAGGCTTTTCAAACTCCTTAAGTGTTTGTACTAGAATTGTTAGCGGTAATTTAATAGAAAAGATAAGAAACAATATCAGTTAATGCAAAGAACTAACTTAACAAAAAAAGACCTTATAAGCTCAATTTATATGCAGATTGGTTTTTCAAAAAACATATCTGAAAATTTGATTGATGATTTTCTAATCACAATAGTAGAAAATTTAAAAAAAGAAAAAAAATTAAAGCTCTCAAAATTTGGTACTTTTTCTATAAGGAGCAAAAAAAGTAGAATTGGACGAAATCCTAAAACAAAAGAACAAATAACTATATCTAATAGAGATGTTGTTTTATTTAAAGCTTCTAAGGAATTTAAAGATTTGGTAAATTCTAAGAATGACGCATAAAAATAATGACGCTTATAAATCAATAGGTGAGGTCGCTAAAATTCTTGAACTTATAAATAGGAAAAGAGGAACCCTGAATACTCATACCATTCGATTTTGGGAGAAGGAATTTAAGCAAATTAAGCCAAAAATTTTAAATGGTAATAGAAGATATTATAACAATGATACAATAGAAGTTTTAAAAAAAGTTAAATATCTCCTTAAAGATCAGGGAATGACAATTATTGGTGTTAAAAAAGTTCTTAATTCTGATAAATCATTAAAACTTGACGAATTACCAAATAATTCTATAAATGCTAATTATAGTTTAAAAAATAAACTTATGAAGATTTCTAAATTAATTAAAAAGATAAAAAGCTTAAAATAATATGGCAAAAAAAACACATGTTAAAGTTAGATTGGTACCAGAGGCTAAACCTGATAGTCCATTTTTTTATTATGTTAAAAAACCAGCAGGTGGTGAAAAAGCTAAAGTTAAATTATCTGCTAAGAAATATAATCCTTCTACAAGAAAACATGAAATGTTTGTAGAAAAAAAATTACCTCCACACAGTAAATAGTATTACTTTTTTCTAAAATTTCTTTTTTCGTAATCAATAAAAGTCCAAATCATATTTTTCCATATTCTATTAGTAATTTTGGGGTCTATGTTAGTTTGTATTGATTTTTTTTTAATCTTTTTAAGAATAAAATTGATCCTTTTTTGATCAATTATTTCCTTCTTATGAATTTTTACTTTTAAAACCTCATTGACTAGTGAGGATCTTTTTTTGATTAATTTAAGTAAATCATTATCAAGTTTATCAAGCTTTATTCTAATCTGATTTAGTTTTTTTTTATTAGTAGGCGACATTTATTCAATTGGTTATTAAGATAATTATTATAAGTATAATTTATGTTTGTAAATAGCGACAACTATATAAAATATTTAAAATTGTGGTTAATAACTTTATTTTCATTAATTGTTCTCATGGTTGCAGTTGGTGGTCTTACTAGATTAACAGATTCAGGTCTATCAATCACAGCTTGGGAGCTTTTTACTGGAATACTGCCACCACTAAATATTAGTGAGTGGAATTTTTATTTTTCAGAGTACAAAAAAATACCTGAATATCAAAATATTAATTATGGTATGTCTTTAGATGAATTTAAAGTAATTTTCTATTGGGAGTATGCTCATAGATTATTAGCAAGATTTGTTGGCTTGTTTACCTTGCTACCTTTGCTTTTCTTTAGTCTATATTTTAAAAATATCCAACATTATTCAAATAAATATTATTGGATATTTTTTCTTGTGTGTCTTCAAGGATTAATAGGTTGGTATATGGTCTCTAGTGGATTAATTGAAAATAATGACGTTAGTCACTTTAGACTTAGCATTCATTTATCTTTAGCTTTATTCATCCTATGTTTAATTTTCTGGTATATTTTAGACATTTATAAAACTAAAAAATTTCATAAAAGAATTCCAAATTTACTTTTATTATTCATACTCAAATTGATAGTTTTACAGATTGTATTGGGTGCTTTTTTATCAGGCTTAGATGGTGGTCTAATCTATAATTCGTGGCCTGATATGAACGGTAGCTTTTTCCCAAATGACGTTGGTTATAAAGATGTAATTAATACTCAATTATTTAACAACCCATCAATTGTTCAATTTTTACATAGAGTTACAGCTTATTTACTTTTATTTTTTATTATTATTTTAAATTATCTCTATATAAAAAATAATTATGGAACTAAAAATATTATACTATTTGATATTGCGATATTGGTTCAGATTTTTTTGGGAATTATAACCTTACTAACTGGTGTAGAGATTAAATATGCATCACTACACCAGTTAGGTTCAATTTTTGTATTAACTACTTATCTTGCAATTGTATATAAAAACTCTAACTAACAGCTTTAGCTTTATTAATGTCTTCAACATTATCTGTTCTTTTTAGAGCTTGTTCTAAATCTTCAATAATGTCATCAATATGCTCAAGACCAATACATAGCCTTACATATCCCGGTGTTACACCTGAAGCTAAAAGTTCTTCTTCATTTAATTGACTGTGTGTTGTTGTTGCGGGATGTATTGCTAGACTTCTAGCATCTCCAATATTTGCTACATGATAAAACATTTTTAAAGCTTCTATAAATTTTTTACCAGCTTCAATACCGCCCTTTAACTCGATACCAACTAAAGCACCATTTCCACCGTTTAGGTATTTTTTAGCTCTATTTCCAATTTCACCCTTGTATTGATTTGGATAAATAACTCTGGAAACTTCAGTGTGCTTAACTAAATAGTCGACAACTTTTTCAGCATTTGAACAATGTTGTTTCATTCTTAAAGCTACAGTTTCCAGTCCTTGGATTAATCCAAATGCATTATCAGGAGATAATGCTGCACCCAAATCTCTTAATAAGACAACTCTAGCTCTAACTGCAAAAGAAACGTTCGCACCAGTTAACTCGGGTACTACTTTACCCCATACCGCACCACCATAACTTGCATCAGGTTCATTAAATAGGGGCTGCCTTTTAGGATCTGCTGTCCAATCAAAATTACCACCATCGATTAAAGCTCCACCTACAACTGTACCATGTCCACCTATATATTTAGTAAGTGAATAAACAACTATAGCAGCACCGTGCTCTAAGGGCTTACATAGAACGGGAGAGGCCGTATTATCCATTATTAGTGGTATGTTATATTTTCTACCTATGTCAGATACTTCTTTAATAGGAAAAACTCTTAAGTACGGATTCGGTAAAGTTTCTCCATAAAATGCTCTAGTTTTATCATCTATGGCTTTTTCAAAGTTTTTAGGATCAGCAGGGTCTGCATACCTAACTTCTATTCCAAGCTTACTTAAAGTGTGTGTAAATAAAGAAACTGTTCCACCATAAAGATCGGTAGAGCTAACAATATTGTCTCCAGCTTTTGCAACGTTTAAAATTGAAAAAGTTGATGCCGTTTGACCGGATGATACGGTTAAACAAGCTAAGCCCCCCTCTAATGCAGCAAGTCTTTTTTCTAGGGCATCATTAGTAGGATTCATTATCCTTGTGTAGATATTACCAAACTCTTTTAAAGCAAATAAATTTGCAGCGTGTTCAGTACTGTCAAATTGATAAGAAGTTGTTCTATAAATTGGAACAGCTACTGCTTTAGTTGTTGGGTCACTTCTATAATCCCCACCATGTATGGCTATAGTCTCAGGGTTTTGTCTTTTTGTGCTCATCTTAATACTCCTTTTTTAGTACTTTTGCTTAATGCAAGGCGTACAATACAGTTCAAATGCGCCTACCGATAATGTATGTAAAAATCCTTTTTAGCATTACTAGCCTGCAATAGGAACAAATCGGCTCAATCAAACTATCATTTAAGTATGATATTGCAAGGGAAATATAAAATTGACATTATATCTAATAATAGTATTAATCCTCGCACAATGACTAAATTTCTAAAAAGTAGTGAATTAAACAGCAACTGGTTCGAGATAGATGCTAAAAATGCTGTAGTTGGTAGATTAGCATCAATCATAGCTATGATTGTAAGAGGAAAAAACAAAACTACTTTTACACCTCACATGGATGATGGTGATTTTGTTGTAGTTAAAAATGTTGAGCAGGCAAAATTTACTGGAAAAAAATTTAAAGACAAAAAATATTATAGACATACTGGTCATCCTGGTGGAATTAAAGAAATTACTCCTGAAAAATTATTAGAAAAAAACAAACCTGGTGAGACACTAAAATTAGCCGTTAAAAGAATGTTACCTGGAGGAGTTCTTGGTAGAAAACAGTTAACTAAAGTAAAAATTTATGCTGGTGAAGAGCACCCTCATGCAGCACAAAACCCAAAACTTTTAGACCTAGGTAAATTAAACAGTAAAAATTTAATAAGAAATTAATATGGAAACACCAGCCACACCAACTAAAGTATCCACAAAAAAACCTAAAATTAAATTAGATTTTAAAGACAGTAAATACGCGACTGGTAGAAGAAAAAAATCTATTGCAAAAATCTGGGTGAAAAAGGGTACTGGCAAAATTTACGTTAATGGCAGAACTATTGATGAATATTTTACTAGTGGAAGTCATAAAATGCAAATTACAAGACCATTTGAAATTATAAACCAAGCAACTGATTATGACGTAAGATGTAGTGTTGCAGGTGGTGGTCACACAGGTCAAGCTGGTGCAATGGTTCACGGTATTGCTAAAGCACTAATCTTATTTGATTCAGAGAATAGAGCGGTACTTAAGACAGAAAAGCTCAATACTAGAGACTCTAGATCAGTTGAGAGAAAAAAACCTGGTCGTAGAAAAGCTAGAAGAAGCTTCCAATTCTCGAAAAGATAATTCTTTTTTAACTCTAAACTGTTATAATAAAAAAATGCCTAGGCTTAATGTTTTAGTTGCTGGATCAACTGGTTATATTGGTGTTCAATTAATTAAATTACTAGTTAAACATAGTGATATTAAGATTAAATATCTTTGTGGAAATTCCTCTGTTGGAAAAAATATCTCTAGTTATGAAAAATCACTAAGTTCAAAGAAGTTACCTAAAATTATTAGATACAACAAAGCACTTTTAAAAAAGATAGACCTTGTTTTTACAGCTTTGCCTAATGGTGAGGCGCAAGATATTTCAAATGATTTATTAAAACACAATGTATTAATTGATTTAGCTGCAGACTTTAGACTTAATAAAGCATCAGATTATCTAAAATGGTACAAACAAAAACACAAATCAGTAAAAAATATTAAGAAATCTATTTACTCATTGCCAGAAATCAATGGTGACAAGGTAAAGAAATTTAATATTATTGGATGTCCAGGGTGCTACCCAACTTCAATACTTTTACCACTTATTCCTTTAGTTAAGAAAAATTTAATAAAAACAGATAATGTTATTATAGATTCAAAATCTGGTTACTCTGGAGCGGGTAGAGGTGTACATAACAAATATAAAGATAAAAACCTTTACGAGTCTTTAAGTGCTTATGGTGTAGGCTTTCACAGACATAACTCTGAAATTCAACAAGAAATTACCAACCATACTAAGAAGAAATTTTCTTTTACATTTACTCCCCATTTAATCCCAATGTTTAGAGGGATACTTAGCACTATTTATGTAGATCTTAATAAAGGTGTAACTATTAAAAAATTAGAAAGTACTTTAAAGAGTCAATATTCAAAAAACAGATTCGTTAAAATTTTAAAAACAAATTCATTATTAAGTACAAACGACGTAATTAACACGAATAATTGCTCTATAGTAATTTGTAAAACTAAGTATAAAAATAGAGTTATTATTTTATCTGTTATTGATAATTTAATTAAAGGTGGAGCAGGTCAAGCAATACAAAATATGAATATCAAATATGGTTTTAACGAAACAAAAGGATTAATTTGAAATACTTATTTTTACCTTTAATATTATTTTTAACTTCGTGCTCATTAAACAAAGACTCTGCTTATTGGAATGAAGATCCAATAAAAAAATCTGCTGAAGATAAAAAACTATCTATCATATTAAAGAAAACTGGTGATTATAAATCTATGACTTTTGATGAATTTAACCTTTTTCTTAAAGATTATTCAAATAACGCTGAATATCCAGATATTAACCAATAGATGAAAAATATAATTAACATTGCTGTAGTTGGTCTAGGACAAGTTGGTATCTATTTGTTAAATGAACTTAATACAAAAAAAAAAGATATTGAGCTTAAGACGGGTAAAAAGATTAATATAGTAGCTGTTTCAGCAAGAAGCATTTCTAAAAAAAGAAGATTTAAAGTTAATAAGAAAATATTTTTTAAAAACCCATTAGAAATTTTTAATAAGACCAAAGTAGATATTTTATTTGAAGCTATAGGTATGTCAGATGGAGTATCTAAAAAAGTTGTAGAAACTGCTCTAAAAAATAAAATACATGTAATCACTCCCAATAAAGCGCTTATCTCTAAACATGGTGATTATTTAGGAAAGTTAGCTGAAGACAATGGTGTTAATTTAGAATTTGAAGCATCTGTAGCAGGTGGAATTCCAATATTAAGAACCATTAAAGAGGGTCTTGCAACTAACAAAATTTCTAAAGTTTATGGAATTTTAAATGGCACTTCTAACTACATTCTTTCAGAAATGGAAAATTCTAATGATAGTTTTTCTAACGTATTAAAGAAAGCTCAAAAATTAGGATATGCTGAACCAGACAACCCTAAATTAGACTTAAATGGTTTTGATGCATTTGCTAAAGTAAGAATTTTATCTGCTCTTGCATTTAATATTAAAATTTCAAAACATAAATGCCTAATGGAAGGTATTGAGAAAATTGAATTAAAAGACATAGAAATTTCTAATCAATTAAATCTACGTATCAAACTCCTTGGTATTTCTGAGATGATTAATGGTCAACTTTTTGAGACTGTACACCCGTGTTTGGTTAGTAAAAATTCATATATTGGTAATGTTGGTGGTGTTATGAATGCTGTTATCCTTGAAGGGAAGCCAGTTGGTGAAAGTATATTACAAGGAGAGGGAGCCGGTCCTGGACCTACATCTTCTTCTTTGTTATCAGATTTACTTTCAATTTTAAGAGGTAACATTAAGAAGCCATTTGGTATTCCTGGAAATAAACTTAAATCAATTAAATGTTACAATGTTGATAATTATGTGAATTCATTGTATCTGAGATTTGAAGTTAAAGACAAACCTGGTGTTTTATCAACAATCACTAACAGATTAGCTAAGTATAAAATTTCAGTAAAAAGATTAATTCAAACTCCTGATAAAAAAAATAACAAAGCTACTATTGTTATTATTACGCATAAAACTAATGAGCTTAATTCTAAGAATTGTCTTTCTATCTTCAAAAAAGATAAAAATATTCTTAAATATCCTACACTTATTAGAATTTATAATTAATGGAAATATATTTAAAACTGTTTGAGGTTTTATTTCCTGTCTTTTTTGTTGTTGGTATTGGATATTATTTGGGTAAAAATAATCCAAAAATTGACACCACTTTTATAACCAATTTTGCTGCTAATATTGGAACTCCAGCAATGATTATATATGCACTAACTTCAACTGGTATATCATTTGAAATATTTAAAAATTATTTTTGGTACTTTTTAATTGCAATTGCTGCCTTTACTTTTATTGGAATTATTTTTTTATTCTTCTTAAAAACAAAGGATATCATCCGTGAGCTTCCACCGTTTATTATGCCAAATACTGGAAATATGGGCTTACCAATATGTTTGTTTGCTTATGGATCTCAAGGATTGGGAGTAGCTGCTGCTATTTCAGCTTTAATAATTCTGTGTCACTTTACGTTGGGAATTTTTCTTGCTGATAGAAAATTCAATATTAATGTTATTCTTAAAAATCCACCATTTTATGCAATCATAATTTCAGTAATTTTCCTATATTTCAAAATAGAACTTCCTGTCTTTGTAGAAAACACAACTTTTCTACTAATGTATGCTACAATTTTTTTAATATTAATGTCTTTAGGAATTGCTTTAACTCGTTTTAAAGTTTTTTCTTTTAAGAAAGCTTTAATTTCTTCAATTGGAAGAGTTGTCTTAGGTCCTATTGTTGCGTTATTAATCATTAGATATTTTGATCTATCGGGATTTGCAGCTGGTGTTTTATTAATTCAATGCTCAATGCCTAGTGCTGTTTTAAATTATCTTGTAGCCTCAATTTATTCGCCGAAAAAAATTGTAGATAGCGTTGCTAGTACCATCGTTGTCTCTACAGTTATGTCTTTTGCTACTATTCCAGTGGTCGTATTCTTTGCTTTAAAATACTTTAATTAAACTGTATCTATTGGCTTATGAAAGCCATCACATTTAACCTTTTAGCCTGGGTAATGCTTCCAATCATGGATGGTTTTGCCAAGTATTTAAGTGCAGATATGCCAGTTTTACAGATTACTTGGGCAAGATACTTTTTTACGGTCGCATTCACGCTTCCTATAATGTTCTTCTTTTATAATAAGCAGCTTGTTTGGACTGATAAGCCTAAGTTACAAATAATAAGAGGGTTGATACTACTTTGTGCTAATATTTGTTTCTTCTACGCAATATCTGTTATCTCTTTAGCTAAAGCTTTAACGCTTGCCTTTGTGGCACCCTTAATTGTTACTGCATTTTCTCCCATATTTTTGGGTGAGAAGGTGGGCGTAAGGAGGTGGACTGCAGTTATTATAGGGTTTATTGGCTCTCTAGTCGTTATAAGGCCAGGTTTTGTAGAGATCAACTTAGCTAGTCTAGCTGCATTAGGAACAGGTATAATGTATGGGTTCTATTTAATAATTACCCGTAAATTGAGTACTTCAGATAATCCTTTATTAACCCTATTATTAACTGGATTAGTTGGATTAGTAGCTGTTTCAGGTTTAATGCCTTTTATTTGGGTTAATCCAAGCCCTTCTCAATGGTCTATGATGGCCTCTATAGGTGTATTTGCATGCATTGGGCACTTATTTCTTATATTATCCCTTAAATACGCTGATGCTTCTAAATTAGCTCCATTTAGCTACTTTGAAATCATTACTAATATCATTATTGGGTATTACTTTTTTAGTGACTTTCCTGATAATTGGACATTCTTAGGTTTGTCCATTATTATTATGAGTGGAATTTATATCTCTAGAAGAGAATCTTATATTAAATCCAATTAATTAGAGATCACTTGTTTACTAATACTTAATATTATACATTAATAATATATCTTAAACTACTGTAATTATTAATTTAAATATAATATTGTAAATTTTTAAATTATAGATAAAATACAATAATATATAACAAATGTTTAAATTATAGTTACTAAAAATAGGCCTAAAATAAAATAAAAGTAGCATAAATCTGTTTTTCTATAGTTGAAAAAGTGAGAATTGAGAGATTTTGATTTTTAGTAAATTAAATATAGTTTTATAGCTAGGTAAAATGGTGATTTAGTATTGATATTAAATACTTATTTCAATTAATAGAGCATTTTTGTTAAATTAGATTATTTATGTAGTGGAATAGGGGGCTAAAAAAGCCAGTAAAATGGTCTTTTTTACTCCTTCTATAATCGTTGCTATTGTTGACAAGTAGAGCAATGCAGTATGAGAATATAGTGTTTAAACGTCCATAGGATGGTCTATTTTGGCTGAAAGTCCATTCGCAGTACAACTAGAAGGATGCATTACAGCAATTAGACAAAAATATGGCTAAATACCTAAAAAGTATTTGATACCAAGGGTTTTTGAGGTTTTTTGGGGTTAAAAGTACTATTTTATGAAGATCTTTTCTGATCTCAATAAACGTCGTTTTTGTTGAATTCCACCTTTTCCAGAGTATCCGCCGAGACTTCCATCTGATCTGATCACTCGATGACAGGGTATTTTAGGTGGGTAGGGGTTTTTACCCACTGCATTAGCAACAGCTCTGAATGCCTTAGGTTTTCCAATGGCTTTAGCAACTTCTAAGTAGGTCTTAACTTTGCCTTTGGGTATTTTCTTCAGGTAATTCCACACTTTTAGCTGAAACTTAGTTCCCTTTAAGTTCATAGAGTTCAAATCCAGTATTATTAGCTATTTTATCGTATAATTTCTTTGCATTTTCATTGGAAGAGTGGGTGATCCAACGAATTCCATTCCAATTATTGGCCTTAGATAATGATTTTAGGTGACTAATGAGTTTCTGAGCTATTTTTTGACCTCTAGATTCTGGCTCTACAAACAAATCATCTAAAAAACCAATATATTGGCCCTTAATTGGTCTAGGCATTGTTCTATAATGGGCAATTCCCAAGATTTTACCCTTTAATTCAAAGCAAATAGCATTAACATCATGAGCTTCATCATGAATCCATCCCCATAAAGTGTCTAAAATCTCTGTATTCATTGGAACTTTGTAGAAATCAGCATAACCATTATATAATTTAGCCCAATTTCCCTTATCTTTTTGCTCTAATTTCCTAATCATTTAGTTTAATTTTGTTATTTAAATTATTGAAATCATTGTTTTTTGTCTATTTTATAAGCCTTATCTAACCAAAAATAAAGCGCTACTGCAATTAATCCTGGAATTAATAAATCTGAAGTTGTTGTATGATTAGCGAAAATAACAAAAATGAAATATAGAGCATTTATAATAAATAAAATAAGTGGGATTAAAATTTTCCATACACCCCAAAAAAAATAAGCAATTCCAGCTAGCATAAGTAACAATAAGACAATTAATTTCCCATCCATAATTTTATATTTATATGTATTGACAAACAAAAACACTTAATATATTACTAACGATAATTAAAGATTATCAATAGTAATAAATATGAATGATATAATAACAGATATAAAAGCTTTACAAGAAGAAACATTACAAAACTTACAAAGCTCTAAGGCTAATAATACTGTAAGAGCTTATAGATCTGATTTTAATGATTTTAGTTTGTTTTGTGTGCAGAACGGTTTTAAATCACTTCCTTCAGAACCAAAAATAGTTTCCCTTTATTTAACATATTTATCGATAAAAGACTTTAAAATCAGCACTTTAAAGAGAAGATTGGTATCCATTGGAGTTATACATAAATTGAAAGGGCATTACCTGGATACAAAACACCCCTCAATAATTGAAAATATTATGGGTATAAAAAGAAGAAAAGGTAGCATTCAAAAGTCTAAAAAGCCTATATTAATCAGCAATTTAAAAGAAATAATTAATGTTATAGATCATCAAAAAAAAGAAGAAATTAAAAAATGTCGAGATAGAACAATAATCCTAATCGGTTTTTCAGGGGGATTTCGAAGAAACGAGATAGTATCGTTAGACTATGATGATCTAGATTTTGTTCCTGAGGGCTTAAAAATCAACCTTAGAAGGTCTAAAACAGATCAATTTGGTGAAGGTTTTACAAAAGCACTACCCTACTTTGATAACCCACAATATTGCCCTGTATCATCATTAAAAAATTGGCTAGAGATTTCAAAAATAAATTCTGGACCTGTGTTTAGAAGATTTGTTAAAGGATCGAAGCTATCAAAAAATAGATTAACAGACCAAACAGTAGCTTTACTTCTCAAGGAATACTTAAATTTGACTGGTATGGATAGCAAGAATTACTCCGGTCACAGTCTAAGGTCAGGTTTTGCTACGTCTGCTGCAGAGTCTGGTGTTGAAGAGCGAAGTATTATGGCTATGACAGGCCACAAATCTACAGAAATGGTAAGAAGGTATATTAAAGAATCAAATCTATTTAAAAACAATGCTTTAAATAAGTTGAAATTTTAATAATATTTTTAATTATTTTATAATTAATGAGCTTATTAGTTAAAGAAATAAACTACTTAAGTGATTGAAATTTAAATTTAACAAAAAAACGATCAAATTTAGATAGCATATAATTGATATCTTTATTAGTCAGGCCGTGATGGCATCCAATTAGAAGTCCATTTTTCATAACATTGTCACTATTTATAGTAGCGTCTTTACATTTTTTATATATTTTTGATTTCATTATAGGCTGTCTTAAAATATTACCTGTAAATATAGTTCTTGTTTGAATACCATTTTTTTCTAGAAAAATTTGAAGATTTTTTCTAACTAATTTATTTTGATTTCTAATTATTAGTGGAAAGGCAAGCCATCCTGTTTTTAACCCTTTAAATTCATTAGGTAGAATAAATAAGTTCTCATACTTTCTAAAGTAATCATAAATTTTATTAAAGTTTTTAACTCTAGTGTTAATATTTTGTTTTAATTTTTTTAATTGCTCTAGAGCAAAAGCAGCAGATATTTCAGAGGGTAGAAAATTATAACCCATTTCAGAAAATATATACTTTCCGTCATAAGGAATTCCATCAACTTTTTTATTAAATCTTAAACTAATATCTTCAGATTCATTGAATGTTGCAGAAGATCTACCCCACCCTCTTAATAATTTAGCTTGATTGTAAAGTTTTTTATCATTGAAACAAACAATGCCACCAAAACCGGCACCAGTAATAATGTGAGATGCATACATGCTATTAGTAGTAATATCAGAGTATTTACCAAAATTTTTATTATTAAATGTATAACCAACGGTATCAGCAGAATCCTCAATAATCTTTAACTTATGTTTTTTTGCAATTTTATAAATTGCAGGCCAATAAGGAACATTACCAAGTAAGTTTGGTATCATAATTGCAACGGTCTTTTTATTAATACATTTTTCAATTTGATCAATTCTAGATACAAAAGTTGCTTTATCCACATCAATAAAGTGTGGAACTAAACCTAGCTGATAAATTGGAGCTATTGTTGTGGAAAATGTTAAAGTTGGTGTGATAATTTCAGACCCCTTTTTAAAATTAAATGAGGATAAAGCTAATAAATTAGCAGATGATCCAGAATTGACCATTAAACCAAATTTTTTACCAAACAGTTTAGATAGTTTATGCTCAAGTTCTTTTACAGATGGACCATCAATTAATGTTAGAGATTTCTTTTTTAATACCCTTATGACAGCACTAATCTCTTTTTGGTCATATACGGCTTTACCATAATAAATTTTCATAGTGTTTAATTATATAATTAAATATTTTAAAAATAACATGTAGATAGATGTATCTAA
Organism: Candidatus Pelagibacter sp. Uisw_113; assembly: GCF_047717815.1. GTDB lineage: Bacteria > Pseudomonadota > Alphaproteobacteria > Pelagibacterales > Pelagibacteraceae > Pelagibacter. The sequence goes on from NZ_CP159809.1 coordinate 584,191, forward strand.
ATTTATTTGTAGATATGTCAATAATCAATTAATATATTATTATGCAAACTATAATTAGTTTTTTATATAATTGAAAATTAACTGCAATTTGCAAATAAATAGATGAAAATAAAAAAAAATGTTTTTTTTAGGATCAGTTAATGGTCCTTGGTATTGAGTTTGATGCTCTAGATAATATTTTTGGAAAAATTTATAAGTAAAACCCCATTTTTGTAAAAAAATTTTAGATCCTTTGTTTAATTTTATATTCTTATTTTTACGAGTAGTCATCGAACCAAAGTGATAAACTCTAAAATTAGAAAGACCCTTGAAGATTCTAACACCACTTTTCCATAGTTTTAAAGTAAAATCAGGGTCAGAGGCGTCGCCGGGATTAAACTCTTCGCTTAAACCACCTACTTTTTCCCATAAACTTATATGTACTACGGATGGGTTTTTGTCAGCACCTTGGATGTCATTAAATTTAAATTGTTTATACATTTTTAAAAGATTTTTTTCATCAAAATTTCTATAGTCATCACCAAAATTATAATTTATATGACCATTAATTTTTTCAATCATAACTCCTGATAGATAAAAATTATAATTGTTATGAGAGTTAATTTCATTTATTAAAACATCTTCCCAGCCTGGACAGAGATACATATCGTCATGTATAAAAATTAAAAAATTGTTTTCAGCTTTTTTGACAAGATTGTTTAATGCTGTACATAATCCATAATTTTTGTCTGACTTCATTTCATAAATAGATTGAGACTCTAAATAGTTAGAAGTTTCATCCATCGAGTTATTGGAATGTACAAGTATTTGATGATTAAACTTTGAATTTTTTTTAATGCTAGAAATACAAATTTTAAGGTGATTATAGTTATTAATCGTAGGTATCAAGAAAGTGAACTTCATTAATATAAAGTTGTTTTATTACCTAATGACTTATCTATAATATATTTAGTTGTCTTAAGTTCGTCAAAGAGTTTAAAATATTTTTTCTTACCATTTTTAGCAATTTTTATTCTTGATTTTTCATTTTTTTTATAGAATTTAATTTTGTCTGAAAGATCTGTAATATTATCGTAAAAAATAATCTCATTATTGTTAAAGAAGTCATTCATTTGTGTTTTTCTATCAATGAAAGTTAATAAGCCATTACCCATCAAAGAGGCAATTCTATTGCTTGAGTAATATTTAGTAGGCAAACCTCTGCTTAAATTTAAGCCCATTTTAGAGCCGACCAGTGCTTTATAAAAATTATTCCCCCATATTGGCTCTTTATTTTCAAAACCATAAAAGTCATAATTTATATTATCTATTTTTTTAATTAATAAATTTAGAAAATTAATTCTACTATCTGTTTTACCTTTTTTTAATGTAGCTCTATTTACACCATGACTCATTGCGTAAAAAATATCTCTTGATGGATTCAATTTATAAACATCAAAACACTCAATATTTTGATCTACAGGAACAAAGAAAAAGTGTAGATTCTTAATATTGGTATTTTGTTTAAGAAAAACACTTGGATCTGTCGTAATAAAGTTATGGTCAACAAGATTTGCATAATTAGAGATATTTTTTATGTTAGTCTGTGAATAATCAAGACTTGGCATAATAGGATCTTCATTCCATTGAGAAATTATAAGATTTTTATTTAAAGCTCTAAATTGACCTATTGTATTTGTAGTAATATTTTTGGTGTGACCAAAAAATAGAAAATCAGGATTATAATTTTTGAAAGTTTCTACTAAATACTGTTGAAATTTTGTCTCACTATTTGTTAATGAAAAAGTCCTGTTTTGTTTTACAAAATCTCTGTCACTAATTTCAAGAACATCGTGACCATTTCTAATAAATCCGTTAGTAAATTTTTTACCTAATGAAATATTATATAATCTATGATTAAGTTTTTGACCAGTATTGTAGATATTAATAATTCTTAATTTATTTTTGATAAAATTAAGATTAAATTTTTGAAATGTGCTTCTTCTTATTTGATCTATTAATTTTGAATTATCTTTAATTAAATGTTTAACATTTTTAAAACCATTTATTTGAATTTTTTTTCGAAGTTTGTCATCTTTAATTAGTTTTTTTAATTGATTATAAAGTTCAGTAGAGTTTAATTTTTTAAGTATAATACAATGATCTGTAGTCTCAGGTAGTCCACCTTTATTTGAAATTATTGTAGCACATGCTCTTGATGAAGATTCTAGAGCAGTTCTTCCGAAAGGTTCTTCCCAACGTGATGGTACTACGACAATTTCGGATTTGTTTAAAAATTGTAAAACTTTTTTATGTTTTAAAAAACCTAATTCTTTATGATTTTTATGATATATTTTTGGCCTTTCTCTACTTTCGTCCCCAATCGAGTATGCCTTCCACCCATGGAATTCGTCAAGAATTTTTATAACAGAATCTTTATATATATCGTAACCCTTCGATTCATTTAATTTACCCACAAAGGTTATTTTCTTATCTTTTCTGAAAATTTTTTTTTCTCTATGGATACTAGGGTAAACAATTTCAGTTTTGTTCATTAACTTAGGATCTAAATTAATAAAAAATCTAGTTTGCACCCATTTGCTTACAAATATAATTTTATCAACCTGGTTAAGTAGTTTTAATCTTTCTTCATTAGTTCTAGAACCATTCATACTTAATGGATCATTATGAAAATAAATAATGAATTTAGAAATTACTTTATTTTTTAAATAATTAAAGACAAGAGGCCTATTATGAATCTCGATGATATCAAAATTTGAATCTTTTGTTTTTTCAATAAAATTTTGACAGTACTCATTTGTGGAGCTTGATAATTTAGACTTAAGATTATTAATTTTAATATTTACATAATTTTTAGTTAGATAATCATTTCCTATTGTGTTGCCAAAAATAAAATTTGTATTTTTATAATTAGAATATTTAAAAAAATCACAGACCCAAATTGCTGCTGCTTGTGCTTTAGTAAATGTATAATTCTCCTTATATGGGAGAATAGTTGCTATTTTTATAATATCATTCATTTACTTTCTTTTAATATGGATAATCTTTTTTTTCTATTCTTTTTAAGTAAATATTCATAAGACATTGCTTTAGGTTTAGATAAAAATTTTTTTTTATAAATTATTTTCCATTTATAACCCATTGTTGATTTTGCTCCTTTATTAGAGTTGTGTTTTGATAATCTTAATTCTAAATTATTGGTGTACCCAACATAAGTTTTGAGCTTAAAAGCAGGCAGGGTTTTGAGCATATACACATAGTAACACATACTAATAATGGCGGTCCCTGGGGGAATCGAACCCCCCTTTGCAGGATGAAAACCAGCTGTCCTAACCGATAGACGAAGGGACCATGTTGAGATCTTTTATTTTAAAAGTCATTATTTATCAAGCGTAATTAAGTTATAGGATAAGGTCTCTAATAGTTAATTGCAGAGTTTTTTTATTATTCCAGATATTTTCATTGATTTGACCAATTACATTAATGTTATTTATATAACTCATTAAGTGTTCACCGATCTTAGTATTAATAGAATTAAATGATATTGATTTAATTGAAAATCCTGTTTTTGATTTTAATATTGCAGATATATGCTTGTTATTTAGCACTATGGGTTTAATTATTTTTAGATCTCTTAACATGAATGTTGGCACTGAGTTTCCTGTACCGAAAGGTTCTAATTTTTTTATATCATCATAAAAATCTTGATTAAATGCTAATGGCGAAACTTCTGATTCATATGAAAATATATTATTATTTACAGTATTAGATTTTAAAAAATCCTCTAATATATAATTTTCAAAATCTTTAAGGTTTGCTTTATTTAGCGTAAATCCTGCAGCCATATTATGACCACCGCCATTTATAATTATATCTTTATCTAGTGAACCTTTAATTACACGACCAATATTATAATTATAAACTGATCTTGCAGATCCTTTTAATAATTCATTAGACGCAGTAATAACAATGGAGGGTTTATTAAAATAATCTTTTAATCTTGCTGCAATAATTCCAATTAAACCTTCGTTTATATTTGGATTATAATAAATAATTACTTCTTTATTTTCTTTTTCAATTTTTTGAAAATCAATTTCATTTAATACTAAAGTTTCAATTTCTTTTCTTTTGTTATTCAATTTAATTAAATTAGTAGACCTATCTTTGATAACTTGATCATTATTAGAAGATAATAATTCCGTAGCATATTGAGATTTACCCAGTCTTCCGCCAGCATTCAATATAGGACCAATTAAATAACCCAAATCATTAATATTAATCTTATTTTTTTTTTCATTTAATTCAAACAAAGTGTTCAGAGGTAAATTTGTAGTTATATCAAAATTTTTGAGAGCATTTATTGCAATTAATCTATTAAGCTTTCTTAAAGGCATTACATCACAGACTGTAGCTAACAAAACATATATCAAATAATCAGATATATTTATTTCACTTTTAGTTTCTTTAATTAGTAATTCTAAAAAAAAATATGTAAGTGTTGTTGCACATAAATAATCGTACTCTCTATAACCATTATCTTTTTTGGGATTTATAATTGAGTTTGCATTTGGAAATGGATTACTAATTTCATGATGATCAATAATTAAAGATTTAATTTTATTTTCATTTAAAAAATCTATTGCTTCATTAGAAGTTGAGCCGCAATCAACCATTATAATCAATTTAGGCTTTTCTAAGATCAGTTTTTGGAATAATTTTTTGGTAGCACCATAGCCATCCTTTTCCCTGTCTGGAATATAATAAAAAAAAGAGTAATTTATGCTTTCTAAAAATTTAACAAATAATGATGTAGCAGCAGACCCGTCCACATCATAATCACCTAAAATACATATTTTTTCGTTGTTATTAATACAATCAACAACAAGTTTAATAGATTGATTGAAATCTTCATTATTTAAAAAAACGTTGTTCAAATCCAAATCTGTATTGATTGTTGCAATTTCTTCAACTCCAAATTTTCTTGAAATAATTAGTCTAGATAAAATACTACTAAAATTAAAATCTTGTTTTAATTTATCAACTAAGTTTTGATTAATTTTTTTTTGTTCCCACTTCTTACCTGAAACAGAAATCATTCTTCAATAAAATTTGTTCTTTTTATCGTTTCTTTAAATTTTAAACTTTTGTGTGTAACTAGTGTCTCTGTTGTATACTTATTGTCATTAATTTCGACTCCACTTAACATATCACTAGAAGTAATACCTGTTGAGCAAAAAATTGAATCACCTTTTATAATTTCATTTAATTCGTATTTTTTATTCAAATCAGTTATTCCCATTTCATTTGCATCTTTAATATCTTTGTCGTTATCAAATATAAATCTCCCTTGAAAATGGCAGTCAAAAGCGTCAAGAGCTGATGCTGCTAAAACTCCTTCGGGACCACCTCCTATACCTAAAAATATATCAACATTATATTTTTGATTTGTCACATACAATGCACCCAGAACATCGCCATCCGTAATTAGTTTAATCTTAATATTTAGTTGCTTTAATTCATCAATTATTTTTTTATGTCTTGGTCTATCCATTACACATGCTGTGAGTGATGATATATCTTTATTTAGAAAATCAGCCAAGTTTGAAGCATTTTTTTTTAATGTAAAATCTAGATCTACCAATCCTTTTTCAATTGGTCCCGTTGCGATTTTATCCATATATGTTTCTGGTGCATTAAAAAGATTACCTTTTTCAGCAATTGAAATAACTGACGTTGCACCAGGTAAATTATTTGCTGCAAAATTTGTTCCTTCTAAAGGATCAACAGCAATATCAAAATATGGTCCGTTTTTATTTCCAAGTTTTTCACCAGTGTAAAGCATTGGAGCTTCATCAAGTGAACCCTCTCCAATAACAACTTCACCATTCATATCTATTTTATTTAATTCTAACCTCATTGAATCAACAGCTGCTTGATCTGCTGCAATCTTGTCCTTTTTTCCAACCAAATAAGACGATGCTAGAGCTGCCTTTTCAGAAACTTTTATAATTTGATCGACATATTTCTTATCAATAGACATTAATCTTTTTGAACAACTATTTCAGTAGAATTTATTACACTCTCAAATTCTCTTAGACGCTTATAAACACTTGCCAGCTCTATAATGGTAGGCCAAGCTTTTAATAGGTATTGCATAGAACCTTCAACTCTTCCAAAAGCTCTTATAATTTGTTGCATAACACCTAATGTTACAACACCTGCTACAATAGCTGGAGCTAAGAAAACATAGGCTGATAATACATTAGCTTGCAAGTAAGCCATACGACCAATATTAAAATATAAATACCTTGTGTAGCTTAAAAAGTGAATTGAACGAACTTCATCAAATAATTCATTTATTGTCTTAGGTCTAACGTTACCATCATCTTCAGCTACTACTAATATCTTTCTATATGCGGCCTCTTTTTTTTGTAGATCATATTCCACTCCAACTAAACGCAATATCCAACCTAATCCTATTAAGAATGCTGTACCACCCAATGTCCAAAGCAATGCACCAGTTATCAATCCATATTGCCAGTCACCAAAAAAGAAGATTGGTATACCTACTGATAGTCCTAATAAAATTGGAGTAAATTGTATTAATACCATGACTGATTCAATAAAACTTGTACCTAGAGACTCCATAATACGGGTAAACTTGATTGTATCTTCTTGAACTCTTTGTGAGGCACCTTCTATTTTACGAGCTCTATCATAAACAGAATGATACCATTCCACCATTGCAGTTCTCCATCTAAACAAGAAGTGTGCTGTAAAAAAACTAATTACAACGTAAAGAGCTATATATATTCCAGCTAGTGTAATAAATGATGCTAAATTTGCCCAGTACTCTTCAATTGTAATAGCGTTGGGTTTAGCAAGTGCTTTTTGAATCATATCGTAGAACACACCAAACCATTCATTTATTTTTACATCAATTTTTACTTGAACCCACAATGATAATAAAATTACAAACGAACCTAACCAAGACCATAACTGCCATTTTTTTTTTGTAAAAAATTTAAACATTATTTTAGAAAATTATCTGCATACGATTTTTTAACAGTTTTTCTTTTTTGAGGTTCAATTATCTCAAAGTCAATTTTATTTTTTTTTGCATATTCTATTGCTAATTCTTTAGAGGAAAATTCTAAATTTAACTCTGAGAGTGTGTTAGAGCTTGTCTCCCAACCCATCAAAGGATTTATACCAGTATCCTCAGTTTCAAATTCAATTAACCATTTGTCTGATTTGCCAAGGCCTGACTGCATGGAATTTTTTGTAGGAATATAAATTTTTGCTTTTTTCATAAATTGGTCGGGGCGGCAGGATTTGAACCTGCGACCCTCTGGTCCCAAACCAGATGCGCTACCAGGCTGCGCTACGCCCCGATTGAGGTACTAATACATTAGATATTGATAATTTCAAAGAATAAAGAACATCAAAAATAAGGTATTTTTGCAAGAATCAGATATACAACAATAATGATCATTACTTGTAATAATTGTAATAAAAAATTTGATATAGACTCAAGTTTAATTCCGGACAAAGGTCGCTTGTTACAGTGTGCTGGCTGTGATCATAAATGGTTTTTTAAAAAAGAAGTTCTTAAAAATACTGTAAACCCAATTGTTAAAGATTTTGACAATGAAGGTCTTGATATTTTTGATCAAAATAAACGCTCAAACAACAATGAGATCAATCCATCAGAGCTACCGATAGAAGAAATTGAAGTTGACATAGAAGAAGGATATGATGAAAAAATTAAGGTTAATAATGAAGAAGAGCCTAAGATAAAGATTGACGCTAATATAAATGAAAGCATACAAGTAAATACAAAACAAAAAAACTTTAAAATATTAAATATTTTTATAGTAGCAATTATTTCATTCGTAGCTTTTATAATTATTGTAGATACTTTTAAATATCCTATCGGAAAAATTGTCCCAAATACCGAATTAATACTTTATAATCTTTATGAAAGTATTAAAGATATCTCATTATTTATTAAAGATTTAACATAGAATTATGATCAAAGATCTTTCAAAACCTTTTAAATGGTTTTTTCAGTTAGAAGCAGCCAGTGGTCTTGTATTATTAATTGCTGCAATTATTGCTCTTGTAATAAGTAATTCTAGTTTTAGTAATTTATATTTTGACACATTAAACCAATACCTGTTTGTAGGTATTAATGATTTTGGTTTAAAACTTTCGGTACACCACTGGATTAATGATTTATTGATGGCAATTTTCTTTTTCTTTGTAACTTTAGAAATTAAACGAGAATTTATTCAAGGTGAACTTTCTAACTTAAAAAAAGCGTTACTTCCGATTATTGGTGCTGTTGGGGGGATGGTAGTCCCTGCCCTAGTCTATGTTTTTATAAACTTTGGGAATTCTGAAACATTGAATGGTTGGGCAATTCCATCAGCTACAGACATAGCTTTTTCACTAGGAATTTTATCTTTACTTGGTTCAAGAGTTCCAATTTCTTTAAAAATCTTTTTAACGGCTCTAGCTATTATTGATGACCTTGGTGCAATATTGATTATCGCTTTTTTCTATTCTGGTGATTTAAGCATAAGCTATTTAAGTTTAATCTTAATCTCCTATATTTTATTACTTACTTTAAATAAGTTTGGTGTTAAAAAGTTTATTCCCTATTTAATAATTGGTGCCTTCATGTGGTTCTTCACATATAAGTCTGGAATTCATGCAACAATAGCAGGTGTTCTTTTAGCTACGACCATACCTCACAGAATTAAAGACAAAGATTTCTCTTTATTAATTAAAATTGAGCATGCAATCAGTCCTTATGTTGCTTTTATGATAATGCCTATATTTGCATTCGCTAACGCTGGTGTCTCTTTAGAAGGATTATCATTATCATCTTTATTAGAACCTGTTCCATTAGGTATTCTTTTAGGGTTGTTTGTGGGTAAACAAGTTGGGGTTATGCTTATATCTTTCATAGCTGTAAAATTTGGTGTCGCACAAATGCCAGACAAGTCTAACTGGTTAAGTCTATATGGAGTTTCAATATTAACAGGTGTTGGTTTTACAATGAGTTTGTTTGTTGGAAACTTAGCATTTGCTGAAAATATCCAGTACATTGATGGTGTAAAAATTGGTGTTCTTGCAGGATCTTTACTTTCTACGGTATTTGGATATCTTATATTATTGTATGCCTCTAAAAAATAATTCATGCTTTATAAAAATAATTTATTAATTCTACTTATTATATCTATGTTCACATTTTTTGAAAAAGTTGATGCTAAATACGAAAAGTTATTTTTTGATCACTCAATAAAAAATATTAGTAATGAAACTATAGATTTAAATCAATACAAAGGAAAAACTATACTTTTAGTAAATGTTGCTAGTAAATGTGGTTTTACCAAACAATATACAGGCCTTCAAGACCTTTATGAGAAGTATAAAGACAAAGGTTTCTATGTAATTGGTGTTCCATCAAATCAGTTTGGTGGACAAGAACCAGGGTCTAATTCCGAAATTAAGGATTTTTGTGAAACTAATTTTAATATTACATTTCCGATAACTGACAAAACAGATGTTAAAGGTGAAAATGCTCATGATTTATATAAATGGGCAAAAAAAAATTATGGTAACTCAACTGTTCCTAAGTGGAATTTTCATAAAATTTTAATTAATAAAAAAGGAAAAATACAGGACACGTTCAATTCTTTTATTACACCAATGTCAGATAAAATAACAAAACAAATAGATTTAATTCTATAAACTAACAGTCATACCGTCAAAACCAGGAATAATATTTTTAGGTAATTTTTTCTTAATTTTTGCATAATCTAAATCACTATGCATATTTGTTAATATAGTTTTTCTAGGAGTAAGGATTTTAACTATTTCTAAAACTTGATTTAAATTGAAATGTGCTGAGTGATTACGGTACCATAGACAGTCAATAATCAAGTATTTTAAATTTTTTAATTTTTTGTAATCTTTCTTAAAGAATAAACTAATATCGCTTGCATAGGCTAATTCATTATTGATTAGATAGCATATACTTTTAATTTTACCATGCTGAACTGGTATTGATTCAATTTTAATTTTTTTATTTTTATTTGTAAATTGATGTTCTTTTTTAAGACTATTAATATTTAAAGTAGATGGATAACCATAAGATGATTTAAAACAATATTTAAAAGTTGAAAGTAAATATTTCTTAGTATTGGAGTCGGCATAGACTGGAATTTGTTTCTTGTTTATTAAAAAAAATGGACGCAAGTCATTAATACCATGTGTTTGATCCGCGTGTAGATGTGTATAAAAAACTTTGTTAATAGATTTAATTTTATTTTTAAGAAGTTGTGACCTCAAATCAGGAGATGTATCTATTAAGATATTTTGATCGTTAAATTTAATTATAGCAGAACATCTTGTTCTAAAATTTTTTTTATTTTTTAAATCACAATCGCCAGAATATCCATCTGCTCTAGGCACACCCATTGAGCTACCACTACCCAAAATGACGAATTTAAGAGACATTATAGGTTAAAAAGTTTGTTAAAATTTTTAGTAGTTAAATCGGACATTTCCTGATCAGTCTTTTCTTTTAAAATAGATAATTTTTCTAGAGTATATTTGATAAAACTTGGTTCATTTTTTTTCCCTCTCATCGGTATGGGGGCTAAAAATGGGCTATCTGTTTCAACAAGCAGTTTATCTAAGGGAATATTTTTAAAAGTCTCCTGAAGGTCTAAACTATTTTTAAAAGTAATTATTCCACTTGCGGAAAAAAATGCATCTAATTCAAGTAATTGATTTGCAAAATCAAATGAACCGGTAAAACAATGCATTAAAATTTTTAATTTTTCTGATTTATATGATTTTAAAATCTCATATGTTTCATCCTCAGCACTTCTAGAATGTATGATAATAGGTATATTAAGGTCTATAGAAGCCTCTATATGGGCTTTAAAGCTATCAATTTGCCTTTCTTTGTTGCTATGATTATAAAAAAAATCTAAGCCAGTTTCACCTATACCAATAATTCTTTCATTTTGATTTATTTGATTAATTATATAATCTTTATCAATTAAATGACTTTCCTCAGTCTCATGAGGGTGGATACCAAACGTTCCATAAATCATTGGATCTAGCTTAATAATATTCTTTATCCTAACAAAACTTTCTACCGTAGTGCATATTGTCAACAGTTTCGAGATACCAACTTCTTTAGATCTTTTTATAACCTCACTTAAATTATCAAGTAAAGGTTCATGATCTAAATGACAATGAGAATCAATCATTTTTCTTTTCAATTTTTTTAAATAAAATATCTATTTTGTTAATCGGTTTTCCAGATACAAGATAGTCGTGTTTTGCAATAGATTCAAAATTAATTGCAGCTACATTTAAATTAAGAATTTTTAAGGCTTTTTCTATTGAACTTGGGATTATTGGATAAAGCATGAATGAAATTTTTCTAATCATTTCTAAAGAAGTATAGACAATTGTATTTAACCTGTCTTTATCATCTTTTTTTTTCCAAGGTTCCTGGTCATTAAAATATTTATTTGCTTCAAATAAAGCACTAACAATAAAATTAATATAATAATTAATATTTTGATTATCAATTTCAGTACGTATTGCCATCAAATTATCAGTAAATCTATTTAGCATTACTAAATCTTCATCTTTAAATTTTATATTATTTGGTATAAGTGATTTACAATTTTTTTCAGCAAATGCTGTAACTCTTTGACACAAGTTTCCATAATTATTAGCCAAATCACTATTGATACAATTCTCTAACCTATCTTGTGAAATGTTACCATCATTACCAAATGAGACTTCTTTAATTAAATAGTATCGTAGGGGATCAAGACCATAAATTTCAATAATATCCAAAGGGTCAAGAATATTACCTTTAGATTTGGACATCTTTTCATCACCAGATAAAATCCAGCCATGACCATAAACTTTCTTAGGTAAAGGTATTTTCGCTGCCATTAAAAATGCAGGCCAATATACAGAGTGAAATCTTAATATATCCTTACCTATTAAATGTACAGATGCAGGCCAAAATTTTTTAAACAGAGCATCATCTGTATTTGGATAGTTTAAAGCACTTATATAATTAGTTAGAGCATCGAGCCAAACATAAATTACATGATCTGGACTGTTAGGAACCTTGATTCCCCAAGAGAATGCTTTACGACTTATAGAGAGGTCTTTTAACCCACCTTTTACAAAACTAATTACTTCATTTTTTCTAGATTTTGGTGAAATAAAATCAGGATTTTTTTCATAATAATTTAGTAATTCATCTTGCCATTTAGACAGCCTAAAAAAATAAGACTCTTCCTCTATCCACTCAACTGGTGAACCAGATGCAGTTGCAATCTTAATGTTTTCCTTTTCAGTAATCTCTTCATCACTATAGAAAGCCTCATCAGATACAGAATACCAGCCCGAATATTTTGATAAATAGATATCATCATTTTTTTCAAGCTCATTCCATAAATGTTGAACTGTTTTTTTGTGTCTTTCTTCAGTAGTTCTAATAAAATCAGTATTAGATAAATTTAATGTTTTTGAAAGATTTCTAAATGTTTGACTAATTTCATCACAAAAAGCCTTGGGATCAATATTTTTTTTCTCTGCTGCTCTTTGTATTTTTAAACCGTGCTCATCAGTACCTGTTAAAAAATGAACATCAAAACCATCCATACGTTTAAATCTGGCAAAAAAATCAGCGGCAATACTTGAATATGCATGACCCATATGAGGTTTTGCAGATGGGTAATAAATTGGAGTCGTAATATAGTAATTTTTATCCATTTATAATAATTTTGATTTAAATTCTAAAAATAAACTTTCCTCATCCAGATTAAATTTTTCAGTATCATAAATTTTTTTTATAAATTTATGATAAAAATTAATTAATGAAATTTTTGTATTTGTTATCATGTATTTTTTTAAAAAGAATAACTCAATTAAGTTTATTAATAAAATTTTAATAGGTTTATTTTTTTTGTAATAATTATTTTCTATTATTAAGTTTATAAAACTTGAAATAGTATGATCCTTTAAATTAATTGATTTTTCTTCAGCAAAATTAAATAAACTAATGATTTCACCAGGAGAATTATAATAACTTAGTAAGTCATAATTAACAAATTCAAGTACATTTTTTTCAAGTATTGAGTTTGAGATATTCAAAGACTCATTAAATGTTAAATTAATCTTAAATGTTAAACATCGTGATTTAAGAGTCGTTAGTATATTTTTTTCACTATTGTTTATTAAGATAAAAAAAACACTTTCATTTGGCTCTTCTATGATTTTAAGTAGCGCATTAACTGAATTCTTATTTAGATTTTCAACATTATCTATTAAAATAAATCTTGCCATATTATTAAATGTTGATTTATTTGTGTAATTAATCATTTCACGTATTTGACTTACATCAATGCTTTTTTTTTCAGTTAATAGATCTATCAAATAGAAATTAGGATGTGAGTTATTTTGTAAAAGTTTATAGGATTTATTATCCTTATTGATGCTAAAACTTTCTAAATTATATTTGTACTCTTCATTTTCGGATAAAATATAGTTGACTAAATGATAAGCTAATGTTGATTTTCCTGATCCTTTTTTTCCAGATAGTAAAATTTTATTAGGTATTTTTTTCTGCTTATATAGTCCAACTAACTCGTTAAAGAAATTTTCCATACCATAAATCTTAGTATTTTCTGATGGTTTTAAATTCATAAATCTAAATTAAGTCGTTAATTTTATTTAATATTATATTTTCATTAAGATCTATATCTAGATTTGAATTTATTCTAATATATTTTTTGGGATTTTTTTTTAATATTTTTATAAAACCATTTTGTACTTTTTCATAAAACTTACTATTAAATTTATCATACCTGTTAAGCTTTTTTCTTAGTCTAAGTCTTTTTTTCATATTTGATAAATTAACAGTATTTAAAAAAGTAAAATCAATTTTAATATTTCTTAAAAGATGATTGTTGATATTTTGTATAAATTTTAGGTTTACACCCATTCCATAATGTTGGTAAGCAATTGTTGAGTCTGAAAACCTATCTATTAATATAATTTTTTTTGCAGCATTTTTTCTTATAATTTCTATATTTTCACTTCTCGCAGAAAGATAAAGTAGTAAATCAGTTTCTTTATTAAATGTAGATTTATTATCGAGAACAAGATTTCTTATTTTTTCTGAATTTGCACTACCACCAGGTTCTCTAATTTTAATAAAATTAATTTTTTTACGTGTTAAGTAATCTGCAACTTTTTTTATGTGATGAGATTTACCAGTACCTTCTATACCCTCAAATACAATTATTAGTTTTTTAGACATCACCCCAAATTAAAAAATTAATTGATTTAATTAACCTCGAAAATACATTCAATCTTTTAACTTCTTCATAAGCAAATAAATCGTGCTCTGATACGAGTTCATTTTTATAAACTATTGTTAATTTACCTATAACATCATCTTTCTTAATAGGTGCTTTTAATGGGCCTTTATAATTAACGGTAACTTTTAAATACTTTTGTCTATTTAAGCTTTCAGATTTAAGTAAAGTTTTATAGATATCTTGATTAATATAAGCATTAACAATTGCTTTTTTTCCTTGCCAAACTTCAAGATCTGTAAATATTTGATTTTGTTTGGCTATTTCTATTGTTGCAAATTGTGACAAGCCATAATTTAATAGTTTATTTGATTCATAAGATCTACTACCTTTGGTTTTAAATCCACTTCCTACTGCAATTAATCGTCTTCCATTTCTTTCTAAAGAAGAGGCTAGTGAATATTTCTCAACAGCTAAATAACCAGTTTTAATTCCATCTACAAATTTATTTTTGTTAATAAGGGAATTAGTATTTGGTTGAGTTATTGGATCACTACCAGTTCTATCCCATGTAAATTCTGATTTTTTAAAGTAACTATAATATTCAGGATAATTTCTAATTAAATAATTCGACATGATTAATATATCTCTAACAGTTGAGACATTATTAGGATCATTTAATCCTGAGGAATTAGTAAAATTTGTACTAGTCATACCTATCTCTAAAGCTTTTGAAGTCATTAAACTTGCGAATGCTTCTTCAGAACCAGCGATACCTTCGGCAAGAGCTACACAAGCATCGTTACCAGAAACAATTATTATTCCCATTAAAAGATTTTCAACAGTTATTTCATCATTAACCATTATAAACATAGATGAATTTGCTGGTCTTGATAATCTCCATGCTTTTTCAGAAATTGTAAACTTATCGTTTAATTTTAAATCTCCACTTTTTATTAAATCAAATGCAACCATTGCAGTCATAATTTTTGTCATCGAGGCAGGATAAATGGATTTATCAGCATCTTTTTCAAATAATATTTCACCCGAAAGATAATCTTGTAATATAGCTGTTCTAGCCTTTATATCAATTGCAGCATTAGAATTCACTGTCAGCAGGACAGTTAAAAAAATAGTTATAAGTTTTGATTTAATCATTTTTTATAATTTCGATATTTTCAAATTTAAGTATGCTTATATCATTAAATGATTTTTGTAGAGAGTTAATGTTATTAAAAGGGCCTGCATATACTCTATATTTTTTTTCGTCAATTTTTTTTATTTTAACATCTTTAATCATTGTTTCGTTATTGATTCTATCAAGTAATAATGACGCTGTATCATTAAAATAAAAATCAGCTATTTTTATTTCATAAGAAAATTTTTTACTTTTTACATTTTTGGTGTTTGTTTCTTCAATATTAAGATTACTAATATTAACATTATTAACTGGAGCCTTGCTAGCAACTTTTTTTTCTTCTTCAAACATTTTTGCTTTTTTGGCTATAAATACCGAGTTTTGCAATACCTCTAAAATTTCCACATAAGGTTCATTTTTATTTAAATTAATATCTTCTGCAATTCTTGCTGATAGAACTGCATTATTAAATAAGGGATAATCAGCATTACTACCGACAGTGCCTATAATAGATTTATTATTCAAAATATTGGTAACTTTAACAATTGTATTTTTTTTCAAATTTTTTTGAAAGATAACCAAGCTTCGTTCATCAATTTTTTTTGTAATAATTTTATTTTTATAATATTCATCATTATAAATAAGGCTAAATCCTTTATTTATAAATGGATTATCCAATGAATTAGAATTTTTATTTTTTATTAGAGTTGTTGTTGTGCAATTAGTTAACAAAATAAAACAGCATAGAATAAATAGTTTCTTATAATGCATTTTCAAATTTTTCTTTTAATGTACAGACTGCTAGACCAAAGCGTAAAGATCTATTCCATTGGAGTATTTTTTCATAATTTTCAAAAACTATATAAGCTGGGTCTAAGTTTTGGGCCTCAGGTATAATATCTTTGTCTGGTGTTATTATTGATACAATTAAATTTTCGTCAATAACATTAAAGGTATCATCGTTAATCAAATATTTCTTTAATACTTTAAATTTATTTTTATTGTGAAGTTTTTTTGCAGACGTATTTAATATATTGTTAGGTATATTTTCTTTTAATTTCACTTTAATGAAACAAGGTTGGTTTTTTTTCCATCCTATTTTATTTATATAATTAGCTGCAGATGCAAATGAATCTATAGTTGATTTAAGCTCAATAACGTTATTTTTATCATAGTCTATGGCATAGTTATCAATTGTAGAGGGCATAAATTGAAAAAAACCAAAAGCTCCTGCCCATGATCCGTATAAAATATCATGGTCTATTTTTCCCGAATCTATCAATTGAAGAATTGTGATTAACTCATTGGTAAAAAAATCAGATCTTCGTTGATCATAACTTAAAGTTGCAAGTGATGATAATATATCCATTTTTCCAACATAGGTTCCAAAATTGGTCTCTATACCCATTAATGCTAAAAGTAATTCTCTCTCAACAGAAAATTTATCATCTATCATATTTATAAAATCTTTATTCAATTCATAAAGTTTATTACCCCTATCAACTTTTTGTTTAGACGTTCTTTTGGATATATACGTTTTTGTATCCTCATAGAACTCTGGTTGAAAACGGTCATACTTTATTACCTTGGGTAAGAACACGACATCAGACATAGCTAGATTGAAAGTCTTTTCTGAAATTTTTTTTTCTAAAGCATAAACCTTAAAATTTGCTAACCATTCATTAAATTCATTTTCATTAGCATTTAATGTGCCATTGATAATTGTTAAGAATATAATTATAAAATATTTAATTGCTTTCATATAAATCTTTTAAATATATAATTACAGCAATCCATATTAAAATGAAGCTTAATGATTTATCAAATGAAAAAGCCTCATCATAATAAAAAAAACCTAGTAAAAACTGAAATGTTGGTGTTATATAAAAAATCATTCCAGTAGGTCCAAGACCGCAAAGCTCAACACCTCTTACATATAAGAATAAAGGTATAACAGTCATTGGTCCAGCCAACATTAATATAAACATCAATGAAGGATTGTGCAAACTAAAGGTATTTAGATTATTTTGAAAAAGTAAAAAAAATATAATTAAAGCGAATGGTAATATAAAAAGACTTTCAATTAATAACCCAACATCTGTATCAACATTAATTTTTTTTCTAAGTAGATTGTAAAAACCCCAACTTACTGCAACAATAATTCCAACCCATGGGATTGAATAGAAACTTTTAAATAAGAGAAATATTATAGATACCAAAACAAGAAGTACAGAAAGGCCTCTTCTTTTATTTATTTTTTCACCATAGAAGATATATCCCAAGAAAATGCTTAAGATTGGCATAATAAAATAGCCAAAACTTGCATCAATAATTTTTTCTGTAACTACTGCATAAATCCATGTTGTCCAATTTATGAAAATTAGTAAGCTTGAAAAAAATAAATAAATTAGATTTCTCTTATTTTTTATAATTTCAAAAAAAACACCCCATTTTGAAAAATAAAAAGTAGTTATTATCAAAACTATAGATGTCCAAACACAACGATGAATAACCACCTCTATGGAGCCAGCAAAAGAAATATATTTAAAGTAAATAACACCAATGACACCCCACCAAAAAGATCCTAGAGCAGTTAAAATTAGTCCATTATTAAAATTATTTTTCTTCATTGTATTATTGTCTAAATTATAAATTTATTAAGCTTATTTTAAAATACCCATAATAATTTCAATTTTATATTGAATAGATATTTATAATAGCCTAATAAATTGAACTTATGTCTTCTTCAAATTCCAGGCTTTTAAATCTTACTAAAAAGTATCCAATATTTAAAAAATTTTATTTATTTTATAATATTTATATTAGAAATTATAATTTTTTATATTCGGGTAATCAGTTGGGTGAAGAAGAAGAGCTTTTAAGTTACTTTAAAAAAAACTATAAAGGAACCTATGTTGATATTGGTTGCTTTCATCCAACAAAACACAGCAATACATCAAAGTTTTATAAAAGAAAATGGCGAGGGATAAACATTGATTTAAACCCTCTAACTATAGACTTGTTTAATTTTGCAAGACCCAGAGATATTAATATATGTGCAGCGATTTCAGACTCAGCTAAATCTAATGATTTATATTTTATTGGTGATCTCTCCTCTGAAAACACCTTAGAGAAAAATCATACAAAGTGGCTTAAAAAAGCTTTTAATTATAATCAAGAGAAATTTTTTAAAAAAAGAATTAAAACAAAAAAAATTAATGATATCTTAGAAAAGTATAAATTCTATGATATTGATTTCATGAATATAGATGTGGAAGGACATGAGATTAAAATCTTAAAATCTTTGAATCTAAGTAAATTTAATATCAAATATTTTTGTGTTGAAATTATCAGTCAAAATTATTCTAAAAAACATAAAAACAAAATACTGAATTATTTTAAAAAAAATCGTTATGAAATAAAATTTATCGATAAAATTGTAGGAATAAACTATATTTTTAAGAAAATTATCTGACAAATCAAAGAGGCATATATTTTAGTATCAAACTTGTACCAAATCAGTTTTTCAAAGTTATTTTAATAGTTTTTAGTTGAAAATTTTGGATTGTTCCCTTAAACACTCACTAACGGAGAGATGGCAGAGCGGTTGAATGCACCGGTCTTGAAAACCGGCAAAGGGGCAACTCTTTCCTGAGTTCGAATCTCAGTCTCTCCGCCACTATTCAATTACATAATTATAATTTTTAAACATCTCTGAAACTTTATTTAACTTAATTTGAATTGTTAAATTTTGACCTTGATTAAATTTATAAAGATTTTCATCATCACAACTTAACAAATCAGATAAAAGCTTTAGCTCTTGTTCATTAAACTGATTAATATATTTTTTAGTAAATGAACCTAATAACTTATCCATTTCTTTAGTACCTCTGTAGTTGGCTCTATAAATTATTTTATTTTTTAAATCCTTTATATTAATGATCATAAAATTTAATATATTATACCTAACATGAAAAATAAAAATAATTATGATTATTTATTGGCTGATCTAACCAAATTAAATGGTGTGGGCAAAAAAACCATGGAAATTTTGAAGAAAAAAAAAGTAAATAATATTTTTGACCTACTATGGAGACTGCCTAAATCTTATACTGACAGAACACTTGTTAGTAAAATTTGTGATCTTCAAATAGGAGTAATTCAAACTATCAGGATTGTTCCATTAAAATATCAATTTCCAAGAGTTAGAAACTTACCAGATAGAGTTAATTGTACTGATGAAACAGGAAAGATTGATTGCATATTTTTTAATAGTTACGAAGGATATGTAAGAAAAATTTTACCATTAAATGAAGAAGTGACAATCAGTGGTAAAATAAGTAATTATAAAGGACGATATCAAATAACAAATCCTACATATATTTCACAAGACAGTTCATTAATTGAAAACATTGATAATAAATACTCATTAACGGAAGGCATTACTGAAAAAATTTATAATAAAATTATTAATCAGATTTTAAAAAATTTACCTATTTTAACAGAGTGGCATGATAAAGACATACTAAAAGTTTTTAATAATGAAAGCTGGAATGAATCTATAATAAAATTACATGATTCAAAAAATATTGAAAATTATAAATCTAATTTTTATAAAAGACTTGCTTATGATGAAATACTGGCATCATTTTTAGTTAATTCAGAAATACGAAAAAAAATTAAAAAAATTAAAAAAGCTTCTAAAAATTTTACCGAAAAGGCACACAACAATATAGTTAATAAATTAAACTTTACTCTTACTAATGATCAAAAAATTTCATTAAATGATATTAATAAAGACCTAAACTCTAAAAGTAAAATGTTTAGACTTTTACAGGGTGATGTAGGAAGTGGTAAAACGATTGTTGCATTGATTTCTTCACTAAGTGTCATTAGTTCAGAGTTCCAAGTTGCATTAATGGCCCCTACTGAAATATTAGCTAGACAACATTATAGTTTAGCAAAAAAACTATTTCCTAAAAATATTAAAATTGAATTACTTTCTAGTAAAAATGAAAATAGTGAAAAAAAGAGAATTATAAAGGAATTAGAAAACAATCAAATTCAAATGGTATTTGGTACACATGCAATTTTTCAAAAAAAAATAATTTTTGCAAATCTTGGTTATATTATAATTGATGAGCAGCATAAATTTGGGGTCAGACAAAGAAAGCTTTTATCTGATAAAGGTGGGGATAATTGCGATGTTCTTTTAATGTCAGCAACACCAATTCCAAGAACTCTGACCATGTCAGTTTATGGTGACATGGATGTTTCTATTATTAGAGAAAAACCAAGTAATAGAAAGGAGGTTAAAACTTATAGTAAATTAGAAAGTAAAATGGATGATGTTATTAATTTTGTTAAAAAAGAAATTAAAGAAGGAAACCAAATTTTCTGGGTATGTCCCCTGATAGAGGAATCAAAAAAATTAGATCATCAATCTTCAGTTACTAAATACAAATTTCTTAATGAAATTTTTCCAAATAACGTTGCATTACTTCATGGTAAAATTGACAACGAAGAAAAAGAGGAAATATTGAATAAATTTTTAAATAAAAAATATTCAATTTTAGTTTCAACAACAATTATAGAAGTTGGTATTGATTTTCCTAATGCCAATGTAATCATAATAGAAAATGCTAATAAATTTGGGTTATCACAATTACACCAGTTAAGAGGAAGAGTTGGGCGTGGTACAAAACAAGCGAGCTGTATATTAATGTTTAAGTCTAATTTAAGTATTAATGCAAAAAAAAGAATTAATATTCTAAAAAACTCTAATGATGGTTTCGAAATCTCTGAAGAAGATATGAAGTTAAGAGGTTTTGGTGATTTACTTGGTTTTAAACAAAGTGGTGTTAAAAATTTTAAATTAGCTGATCCAATTCAAAACGAGGATTTATTTTTAATGGCAGAAAAACAAATTAAAAAAATAGAATTAGAAAATATTGATATTAAAAAATATAAAGCATTACTCAAGTTATACGACCAAGCAGATATAATTAATGATATGGTTTAGCTTTTTGGCTTAGACGTTCCAGCCGAAACTATAAATTTTGACGCTTCTTCAAATGTCATATCCAAGTAAATCAAATCTTCTTTTGGTATCATTAGCAGAAAGCCACTTGTTGGATTGGGTGTCGTTGGAACAAAAACATTAACCAAGTCAATATTTGTTTTAGCTTTAATTTCACCTGTATTCTCTTTTGTAGCGAAACCTACAGCCCATGATCCTTTTCTTGGGTACTCAACTAGTACAACGCTTTTTTTATTACCCTCTTGTTCTCTAAAAGAATCTGTCATTTGTCCAATCGCTGAGTAAATGGTTCTTAGTATCGGCATTCTTTTAAATAAATCATCAATTATTTGTAAAAATTTTTTACCTATAAAAGTTAAAGAAAGGCCACCAACGACAGTAATAAAAATAATTGTTAAAATTATTTCAATACCTGGAATTGCATAAGGAAGATAAGTATTTGGATTTAATCCTGAGGGTACTAACCTCGTTGAAAAATTTATTAAGAATTTGCTTAAATAAAGTGTAAACCCAATTGGTATTAAAACAATTACACCTGTAAAAAAATAGTTTCTTAATTTAAGAGCTAATGATTTTTTTTTCGTAATAGGCATAGATAATTTAGTTATAACTAGAATAAATAACAAATGAAACAGCTATGATGAAAAGTGTAACTAAGATTTTATTGTTTAAATTCATAAAAGTATATATTTATATGATTATCAAAATTTTAATAAAATGAATAGAAGAAAATTTTTAAATTATGTTGGATGTGGATGTTCAGGCTTAATGGTAGGCGCTTGTTCTACAGCGCCAATAACAGACAGAAGGCAATTAAAAATTATACCTGAATCTAAATTAAATGCTCAAGCAGCACAAATTTTTGAAAAGGTAAAAGAAAAAGAGAAAATGAGTGATGACACTAAAACACTAAATGAAATTAAAGATATTGGAAAAAGAATGGAAGTCTCTATATCAGAATACTTTTATAGAGCGGGTCTAAATGATCCTACTGTTAATTTTGATTGGGAATATATTTTAATAGATAATAAAAAAGTTAAAAATGCATGGTGTATGCCTGGTGGTAAAATTGCTGTTTACACAGGAATACTTGATGTAACAAAAAATACAAATGGTCTTGCCTCAGTTATGGGTCATGAAATTGCGCACGCTGTAGCCAAACATTCAGTAGAAAGAGCAAGTAGAAGTGCACTTTTGCAAACTGGAACATCTTTGATTAATATTTTTTCAGGAGGAAAATTAGGACAGATCAATCAAGCAACTGGAATGAATACTGTAGGGCTATTATCTCAAATAGGAATAATGAATCCCTTCTCAAGAACCCAAGAAAGTGAGGCTGATTACCTTGGAATGATTTTTGCTTCATTATCTGGTTTTGATATCAGGGAAACTAAAAAGTTATGGGAAAGAATGAAAGCAGAAAATAAAGGCAAAGAACCCCCTCAATTTATGAGCACCCATCCATCTTCCTCTAAAAGAATAAAAGATTTATCAGAATGGGAAAACAGTGTCATTTTAGACTATCCACCAATTACAATTAGTTAATATTTTAGTGGTGAGCCCTGATGGACTCGAACCATCGACCCATTCCTTAAAAGGGAATTGCTCTACCAACTGAGCTAAGGGCCCACATATAAATTAATGAAGTTAAGATAAATATTTTTTTCTATTTAATTTTAAAAAAAAACTTTTGGTGAAGTCTTCTTTAAAATTTTTAAATTTCTTTACACTTAAAAATTTAAACAATAAAAAAATATCAAACTTGAATAATTTTTATTACCAAAAAACAATTATTTATTCCATAACATCATAAATTGCAAATATTTAAATTACAACTTATCAATGTATTCATCATGAAATTTATCAAATGTACCTTTTTTAATATTTTCTCTAATAGAAGACATTAATTCTTGATAAAAGTTGATGTTATGTAAGGTTAAAAGTGTAGAACCCAGTATTTCATTCGTATTAAATAGATGATTTAGATAGTTTTTTGAATACCTGTTAAGATTTAGATTTAAACAATTAGGATCAAGAGGCTCATTGTCATTTTTAAATTTATTATTTTTAATATTTATACGACCTTTCCAAGTAAAAGCTAAACCAGTTCTTCCAGATCTCGTAGGCATTACACAATCAAACATATCAACACCCCTCTTGACAGCACCCAGAATATCAGCTGGTGTCCCCACGCCCATTAAATATCTTGGTTTATCATCAGGCATAATATTTTTTAAATCATCTAGAACACTAAACATTTCTTTTTGACTCTCTCCTACTGCAAGACCTCCAATAGCATAGCCATCAAAACCAATTTTGATTAACTCATTAAGAGATTTAGTTCTTAAATCTTTGAATAAACCGCCCTGCACTATTCCAAATAAAGCTTTGTGTGGGTTTAAACCAAAAGCTATTTTAGATCTTTCAGCCCAATATATGGATAGTTCCATAGATTTATTTATTACATCATAATCTGTAGTTTTTTTTGGGCACTCATCCATGATCATAACAATATCTGAGTCTAGCCCTCTTTGAACTCTAATGCTTTCTTCAGGACTTAATATGAATTTTTTACCATCTACATGAGAATTAAACATCGCACCTTTTTCTCTGTCTACTTTGTTTAATTTTGAAAGTGACATAACTTGAAACCCACCTGAATCTGTAAGTATTGGAAGCTTACAATTCATAAACTTGTGAAGTCCCCCTGCAGAAATTATTCTATCCACACCAGGTCTAATCATTAAATGATAGGTGTTAGATAATATTATTTCAGAACCAGTTTTAATAACATCATCAATAAGGCAAGCTTTTACAGTTGCCTGAGTACCAACAGGCATAAAGGCTGGTGTTTGAATGTTTCCTCTATGGGTTTCAATAATGCCAGTTCTGGCAAATTTATGATTTTCGATGACATTAAATTTGAAATTTTTTAATGTCATTGAAATATGTATTAATATTATTTTAAGCTAATAATTTTATCTGGATTAGAAACTGAACCGTTATTATTTTGGTCTCCTCTTTTAATTTTGTCAACTAGCTCCATACCTTCAATAACTTTACCAAAAACAGTATATTGTCTATCTAGAAATGACGCCTCTTTGAAACAAATAAAAAATTGACTATTAGCACTATTTGGATCTTGTGATCTAGCCATAGACAAGGTTCCTCTTTCATGAGGTAAGTCGCTAAATTCTTCTTTAAGATCAGGTAAATCAGAACCACCCATTCCTGCTCTTTTTAAATCAAATTGGTCATTAGAAGAGTTACCAAATTGTACATCACCAGTTTGCGCCATAAAGCCATCAATTACCCTATGAAATACAACACCATCGTATTTTCCATCTTTGGCTAATTGTTTAATTCTTTTAACATGATTTGGGGCAACATCTTCAAAAAGTTCTATTTTAATGTCTCCATCTTTAAGTTTTAAAATCATTATATTCTCCTCTGCGATTATATTGTTGGTTAGTATAAAAAATAAAATTAAAAATTTTGTTATAAATTTATTCATATTTCTCTTTTAAAGACTTTATTGTACTTTTTGTAGTAAATTTTTTTATATCACCTTTTAGTCTCACTATTTCTTTAACAAATCTTGATGAAATAATTTGATTTTCAACATCAGACATTAAAAAAATTGTTTCTATATTGTTATTTAATTTTCTATTCATTCCAGCTAATTGAAATTCATATTCAAAGTCAGATACAGCTCTTAGACCTCTTAAAATAATATTAGATTTGTATTTTTTACATAAATCAGTTGTTAATGATGTAAATGAAATAACTTCGATCCTTTTTTTATCAAATTTTAAATCAACAAATAGAGCTTTTTTAATTAACTGTATTCTTTCAAGTGAATTAAAAAGATAATTTTTATTAGTACCATCAGAAGCAGCAACAATAACTTTATCAAATAACTTTAAAGCTTTTTTTATAACGTCAATATGACCAAAGGTTATTGGGTCAAATGTTCCAGGATATACAGCAACTTTTTTCATTACTCCAAGTTATCATCAATTTTTATTGCCGAAACAACTTTTTCATCACCAGATAATTTGATAATTCTTACACCCTGAGTATTTCTTCCAGCTGTTCTTATCTCTTTAACAGCAACTCTAATTACTCTTCCTTTATTTGTTGAAATCATTACATCATCGCCTTCAATAACTGGAAACGACGAACATATACTACCGTTTCTTGGTGAGTTAATAATTCCAATTATACCCTTACCACCTCTATTGGTAACTCTATATTCATTATTTAAAGTTTTTTTGCCGTATCCATTTTCTGTAATAGATAAAACAAATCTTTCTTCAAACTTTGAATCTTTTTTTGTTTTTTCTTTATTTGCTATTGAGAGAGAAACGATCTCATCGTTAGGTGATAACTCAATACCCTTGATACCTTTAGACGATCTACCCTTAAATATTCGTAGTTTTTTAGATTCAAATCTAATGCATTTACCATTTTTTGTACTTAACATTACATCCTGATCATCCTTACAAATTTCAACACCTACAATTTTGTCATTAGGGTCTAACTTTATTGCAATTTTTCCAGCTGAATTAATTGAAGAAAAGTCTTCTAAACTATTTTTTCTAACTTTGCCTTTTGCAGTTGCAAAAACAATTTGAAGATTTTTCATATCACTCTCATCATCTGGAAACGGCATTATTGAACTGATAGATTGATGATTTTTTAATGGCAAGATGTTGAATAGAGATTTACCTTTTGATGTAGTTGATCCTTCAGGTATTTTCCAAGTTTTAATTTTGTAGACAAGACCTTCTGTTGAAAAGAAAAGAACAGAAGTACGAGTGTTAACTGATAAGGTTTGAACCACAGAATCTTCATCTCTCGTTGTGATCCCAGATTTTCCTTTACCACCTCTTTTTTGTTGTTTGACACTACTTAAAGCTCCTCTTTTAATGTAGCCCTGAAGAGTAACTGTAATAATCACTTCTTCTTTTTGAATAGTCTCTTCAATATCATAGTTTAAAACAGCATCTATAATTTTGGTTCTTCTTGGAACTGCAAATTTTTCTTTGATAGTTTTAAGCTCTTCACTTATTACGTTTAAGAGTTCTTTTTTAGAATTAATTATTTTTTTATAACCTTTAATCAGTTCAGCTAATTTTTTAATTTCTACTTCTATTTCATTAATACCAAGAGCTGTAAGTTTTTGAAGTCTAAGTTCTAAAATAGCAATTACTTGAGGATCGGTTAGTGAATATAAATTTTTTCCCTTCTTATCTTCAACAAGTGAAATTAGCTTTAAAGATTTATTTATTTTCCACTTAGTGCTTAATAATGATTTTTTAGCATCATCAGGAGTTTTTGAAGACCGTATAATTTTTATAATCTTATCTAAGTTCTCAACAGATACTGATAATCCAATAAGGATGTGAGCTCTGTCTTCAGCTTTTTTTAAATCAAACTTAGTTTTTTTGATTACTACATCTTCACGGAATGTTAGGAAATTTGATAAAAATTCTTTTAAATTACAAATTTTAGGTTTGCCGTCAACAATAGCTAAAGTGTTAAAGCCAAAAGAGCTTTCTATAGATGTATTTTTATAAAGTAATCTTTTAATAGTTTCTGGTTCAACACCATTTCTTAAATCAATAGCAACTCTAATCCCTTCTCTGTTAGATTCGTCTCTAATATCTTTTATTCCCTCTATTTTTTTCTCTCTAACAAGTTGGGCAATTCTCTCATTTAAAACTGATTTATTTACCTGATATGGCACAGAAGTTATAACGAGTCTCTCTCTACCATTTTTTTGTGCTTCAACACTAATTTCACCTCTAATTTTAAACGACCCACGACCCACATTATATCCAGCTTTAATAATTTCTTTTCCTATAATAACGCCACCTGTAGGGAAATCTGGTCCAGGTATATGCTTCATTAATTCTTTAATCTTAATATCTTTATTTTCAATTAAAGCTAATGTTCCATTTATAATTTCACCTAAATTATGTGGAGGAATACTTGTTGCCATTCCAACCGCAATACCACCTGCACCGTTTACTAGTAAATTAGGATATTGAGCAGGTAAAACTGTTGGTTCTTTTTCAGTTTCATCATAATTACTTTTATAATCGACAGTATTTTTTTCTATGTCATCAATTAAGTATTGAGAAACTTTTGCTAATCTTGTTTCAGTATACCTCATTGCTGCAGCAGGATCTCCATCAATAGATCCAAAATTACCTTGGCCTTGAACAAGAGGTAAACTCATAGAAAAATCTTGAACCATTCTGACAAGAGCGTCATAAACAGATTGATCTCCATGCGGGTGATATTTACCAATAACATCCCCAACTATTCTTGCAGATTTTCTAAATTGTTTTGACCAATCGTAGCCACCTTTATACATGGCAAATAATATTCTTCTGTGAACTGGTTTAAGTCCATCTCTGACATCAGGAAGAGCCCTACTCACAATTACACTCATTGCATATGACAAATAAGATGAGCTCATCTCATCATGCATTGAGATAAGTTTAATATTTTTGTCTTTAGGTATATCTGTGTCTTTCATAGAAACTAAAATGGAATTTCGTCATCCATATCATTAGGGGCTTGGGGGCTATCATCAGGATTGCTAGCAACAGCTTGCGAATTGTCATTTTGAATACCACCACCGCCAGTGTTTCCACCACCCAACATAGTAAGTGAAGAATTGTATCCTTGAATTACAATTTCAGTTGAATACTTGTCTTGACCAGATTGTTCATCTTTCCATTTTCTAGTCGTTATCTGTCCCTCAACATAAATTTGAGCACCTTTTTTCAAATATTGCTGAACAACATTAACTAACCCTTCATTAAATACAACTATTCGGTGCCATTCTGTTTTTTCTTTTTTTTCGCCAGTTGCTTTATCTTTCCAAGATTGGCTAGTAGCTAAACTTAAGGTAGCAAGACTTTTGCCATTCGACATTTGTTTGATTTCTGGGTCTGCGCCTAAACGCCCAATTAATAATACTTTATTTAAACTTCCAGCCATAATATTTATAATTCTTTATTTATTTAATTAATTTTATATCACAATACAAACTCATTATTAATTTTATTAATTTAAAGCAACTAAAATTATGATTAAAAAGATAGTTATTAAGGGTGCAAAAGAGCATAACTTAAAGAATGTTTCAGTAGAAATACCTAAAGATCAGTTTGTTGTAATTACTGGTCTTTCTGGTTCAGGAAAATCCTCATTAGCATTTGACACTGTCTATGCCGAAGGACAAAGAAGATACGTTGAAAGTTTATCAGCTTATGCTCGTCAATTTTTAGATAAAATGAAAAAACCAAATGTTGATCTTATCGAGGGATTAAGTCCAGCTATAGCCATAGAGCAAAAAAATACATCTAAAAATCCAAGATCAACTGTTGCAACAGTCACTGAAATTTATGACTATATGAGAGTGTTGTATGCGAGGGCTGGTGTTCCCTACTCACCATTCACAGGAAAGCCAATTACATCACAAACAATAACCCAAATCGTTGATTTGATTAAAAAATTACCAAAAAAATCTACAATTTATATTTTTGCTCCTGTGGTTAGAGGTCGTAAGGGTGAGTATAGAAAAGATATTTTAAGTTATAAAAGAAGAGGTTTTAGAAAAATTAAAATTGATGAAGTCATATATGAAATAGATAATGCACCTAATTTAGATAAAAAACTCAAGCATGACATATCTGTTTTAGTTGATAGAATTGTCTTGAATTCTAACCTTGGTAATAGACTTGCTGAAAGTATTGAGACAGCTGTAAATTTATCAAATGGATTGGTATTTGTTGAGTACGAAGATGAAACATTACCACAAAAATTTAGAAAAATTGAAAAATTAATTTATTCTACAAAATTTGCTTGTCCAGAAAGTGGTTTTACAATTGAAGAGATTGAGCCAAGACTTTTTTCTTTTAATAGTCCTTACGGAGCGTGCGCAGAATGTGAGGGTATAGGTATTAAATTGAATGTAGATCCAAATTTAGTAGTTCCTGATGAGAAAAAAAGTATAGCTGATGGTGCTATAGAACCATGGGCCAAATCAACAACATTATATTACGCTCAAACCTTAGCCTCTATTGCTAAACATTATGGAATTTCTTTAGATGAGAGATGGAAAAAACTTCCAAAAAAATTTAGAGATGTAATATTGTTTGGATCGGATGAAGAAGAAATTAAGTTTGTTTATGATGATGGTTATGAAAAATATTCTCATAAAAAAACTTTTGAAGGTGTAATAAATAATCTTGAAAGAAGATTTCTTGAATCTGACAGTGAATGGAAAAGAGAAGCGATAGCTGAATACCAATCTGATTCTGCTTGTGAAGGATGTAACGGTAATAGATTAAAAGAAGAAGCTTTATGTGTTAAAATTGATAATCAGAATATAAGCGAAGTAACTAAAAAATCTATTCTAGATGCAGCTAAATGGTTCAAAGGTTTAGAGCAAAACCTTGATAAACGACAATTTAAGATAGCAGAACATATTTTAAAAGAAATTAATGAAAGACTAACGTTCCTTTTAAATGTTGGGCTTGAATATTTAACATTATCAAGAGAGTCAGGTACTCTTTCTGGGGGTGAGGCTCAAAGAATAAGACTCGCATCACAAATTGGTTCTGGATTAACTGGTGTATTATATGTTCTTGATGAACCTTCTATTGGATTGCATCAAAAAGATAATGTTAAATTAATAAATGCATTAAAAAGACTTAGAGATTTAGGTAACACTGTAATTGTTGTTGAGCATGATACGGAAACTATGGAAAATGCAGATCATATAATAGATATGGGTCCAGAAGCTGGAACTAATGGTGGTGAAATAATTGCACAAGGCACTTATGATGAAATACTAAAAAATAAAAACAGTATCACTGGTCAATACTTGTCTCATAAAAAATATATAGAAATTCCAAGAACTAGAAGGCTTGCAAAAAATGGAAGGTTTGTTGAAATTAATGGTGCTAGTGGAAATAATTTGAATAACGTTAATCTTAAAATTCCAACAGGAAGTTTTACTTGTGTAACAGGTGTTTCTGGTAGTGGTAAATCTACACTAATATTACAAACGTTATATCATGCACTAAATTTAACCTTGAATAACAAAGCTAGAAAAGTTCCTAAAGAGTTTAAGAGTTATAAGGGTGTAGAGCTTATAGATAAGATAATAGATATAGATCAGTCTCCTATTGGAAGAACACCTAGATCAAACCCAGCAACTTATACAGGAGCTTTTGGCCCCATTAGAGATTGGTTTACAGCACTACCAGAGTCAAAAACAAGAGGATATAAACCAGGCAGATTTTCTTTTAATGTTAAAGGTGGAAGATGTGAAGCTTGTGAAGGTGATGGTGTAATTACATACGAGATGCACTTCTTACCTGATGTTTATATACAGTGTGATGAATGCAAGGGAACTAGGTATAATAGAGAAACTCTTGAGATAAAATTTAAAGATAAAAGTATTGCCGATGTATTGGATATGTCTGTAGACGAGGGATGTGAGTATTTCGAAAATATTTCAAATATTAAAACAAAACTATTAACACTAAAAAAAGTAGGTCTTGGGTATATAAAGATTGGACAGCAAGCAACAACACTATCTGGTGGTGAAGCTCAACGTATTAAATTAGCAAAGGAATTATCAAAAAGATCTACAGGAAGAACCATGTACATATTAGATGAACCAACAACGGGTCTTCATCAGCATGATATTAAAAAACTACTAGAAATACTTCATACATTTGTAGCTCTAGGAAATACAGTTGTTGTTATTGAGCATAATTTGGATGTAATTAAAACAGCTGACTATATTGTGGACATGGGTCCTGAAGGGGGTGTCAAAGGTGGAAATATTATCGCAGAGGGCAAACCTGAGGATATTATCAAAATAAAAGGTAGCTATACTGGGGAATTCTTAAAGCCTATGCTGGAAGAAAAATTTAAAAAGAAGTTAAAGATTTAAACAATTAGTGTATAAGTGATTCTAATTATGGGCAATTTACTATCATCTTTACCAAAAACAATTCATGCATCATTAGCTTTAGCAATAATTTTTTTTCTAGGGTTATTTTATGGTAATGGTGGTTTTGATTTTGATACAATTTTTTGGAGTTGGTTAACAAGATTTATTCATGTAACGGTTGCTATAATGTGGATTGGTTTGCTTTGGTATTTTAACTTTGTACAAATTCCAAATATGCCAAAAATCCCTGACGAACAAAAACCTGCTATAGGTAAAGTTATTGCTCCAGCTGCATTGTTTTATTTTAGATACGCTGCATTACTGACAGTTCTGTCAGGATTAATTTTAGCTTATCTGAATGGTTATTTACACGATGCTATGACATTAGGTGGTGGTGGAAAAAATACAGCTATAGGTATTGGGATGTGGCTTGGTTTATATATGGCTTATAATGTTTGGTTTATAATTTGGCCAAATCAAAAAAGAGCATTAGGTATGGTTGAGTGTGAACCTGATGTTAAAGCAAAATCAGCAAGAACAGCGATGTTGTTTTCAAGAACAAATACTCTTTTATCGATACCAATGTTACTTTCAATGGTAGCAGCTCAAAATCTTTATTAAATCTACTCTGTATCTTCTTTTAAGATTGTTTTTTGTGAAACTCTAAGTTTTACAAGTATAGGATTAGCTATATAAATTGAAGAATAGGTACCAAAAATAACACCCATTATCATGGCTAAAGAAAAACCTTTTAATATTTCTCCACCAAATAAATATATTGAAACTAAAGCAAGCAATGTTGTGGCTGATGTAATTATAGTTCTGGAAAGAGTTTCATTGATTGAGATATTTGTAAGTTCATAAATCTTGATATCAGAAAACTTTCTTAAATTTTCCCTAACTCTGTCGTAAATAACAACAGTATCGTTCATTGAATAGCCAACTATAGTTAAAACGGCTGCAACTATTGATAGATTTATTTCTAGACTGAATAGCGAGAAAAGACCTAGTGTTATAATGACATCATGGAATAAGGCCAAAATAGCACCTAAACTAAATTGCCATTCGAATCTTATCCATATGTAAAATAACATTGCGGCTAGAGATAGTGCAATTGCAATAATACCAGACTTTAATAATTCAGAGCTTACTTTCGGACCTACATTTTCAACTCTTCTGAAATTAAAAGAGCCTCCCAAAGAAGATGTTAAATCTTTTTTAATAACCTCTATAGCGTTTGCACTTGTATCTTTTTTCTCTATCTTAATTAAAAAATCATTTTCATTACCAAATTTTTTAACATTAAAATCTCCTAAATTCATTTTATTAAAAGATTGTCTTAAAGAAGTGACATTAATACTTTTATCATTAGACCTTAGTTCTATTAAGGTTCCACCTTTAAAATCTACACCAAAATTAAGTCCTTTAAAAAATAACAATAGAACAGATGCAACGACTAGACTTAAAGAGATAAGGTTAAATAGTTTATAAAATTTATTAAAATTAATCATTTATATTAGGTTAGTTTTTTCTTTATTTCTTACCACGTAAAGACCAGTAAGCATTCTTGCAATGAAATAAACTGAAAACAGTGTAGTAAAAATTCCTACAGCTAAGGTCACAGAGAAACCTTTAACAGGTCCGGAGCCCATAAAGAATAAGATTACAGCTGCAATTAATGTAGTTATATTTGCATCTATAATTGCAGTTTTTGATTTTACATAACCTGTATCAAAAGCTATTATATTATTTTTTTCTTTCTTGCATTCTTCTTTAATTCTTTCAAAAATTAATACATTAGCGTCAACTGCCATACCTACTGTTAAAATGATACCTGCTATTCCAGGAAGAGTTAATGTTGCTTCAAATAAAGTTAAAATACCAACTAAAAAGAATAAGTTAATTAGTAGCGTTATATTAGCAATTAGACCAAATATTTTGTATTTAAAAAACATAAAAATTATAACTAATAAAAAACCAATCATAAGAGCAATAACTCCAGCATTAATTGAGTCTTGACCAAGGTCAGGTCCTACTGTTCTTTCTTCAATTATATTAAGTGGAGCTGGTAATGCTCCCGATCTTAATAGTAGAGCTAAGTCTGTTGCAGATTGGAACGTAAAATTTCCACTGATCTGGCCATTTCCACTTGCTATAGTATCTCTAATTACTGGAGCACTAACAATTTTACCATCTAGAACGATAGCCAATTGCTTGCCAACACCGGTACTAGTTGCTTTACCAAATCTTTTAGCCCCCACTCTATCAAGAGTAAATGATACTACTGTTTCGTTTGTTTGATTATTCATTTGTGGTTGAGCATCCAATAAATTCTCACCATTTAAGATTATTCTTTTACTAACCATTGCTTCGCTAGTTCCATCTTCAAACTGAAGTATTTCAGTTCCAAAAGTATCATTACTATTTTGAGAAACAAATCTAAATGTCAAATTTGCAGTTTTTCCTAAAAGTGACTTTATACGCATGGGATCATCAAGACCAGGAAGCTCGACTAAAATTCTATTATTACCTCTTTTTAATATATTGGGTTCATTAGTACCAACCTCGTCAACTCTTCTTCTAACTATTTCTATAGCTTGATCTTGTGAAGATGTTTTAATTTCAATAAGTCCATACTTTGAAAGAGCTAAAGTAAATTCATTATCTTGAATATTTACATCAAACTGATGTGATTTATATTGAAAATAATAAGGGTTAATATCGCTTTCCTTATCAAGAAAAAAAGATTCAACTAATTGAGCATTATCATTGGAAACATTAAATATTATTTTCTTATTTTCTATTCTCAGATCGTTAAAAGTTATTTTCTTATCTTTTAAAAAATTTCTAATAACAGTTGTTGTATTTTGTAATTTTTGAATTTCTACAGGTCCATTATCAATCTCAAGTAAAAGATATGAACCGCCCTGTAAATCTAAACCTAGATTTATCTTTTTTGAAATAAAGCTATCTTCAGAGTTCTGAAAATTTGATGCAGCGATAAAAATAAAAAAAATAGATACTAATGAAACTAAGGTAATTCTTAATTTAGAAAAGTATAACACTTTAGTTAAATGTTATTTTTTTACTTCAGGGGAGTTAAGTAATCCTTGGATGCCTGTAGATTTGATAATTTCAACTTTAACGTTGTCAGCAATTTGCACTTCAACTTTTTCATTATCAATAATTCTTTCAACTGTCCCAATAATACCAGCAGATGTTACAACCTTGTCTCCTCTTGATAAGTTTTCTACCATGGCTTTATGCTCTTTAACTTTCTTTTGTTGAGGTCTTATTAAAAAAAAGTAAAAAATAACAAAAATTAAAATTAGTGGTATAAATTGTCCTATTCCTGAATTCATTTTTCTCCTTGATTAAAGTGAATACTTACAACATCTATTAAATTAAAACAACTTTAAATCTTATTGATTTTCTCAATATTATTCATGTAAGGCCTTAAAACTTCAGGTACAATAATAGATCCATCTTCTTGTTGATAATTTTCTAATATAGCAACTAATGTTCTACCAACTGCTAAACCACTCCCATTTAAGGTTCCAACAAGGACAGTTTCATTTTTTTCGTTTTTATATCTAGCTTTCATTCTTCTTGCTTGAAACGATCCACATGAAGAACAGCTTGAGATTTCTCTATATTTATCCTCAGATGGAAGCCACACCTCAATATCAAAAGTTTTTTCAGCACTAAACCCCATATCACCAGTACACAAAACTATTTTTCTATATGGAAGTTTTAGTAAATCTAAAATTTTAGTTGCACAATCAGTCATTCTATCGAGTTCTGGTAAACACTTATCAGCCTCAACAATACTCACCATTTCAACTTTGTAAAATTGGTGCTGTCTAATCATGCCTTTTGTATCTTTACCATAACTACCTGCTTCTTTTCTAAAACATGGAGTTGAAGCAACCATTCGCATTGGAAGTTTTTTTTTATCAATAATTTGATCTTTTACAATATTGGTTAAAATAACTTCAGCAGTTGGAATTAAAAACTTTCTGTCAGTAGAATCATCTAATTTAAGTTCAAACTGATCATTATCAAATTTAGGTAATTGTCCTGTACCATACATAGTAGCATCTGTTGCAATTAGTGGCGGTGATATCTCTTCATAACCATTAGTATTGACATGTGTATCAAGCATAAAATTTGATAAAGCTCTTTCTAACAAGGCCAATTTATCTTTTACAAAAACAAACCTAGAGCCAGTAGTTTTTGTTGCTAGATCAAAATCAAGCATTTTTAAGTTTTCACCTAATTCATAATGAGATTTAGGCTTAAATGTAAAATTATGTATTGTTCCTGATTTAGAAATTTCTATATTTGAATTTTCATCTTTACCTGTAGGAACGTCAGAATGAGGTATATTTGGTATTGATGATAAAATAGTTTCTAATTGATTTTTAACATTAGTTTGTAATTTATTAATATTATCTATTTCAGATGAAATTTTTTTAGATTTTTCAAAAAGTGACTGATCTTTAGACTTTGAAATATCTTTTTTTTCTTTTTCAAGCAGTTCTCTTTGTTGGATATATTCTCTATTGTTCTCATCCAATGATAAAATCTTATCGACATCTATATCAAGGAATCTTTTATTTAAAGCTTTTTTAAAAGCCTCAATATCATTTCTAATTTCTTTTATATTATGCATTTTTTTTATTTTTCTTATCAATAATGTTTACAGAAAATATAGATAATTCATATAAAATCAATAATGGTATTGCTAGTCCAATTTGAGTTATAGGATCAGGTGGTGTTAATAATGCAGCTGCTGCAAAAATCATTACAACAACATATTTTCTTTTTTCTCTAAGAAACTTAGCATTAACTATGCCAACTCTAGCTAACAAACTAAGAACAACTGGTAGCTGAAAACTTATACCAAATGCAAAAATTAATTTCATTACAAGTGAAAGATATTCACTAACTTTTGCTTCCAATTGGATGGGTAATCCTGTTGAGGCCCCTGTACTTTCGAAAGAGAGAAAAAACTTTATGGCTAGTGGCATTATTAAATAATAAACAAGCATTCCTCCTAGAAAAAATAATATAGGAGTTAAAACTAGATAAGGAACGATTGCAATTTTTTCATGCTTATAGAGCCCTGGTGCAATAAATTTCCATATTTGTACCAATATATAGGGACAAGTAACAAAGAATGCTGCAAAAAAGGAAACCTTTAAGTATGTTAAAAATGTTTCCTGTAAAGCTGTAAAAATTAATCTTCTATCAGTTCCACTTTCATTAACCGCTTTAGCAAAAGGCTCAACTAAAAATCCATAGAGATGTTCTGAAAAAAAATAACATCCAATAAAAAAGATAAACAAAAAAATAAAAGAATGAATTAATCTTTTTCTGAGTTCAGTTAAATGACTTACAAAGCCACCTTCATTTTCAGATTTTGTCATTATCTTTTTTTTCTTCTATAGGTTTTTCTATTTCATTAGAATTAATATCAAGGTCAGCTACCTCATTTTGTATATTGCTAATATATCTTTTTGTGGTTCCAATCCATGAACCAACTTTTTTTAACATATGTGGAAAATCTTTTGGTCCAATAACAATGATTGCAACAGCTACTACTATTAAAATCTCAAACCAGCCAATAGTGGGCATTTAATTTATTCTTTGTCTTTGCTGTCTTGATTATTTTCTGAAACATTTTTAGGCTCAGGTTCAGACTCATCAGTAATATCTGTAGCCATACCTTTTTTAAAACTTTTTATACCTTTGGCTACATCGCCCATTAAACTAGAAATTTTACCTCTACCAAATAAAAGGACAACTAAGATTACTACAATTGCTATTTGCCAAATTCCAATGCTCATAATATTTTATACCTCTTTTAAATTTAATTTTAAAGTAACATTTTACTTTTCTTCTTCTGGACTAAGTGTTCCACCCAGCATCTCATCGATATTTTCATAAATATCTTCTTTTTTCTCTACTTGTTTCTCTTTGTAAAATTTACCAGTACCAAATATTGCATTATCTATATTTGTACTATCAATCAGACCTGCAGATCCTAATTCATCAACCGTAGGTAAATCTGATAACTTCTGAAGACTAAAATGACTTAAGAAATCATCAGTAGTTCCATACTGAATTGGTTTACCAGGTACATCTTTACGGCCCTGTGGTTTTACCCAATTAAGTTCCATTAAAATTTCAAGTGTATTCGTTCCAAAAGCAACACCTCTAATTTCTTCTATTTCAGCTCTAGTAACAGGTTGGTGATAAACAATTATAGCTAATGTTTCAACTGCAGCTCGAGATAGTTTTTTTTCTACAGTTTTTTCTTGAGACATAAGGTTTGATAAATTTTCAGAAGTTCTAAAAGACCATCTCTTAGAAATACAAACTAAATTAATTCCTCTTGATGAGTATTCTTTTTGAAGTTTCTCTAATGATTTTAAAACATCAATTTTTTTTGAAATTTTAGATTCAATGGTGTCAATATCTAATGGTTCAGCAGCAGCAAAAACTATTGCTTCAACTTCTCTTTCACCAGCATTCATTTTTGATGGGAAAGTAACTATATTGTCATTTGTATTTTTTTTTATTTTTGTCATTTTAGTTCTTTAATATAAATATCATCAAATAAGTTTTCTTGCTTTATAGTTAGATTCCCCTCTTTAACCAGCTCTAAGGAACCAGCAAAAATTCCTGCTTTACCTGTTCTTTTATATTTTGAACTATTCTTAAATGAAGGTGGTATTAATTCATTAATATTCCTCCAATCAATTAACTTACCAAAAAATTCTTTTATTCTTTTTATACCATCTTCAGTAGTAAAAACTGGAAGTTTAGGAATATTCATCCTTTGAAAATCTTTAGTCATAATAATTGATGAATAAGATTTTAATAGTTCGTAAAGATTTAGTCTATATTCAGTACTATATATAGATCTTATGTTTCCTTTAATTCCTCTAACTCTTATTTCTCTACCAAGTCTTTTTCTTTTTAACATTTGGTCAGAAAGTAATCTAATCAACTCTAATTTTTTTAATTGCAATTTTAATTTTTCAGCAACTTCTAAAACTTTAAATTCTTCTTCTGGATTTCCTGGCAACAAAAGTTTTGATTTAAGATAAGTTAACCAGGTAGCCATCAATAAATATTCTGATGCTGACTCTAGGTTAAGATTTTTTTCGTTAGTAATATAATTATGAAATTGATCAGCCAGTAATGTTATTGAAATATCTTCAAGGTTAACCTTTTGAGCTTTTGCCAAATCCAATAAAACATCAAGCGGGCCGTTATAATTATCAAGATCTACATTAAAATTTTTAGAATCGGTGTCAGACATAATAAATATTAACTTATAATCTTATAAAATTGTGATGTTTTTTTAATAATAAACTTACTTATAAATGGTGAATACAGAGCCACATCATTCATTTCTTTTAAATTTCCATTACAATGAAGAACTAGATCGCAACCAGCGTTAAAGGATTTTTTTGTATTAATTGCTATAGAGCCTTTTAAACTCTTCATTGATATATCATCAGACATCAAAATATTCTTAAATTTAATTTGGTTTCTTATCAATTTTATAACTTTCTTCGAATGTGTTGCGGTATTAACTTTATCGATATTTTTATAAATAAGATGTGCTGTCATTGCAAACAGACTATTTTTATTTTTGAATGCCATAAAATCATTATTATTTAGATGCCTTAATTCCTTGTTGATTGTAGGAGTTTTTTTATGACTATCAACTTTAGCCAAACCGTGACCAGGAATATGTTTTATTACAGCGGCAATCTTATTATTATGCAATTCTTTAATACAAATATCACCAATTTGTGAAACAATCTTTGCATTATTTGAAAATGCTCTATCACCAATTATTGAGCTAGACCCTTTTGATCTTACGTCAAGAACGGGTAAAGTATTAATATTTATGCCTACAGTTTTTAATAATAAGACAGTTTTATTTATAAACTTTTTATATTCAGTATAAAATTTTTTTTTATCTTTAAGATAAAGATTGCCAAAAAATTCTCCTGTAAACTTATCTGCTTTAAAAAATTTACTTAATCTATTTACTCTCCCACCCTCTTGATCAATTAAAATAGGGTATTTCTTATCATTAAATATTTTTCTAATTTCATCTGTTAATTTTTTAACTTGTGCAATATTTTTGATATTACGTGAAAAAAGTATTATTCCCCAGGGCTTATGTTTAATTAGAAATTTTTTTTCTTTAATCAATAATTTAGTTGATTTTAAACCAACTATAAAACTTTTACGATCATCCATCATTATTTATTAATTTCCAAAAATTGTAATTCTTTTTGTTTTTATCTATGCTTTTTTCAACATATTCTACGATATTAACAGTATCACTATTAAGTAAAATAAGATTACGAGAATAATTTTCAGTTTTATCTTCAATATTTTTTAAAGATCTATATGAATTTTTTTTATTTTCATTTGAAAAGTAGTATTTGAAAGATAGAAAAAAAAATAAAACTATAACAATTAAAAATAAAAGATATTTAAGTTCTTTTAACATTACATTTTTTGCGGAGTATCCACTCCAACAATATCCATTCCAGATTTGATAACATTAGATATAACTTTTAAAAAAACTAACTTATCATTTGATATTTTCTTTTGTTCGTTAATAAATCTTTTTGATGGATCATCTTTACCCATATTCCAATAAGAATGGAATTCTGATGATAGCTCATAAAGATAAACTGGTATTCTGTGGGGTTCAAGTCTTAAACTTGCAGCTTCAATACATTTGGGCCATTCAGCTATTTTTTTTAATATCTTTATTTCATCTCCAGTGTATTCAAACTCGTAATCATTTATATTCAAATCATTTTCTATATTAAGATCTACGTGTCTAAAAACAGATGATATTCTAGCATAACAATACTGGACATAGTAAAGAGGGTTATCTTTTGATTTTTCTTTAACTTTTGTAAAGTCAAAATCCAACTCTACATCGCTACTTCTATTAAGCATAATAAATCTAGTAGCATCCCTACCAACTTCAGCAATCAAGTCTTCAACAGTTATATAGTCACCTTTTCTTTTTGACATTTTGAAAGGTTTTCCATCTTTAATTAGTTTAACAAGTTGGCTAACCTTACAAATTAATTTTTTTTTATCTCCAGATAATGCTTCAACGACAGAAGTTATCCTTTTTATATAACCAGCGTGATCTGCTCCTAATATATTAATAAGTGTATCGTAATTTCTATTTAATTTATTATCGTGATAAGCCACATCACTAGCAAAGTAAGTCCATGATTTATCAGATTTTTGAAGTGCTCTATCTTTATCATCTCCAAAATCTGTTGATTTAAATAAAAGTTGCTCTCTTTCGACCCAGTTTTGATCATCCTCACCTTTAGGGGCCTTAATTTTTCCACTATAAACTAGTTTTTTATCCTTTAATTTATCAATTGCTTTTTGAACTTCATTATTTAGGACAATATCAGTTTCACTGGTAAATTTATCGTGCACTATTCCAAGGTTTGCTAAATTGTTTTTAATTAATTTTAAAGATTCTGAGACTGACAATAAAGTTAATTCTTTTGAAACATCTTCAAATTTATCAAATTTTAAAACTTTGTTAGATTCTATAATATTTTTAGCAATATCAACTAAGTAATCACCTGGATATAAATCAGAATTTTCAATGGGAAATTTTTCATTAAAAAGTATTTCTCTAATTCTAAAAAAAACAGACTTTGTAAAAATTATGATCTGATTACCATAGTCGTTAACATAATATTCTTTCGAAACATCATGCTTGTTAAAAATTAATATATTTGAAATTACATCTCCTAATATTGCACCTCTACAATGTCCTACATGAAGAGGACCTGTCGGATTAGCTGAAACAAATTCTACAAGATATTTCTGTTTTTTTTCTTTTATATTGACACCAAAATCTTTGTAATTTTGGTTAACATTTTTAATAAAATTGTTCCAATATATAGTTTTAAATTTAATATTAATAAATCCAGGTTTTGCTACAGAAATAGTTTCAATTTTTTCATCTTCATTTTTAATTAAATCAATTAGAGTATTTGCAATATCGATTGGAGATTTTTTATTCGCTTTAGAGAGTACCATGGCTACATTAGTTGATATATCGCAATCAAAATTTGATGGTGGTATATCTACATTAATTCCTTTTAAAGATTCAGGTATTTCTAAAGAGCCATCTTTATTTAGTTTTTTAACCAAAATTATTATTTTATCTAAGTAGAGATCAAAAATGTTCATTAAATACTTTTGTTTAAATTGATTGCATATCTATCTGTCATACCTGAAATAAAATCAGCAATAGCTCTATTGGAGTCATTTTTTAATTGGTCAGCATTTAAGAATTTTTTGGGCTTATTCTTAATT
Source organism: Candidatus Pelagibacter sp. Uisw_113 (assembly GCF_047717815.1). Lineage (GTDB taxonomy): Bacteria > Pseudomonadota > Alphaproteobacteria > Pelagibacterales > Pelagibacteraceae > Pelagibacter. The sequence goes on from NZ_CP159809.1 coordinate 626,133, forward strand.
TTATAAAAAAGTTTATTAACAATTTTTTTTCCATGATTATTTTTTAATAATACTTTCTTATTGTTGTACATTTTACTTCTTAGAAAAAACCTAACTTCTTTTTCAATTTTTAGAAATTTACTAGAAAAACATACTATAGGATTATCTAATTTATAAACATCATTTAAAGATTTGATCTTATTAGTTTTTAAATTATTTTTAGTATTTTTAATCAAATCTCTAACCATTAAATCAATTGAATCTCGTATTATTTGATATATCAAAATATCTTTATTATTATTTTTAATATTTTTTTTATGAGATTTATAAATATCTTTAAAAAAATTAATTTCAATCAAGTCATTTAAATTAAACATTTTAGCTCTGATTCCATCTTGTATGTCATGATTATTATAGGCAATGTCATCAGAGATTGCTGATATTTGAGCTTCCAATGATCCAGAGTTAGTAAAATTTATTTTATTCTTAAAACTTTTCAATCCAATCAGCCTATTAACTGTAGAAAGATCTTCAATTGGGCCATTGTGCTTTAATAATCCATCTAAAGTTTCTAATGTTAAGTTTAGACCTTTAAATTTAAGGTATTTATGCTCAAGAAACATAATTATTCTTAAAGTTTGAAGATTATGATCAAAACCTCCGAAGTTAACCATGCATTCATTAAGGGCATCTTCTCCAGCATGTCCAAACGGTGTGTGTCCCAAATCATGAGCCAAACTTAAAGTTTCAGCCAGATCATCGTTTAAACCTAAATGTTTAGCTATTGATCTTGCAATTTGTGCAACTTCAATTGAATGGGTAATTCTAGTTCTAAAGTGATCCCCTTCTGTATTAACAAAAACTTGTGTTTTATGCTTTAGCCTTCTGAATGAGGCACTGTGAATAATCCTATCTCTATCTCTTTGAAATGGTGTTCTATAAAGTGAATTGGCTTCTTTAAAAATACGACCTTTACTTTTAGATAGAGCTAAATTTGAGTAATTATTCATACTTTAAATTTAATAAATTGATATTATATTAGTAATATCAGTGTTGTTATATGATTAAAGAAATTAAATTTACAGATAAAGCTATAAAACAGATTAATAATTTGTTGTCTCAAAAAGATCCAGGGTCATTTTTTAGAATCGCTATTAAAGGTGGTGGTTGCTCAGGTTTTCAATATGAGTTTACTTTTGACAAAAAATTAGAAGCAGACGACTTAAAACATGAAAATATTCTCATTGATAAAACTTCAGCAGACTTATTAAAAGGTTCAGAAGTAGACTTTGTATCAGAACTAATTGGTGATCAATTTAAAATCTCTAACCCACAAAGCAAATCTTCTTGCGGTTGTGGTGTTTCATTCTCTATTTAATGATTATCACATCTTGGAATGTTAATTCAGTTAGAGCAAGAATTGAAAATATTAAAGAATACCTTCAAAAATTTTCTCCTGATGTTGTCATGATGCAAGAGATTAAAACTCAAGATGAAACTTTTCCCTATGATGATTTTTCAGCATTAGATTATGAAAGTCATGTATTTGGACAAAAAAGTTATAATGGTGTTGCAATCATATCTAAACATAAACTAGAAAATGTCAGATTAGATTTGATTAAAGACAAATTGAAACAATCAAGAATTATTTCAGCAGAATTAAAACATAAGAAAAAAAATATTCAACTGATTAATATTTACACTCCAAACGGTAATCCTGTAGATACTGATAAATATACTTATAAAAAAGAATGGTTGGATACCTTGATTAAACAACTAAAAACTCTTTCAAAGAAAAATGAAAATATAATTTTAGCTGGTGATTTTAATATTCTTCCTTCAGAAGAAGATGCTTATAATATTAAAGGTTTTGAAGATGACGCCTTATACAGACTTGAGATAAGAAAAAAATTTAGAGAAATGATTAATCTAGGTTTTCATGATGCTTACCGTCACATTCATGGTGAAACAGAAGGTTATACTTATTGGGATTATATGAGAGGTGCTTGGCAGAAAAATAATGGATTAAGAATTGATCACTTCTTAGTATCAAATTCTTTATTAAATATAGTAAAAAATGTTAATATTAATAAAGACCCTAGAGGAAAAGAAAAACCCTCAGATCACACACCTATTGAAATTGAATTAACTTAAAGATTTAATTTTATTAACAAGTTCTTCATTAATATTTCTTGGTCCTTTATCTAGTCTATTTTTATGTCTTCTTTCACCTGGAAGTCTAACGCCATCCATAGCTGACATTTTACTAAAAAACTCATCAGCGTGCTTATCCCAACCTTTGCCAGAAATTTTCTCAGGTGAGATTGCTATAATAAATTCACCACCACTTGGAGGACCGCCATCATTATTATCTTTAGCAGCAGTTTCAAAACTAAAATTTTCACCAATTAATGCGCCAGCTAATAATTCAACCATCATTGCTATACTAGATCCTTTATAGCCACCAAAAGGAAGTATAACTCCACCATCTGCAATTTCTCCAGGATCAGTTGTTTCTTTACCTTCTTTAGTTAAACCTGTTCCAAGAGGAACTTTATGCCCTTCTCTTTTTGCAATCTGAACTTCACCCATTGCCATTGAAGCAGTTGCCATATCGTAGACAACTGGAGTTTTACCAGGTCTAGGCCAAGCAAAAGAAATTGGATTTGTGCCATATAAAGGTTTCGTAGCACCCGCTGGTGCAACGGCTGGCTTGTAAGATGTACAAGCAATACCAACAAGACCAGCTTCTGCAATAGCTTCAGTTTCAGGCCAAAGTGCTGCCATGTGATGTGAATTTTTTATAGCTAGAACTGCTACACCATTTTTTTTTGCTAAATCAATAACAGCAGGTAATCCTAAACTTAAAACCATTGGAGCAACTGCATTGTTACCTAATACTTTAATAATACTTGGAGCAACATTTTCTAATTGAGGTCTTGCTTTACCATTAATTTTTTTACTTTTTAAGCCAGCCACATAAGCAGGTAATCTAAACAAACCATGAGAAACAGAACCATCTCTTTCAGCTCTCATAATAGTATCTGCTAAAATACTAGCATTTTCCTCATCACAACCATTAGCTAATAATGTTTTTTTAGCCAATTCTAAAATTTCATTTAATGTTAAGGATACTGTACTCATTTATTTTGCTTTACATTTTTTGCATAAACCAAAAAACTCTAAATTATATTTATTATATTGCATTCCAGTATCGTCTTCAAAATTAGTTAAATATTTTGAAAGTTTTGGATTATTAATTTCAGAAACATTTTCACACTTATTACATATTGAAAAAGCCGTTGCTTGTGAAATTTCACAACTTGAACTTTTACAAGCTATAAAAGCATTTCGACTTTCTACTTTATGTATTTTTCCTATTTCGATCAGCTTATCTAATGCCCTGTAAACTTGTAATGGAGCTTTAATTCCCTTTTTTTGAACATTAAATAAAATAGAATAAGCCTTAAGTGGTTCTTTAGCTTTTTCTATAAAATCAAAAATAATTTGTTGATTTTTTGATAGATTGATTTCTTTATGCATAATCAAAAGTTTAACAATAACTCATTAGTTTTTCAATTTAATCGACTGTTTTATATTTAGTAAAGATAAAATAAATAAGATCAAAGACGCTACAATTATTGAGGGTCCCGAAGAAGTATTAAACTCTAATGAAGAAAATAATCCCAAAATTACAGACAATAATCCTCCTATAACCGAGTAAATTACCATTTTTTGTGGACTGTCTGACATATTTCTAGCCATTGCAGCAGGGATAATCAACATTCCAGTAATTAATAACAAACCTACCATTTTAATTGATATGGCAATAACGGCAGCTAGTAAAATTGTAAATATAGCTTTTGATCTATCTGGATTCAAACCTTCAGCTTCAGCTAATTCATAATTAACAGTAGATGCAAATAAAGGTTTCCAAATTAATTTAAGTATAACTAAAATTATAGTACCACCACCCCATACAACAAATATATCATTAGTTGTTACAGCCAATATATCTCCAAATAATAGTCCCATGATATCAAATCTTATAAAAGTTAAAAAACCAATTACTACCAATCCAACAGCTAATGAAGAGTGAGCTAAAAGACCAAGTAAAGCATCACCAGGTAAATTAGTTTTTTTTTGAAGCTGTATTAATATTAAGGCTATTACTGATGAAATCAAAAATACTGAAAGAGCAATATTTAGATCAAATGTATATGCCATTGTAACACCCAGTAATGCTGAATGAGAAAGTGTATCACCAAAATAAGATAATCTTCTCCAAACAACAAAACATCCAAGTGGTCCTGCAACTAAGGCAATTCCAATTCCAGCCACCAATGCTCTTACAAAAAAATCATCAAACATTTAATTTTTTTTTATCCTGCCTTCATCAGAATGCTCGTGATCATGTTTATGCTCATAAACTGAAAGGATCTGAGATGCTTGTTCTCCAAATAAGGTTTTATATTCACTATTTTTTGCAACATCAATAGGTGAACCTGAACAACAAACATGGCCGTTTAAACAGACAACATGGTCTGTTGCAGTCATTACCGTATGTAAGTCATGTGAAATCAATAAAATTCCACAATTTAAAGTATCTGATATTTTTTTAATTAATGCATACAACGCTATCTCACCAGTATAATCGACACCTTGAACTGGTTCATCAAGTACTAACAGTTCTGGTTTTTTTGAAATAGCTCTAGCAAGCAAAACTCTTTGAAACTCCCCTCCAGATAAATTACCTAAATTTTTATTTTTAAGATGCATTACTCCAGTTAATGATAAAGCTTCATTAATCTGATCATCCTTAATATTTTCAGTTAAAACCATAAAGTCTTTAACTCTGAGTGGTAATGTCCAATCTATTGAAATTTTTTGAGGAACATATCCAATTTTATTAGTATTTTTTTCAATACTTCCTTCAATATTTTTATAAATACCTAATGCAATTTTGGCAGTTGTACTTTTTCCTGAACCATTGGGACCAATGAGAGTTACAATTTTACCCTTCTCAACTTGTAGAGACACATCTTCTACTAGCCATTTATTATTTTGGCGAAAACCTGCATTATTTAATTTAACTAATATATTATTATCTGAATTCATTTATCTATTGACATTTAAATGTTATATTATTACATACTGTTATATTATAACAACCATTAAAATAATTAAATTATGAAAAAACTAAAAAAAATATCATTTATTCTATCAATTTTATCATTATTAACGATCTTTACACCAGCTAATGCTGAAATAAAAGTAGTTACATCAATTAAACCTATTCATTCATTAGCGAGTTATCTTATGGATGGAGTTGGAAAACCAGATTTAATTGTAGATGGTTTTAACTCACCACATGGATTTTCTATGAAACCATCTCATGCAAAAATGTTGCAAAATGCAGATCTTATCTTTTGGATAGGTGAAGATTTAGAAAGTTTTTTAGAAAAACCATTAAATTCAATTGCAAAAAAAGCTGAGAAAATTGAATTAATTGAAATTAAAGGTTTGAATGTATTAAAGTTTAGAGAAAGAAATATTTTTGATGAGCATGATCATGACGATCACGCTAAAAAAGAAGATGATCATGACGACCATGACGATCACGCTAAAAAAGAAGATGATCATGACGACCATGACGATCACGCTAAAAAAGAAGATGATCATGATGACCATGAAGGACATGGGCACGGTGAATACGATCCCCACGTTTGGTTAGATCCTATCAATGCAAAAGTTATTTTAAAGGAAATGACTGAGCATTTAATTGAAAATGATTCAAAAAATGTATCTACTTACAAAAGTAACTTAGATAAGGCACTTAAAGATATAGATAAACTTACTATGGATGTGATGACTGAATTAAATGAAAGTACATCATCTATTGTTTTCCATGATGCATATCAATATTTTGAAAAAAGATTTAATGTAAAAATATTGGGTGCTTTTACAGTTAATACTGACGTAATGCCTGGTGCAGAACAATTATCAGAAATTAGAGAAATAATTGAACATGATAAAGTAAAATGTATTTTCTCAGAACCTCAATTTAATCCTGATATAATAAAGGTAGTTGCTAAAGATATGAATATTAAAACTGGTGTTGTAGATCCACTTGGAGCTACTTTAAACCCAGGAAAAGATTTATATTTTGATCTAATTAGAAATATGTCTGCTTCATTTAAAGGTTGTTAATTTAAGGGATTTTATAAATTAAGATTTTAGTTTCCTCTATAATTGTAATAAATTAGTAATAAAACTTACATATAGAGGACACTATGTTTATTAAAAAATACCTTAAATGGATCAGTACTGCTTTAGTATTAACTGGAATATTATTAACTAATTTAAATATCTACCCTATTAACATCTACTTCCATGGTCTTGGAGTTATTGGTTGGACGATAGCTGGATTTATATCAAAAGATAAAGCAATATTAACTAATTTTGGTTTGCAAATACCATTATTCTTAATTGGCATTTATAAAATTATAATTTAATCATTATTAGATTATGAAAAATAGAATTTTCATTGGTGAATTTATAGGTAGTTGTTTTTTAGTAATGATTATTGTTGGCTCTGGAATAATGGCTGAAAATCTAACAAATGATAATGCTTTAAGACTTACTGCAAATACGCTTGCAACTGGAGCTGGGTTATTTGTCTTAATAACGGCTTTTGCAGAAATTTCAGGCGCTCACTTTAATCCTTTTGTAAGTTTAGCAATGTATTTAACCAAAAAAATTAAAGGAAAACTTTTAATCACATACATTCCAGCTCAAATATTGGGCTGCTTATTAGGTGTAATGTTGGCTAATGTATTTTTTGAACATAATATAATTGAATTATCTACAAAAAGTAGAGATGGCTTTCATATATTTCTAGCAGAAATTGTAGCTACTTTTGGTCTGATATTTATTATTTTTGCAACTTTAAAAGATGGTAAAACAACAATTGCAGCTTGTGTTGCAACTTATATTACTGCTGGTTATTGGTTTACTTCTTCAACATCTTTTGCAAATCCAGCTGTAGCAATAGCAAGGACTTTTACAGAATCATTTACTGGTATTAATTATCTCAATACACCTACTTATATAATTGCAGAATTAATTGGTGCATTGATTGCCGTAATCTTAATAAAAAAATTACTTTTAAAGTAGACATAATTTTTCAATAATGTATTCAGAGTGAATCAACCCTCCTTAAAAATATTTAGTTGAATTCTCTGTATAGACTTCAACTTTGAATAATATAATGATCGATGAATCACCTCTCGACAAAAAATATTAATAAATTTACCTATAGATAAAATTTCTCTTCTCTATTAAATCGACCTCAAGAATAAGAATCATTCGAAATGGAAAACAATAAAGATAAATAAAAAATAGGAAAAATAAGATGGAAATGACAACAATATATACGATCATCGGCTTTGCTTTAGCGGGATATAGCGTTATAGCAAATGATTCAATTCAAACGCTTGGAACATTTATAGCGTCAAAACAAAAATGGTTTAAATGGTATACGCTTGCAAGCGCTGCTTCATTTGTGATGATACTTGCAATCACGTGGGGCTGGTACAGTAATGCTGGTGATATATCTTATGGAAGATTAACTAGAATTCCTTTCCAAGAAATACAGTGGTATCATGCTGTGGCTCCTGGAATACTTTTAGTATTAACAAGAATAGGTATACCTGTTTCAACTACTTTTTTAGTACTGTCAGCATTTGCATCAACTGTAGTTCTTGAAAAGATGCTTATGAAGAGTGTTGTAGGATATGGCTTAGCAGCTGTTGCAGCATACATTTGTTGGATAGTAGTATCTAAATTTATCAATGAGAAATTTGATGAAGTTGAAGATAAATGGATAGGTTTTTGGAGAAACTCTGTATGGGTAACTTCTGCTTGGTTATGGTGGGTTTGGTTATCTCACGACGTAGCTAATATAGCCGTATATCTTCCAAGACAAATAGATGTAAATTTATTATTAATTGTTCTTGCATACTTTACAGCTCTTCTTTTTTATATCTTCTACATAAACGGAGGAACAATTCAAAAAGTTGTTTTAGATAAAACTGGAACTAGATACGCAAGATCAGCAACAATAATTAATGTTATTTATGCTGCTGTTCTTTACTACTTTAAAGAACTTAATGATTTACCAATGTCAACAACATGGGTATTTGTTGGTTTGTTGTGTGGTAGAGAGCTTGCAATATCTACAATGAATAAAGACTATAAGTTTAAATATGTCTTTCCTTTGATTGGTAAAGACTTTCTTAAAATGACTATAGGATTGACGGTGTCAGTTGCAATTGTACTTGCAATTCACTACATCATTATTCCAAATAATTGGTTTTAAATATTAATTATGTGGTCGTATTATTATTTAATACGGCCATATTTATTTTTAAAAAAAGTTTAAAAAGATCTCTACTTAATTAAATAAGTTTAAAATAGCTGAACACTTGTAGAACTTTATCTAATTCTGCGGTATAATAATTTCTCTAATCACCGCAATTATTTCAGCTATCAGCTGACCATCAAAAAATAAATTTAACAATTTAAAGTGTCAAAATTATGTTTTTGAAAATGATAAAAATACTCTGTTTTATGGGCATACATGACTACAAAACGTTAAATATTGAGTTTGGTTTTGGACCAACAGATAGAGTTACAACTCTTGAATGCAAAAGATGTGGTTACACTATAATTAAAGGAGGTTAATAAAAAATACTTGTCATGAAAAGTATTGAAAGAAATATAGATATAAGAAGATATCTTAATTGGTCAAGAATAGTTAAGGGCAAACCCATGCATATAAGATTGTATGAATTAATTTATTACGAATTACTTATAATGTGGTTTGAGATGAACAAGCCTCCTTTAAGAAGATTAATTTATGAAACTATTAACTCTCAAGACTTTGATGAAAACTTTATCAGAGGAAAAGTTTTTCAAAAATATATAGATGAAGTTTTAGAAACCCCCTGTGAAGATGGTTCTGGATATTACAATCCAGACTCAAGAGAAATTTTAACAGAAGTTAATATTAAGGAATTATATGATATTAAATTTTTGATAAAAGATGAATTAGATAATGTAAGAATGATTGATAGATACAATGGGATATTCACATTTTGTAAAATTTATGAAAAATGGTGTTTAGAAAAAAAAGCTAAACAAGTCGATGATGTGACAAAAAAAGAAAGATTTGATGTAACATTAGATCTGCCATTAAAAATTTCTGAAAAACCTTAAAATCTATTTTACTCTGCCGTATACGTCTTGATACCTAACAATATCACTCTCTTTTAAAATTGAGCCTACTTGAGCTTCAATAATCTTAACAGGTTTATTACCAGGATTTTGAATTCTATGAACTGCTTCTAATGGAATGAATATATGATCGTTTTGTTTTTTAGAAAAGTTATCTTTATTAAGTGTAATTTTAGGCGTTCCTTGAGTTACTAGCCAATGTTCTGATCTGTGATGATGTTTTTGTAAACTTAAGATACCTTTAGGTTTTACAAATAATTCTTTAATTAAAAAACCTTTGCCTTCAAACAAATTAACGTACCTACCCCAAGGTCGGTAATAAACATTTTTTTTCTTGTAATACTTGTTCTTGTTTTTGTCATACATTTTTAAGATCTCTTTCCAGCTGCCAAGATCTGACCAAGGGATATCTAATTTAATTGCATTAATATGTTTAGTTCTTTCTAAAATTGCATAATCAAAAGATTTAGCAGTAGCTTTTTCAAAGGATGTTTTATTTAGGTAATAAGTGTTATCTTTAAGTTTAGCTTTTAAAACGGCACTAACACAATTTTTATATATTGTAGGTTGATACTTTTTAAAGTTATTTATTATTGAGTCTTTTCTTAAAAAAAACATACCAGAATTCCAATAACCTTTTTTTTTAATAACTTGTTTGGCTTTAGCTTCTTTTGGTTTTTCAATAAATTTAGTTACTTTATTAATATTTCCATTAACTTTTTTTGTTAAAAAATAACCATATTCGCTTGATGGAGATGTCGGTTTAATACCAAAGATGAATATATTATGGTCAGTTAAATTGGCTTTATTTTTATTTATAGCTTTATTAAAAATGCTTGCTTTTTCAATTAAATGATCTGCTGCAAAAAACATCAAAGGTTGCTCATTTGGAATGTCTTTAATTAGTGCTGATGCAAGAATTGCTGGTGCTGTATTTCTTTTTGCGGGCTCTAAAACAATTTTATATTTATTTATCTTATGTTTCTTAAGATGTTTTTTTACTTCTTTTAGATATTTAAGATTTGTACTTATGATAGGTGCATCAAAAGTTGAAGTTTTAACTCTATCAAAAGTTTTTCCTAATAAAGTCCAATTACCAAAATCAATAAATTGCTTCGCTTGATGATTTTTAGAATTAGGCCAAAGTCTTGTTCCTGCTCCGCCACATAAAATAACGGGTCTAATTTTCATTAAATATCAGCGTAAACTTTTACTTCTTTTCTTTTACCTGGATGTGTCGGTGCTCCTAAATAAGCAGGACCTACTGTTTGAGCATATTTCCAAATAGTACCAGATCCAAAGCTTGATTTTTTTGTTTTCCACTTCTTATGTCTTGTGGCTAATTGTGATTTAGTTAATCTAACGTTAATGGTTCCTTTTTTTGCATCTATATCAATTACATCACCATTGCGTAAAAGAGCTAAAGGGCCTCCTAAGGCCGCCTCAGGGCCAACATGACCCACACAAAAACCTCTAGTAGCACCAGAAAACCTTCCATCAGTAATTAAAGCAACCTTCTCACCCATACCTTGTCCATAAATAGCACCTGTTGTTGAAAGCATTTCTCTCATACCAGGTCCACCAACTGGACCTTCGTAACGAATAATAATTACATCGCCTTCTTTATATTTTTTCTTTTGTACACAAGCCATTGCAGCTTCTTCATTATCAAAGCATCTAGCTTTACCAGTAAATTGTAATTTCTTTAAACCGGCAATTTTAACTATTCCGCCATCAGGAGCTAAATTACCTTTAAGACCCACAACACCACCATCTGGTGATAAAGGATTGTCATAAGCTCTTAAAACTTTTTGCTTAGGATTAAATTTAATATTTTTTAAATTTTGTTTCATCGTCTTTCCAGTAACCGTCATACAGTCACCGTGAATGAAACCACCATCAAAAAGAGTTTTTAATAACATGGGAACTCCACCAGCTAACCACATATCTTTTGCAACATATTTTCCACCTGGTTTTAAGTCAGCAAGGTATGGAGTTTTTTTAAAAATTTTAGCTACATCCATTAAATCAAACTTAATTCCAATTTCATTAGCTATAGCTGGTAAGTGTAACGCAGCATTCGTTGATCCACCAGTAGCCGCAACTATTGTTGCAGCATTTTCTAAAGATTTTTTGGTAACAATATCTCTTGGACGAATATTTTTTTCTAATAAATTCATTACAGTCTTTCCACTCAATAATGCATATTTATCTCTTTCTTCGTATGGAGCAGGTGTTCCAGCTGAATAAGGTAAAGCTAAACCAATAGCTTCAGAAACACACGCCATAGTATTTGCAGTAAATTGCCCACCACACGCACCAGCACTTGGACATGCAACAAGTTCTAATTTTCTTAATTCTTTAGCAGACATTTTTCCAGCTGAGTGTTTTCCAACTGCTTCAAAAACATCAACAACAGTTACATCTTTACCCTTGTATTGACCTGGAAGTATTGAACCACCATAAATAAAAACACTTGGTACATTTAATCTAACCATTGCCATCATTAAAGCAGGTAAAGATTTATCACAACCAGCAATACCAACTAGTGCATCATAACAATGACCACGTACAGTTAGTTCAGTTGAGTCGGCAATTACTTCACGAGAAATTAAAGATGACTTCATTCCTTCATGGCCCATGGCAATACCGTCAGTTACAGTTATTGTGCAAAATTCTCTAGGAGTTCCACCTGAAGCTCTAACACCTTTTTTAACAGATTGAGCTTGTCTCATTAAAGCAATATTACAAGGGGCAGCTTCATTCCAAGTTGAAACAACACCCACAAATGGTTTTGCTACATCTTTTTCCGTTTCACCCATCGCATAATAAAAAGATCTATGTGGAGCTCTATCAGCACCTAATGAAGTATGTCTGCTTGGTAATTTTTTTTTGTTAAATCTTGCCATTATATACCCTTTATAGTTATTGATATTCTCTCAACATCATTTTTTAAATTATTATAATTAGTTTTTTCCTGATCAACAATATCTTTTGGCGCTCTATCAACAAAGCTTTTATTAGCTAATCTTACTGATATTTTATTCATTTCTTCTTTGTATTTATTTTGTCGAGTAGTTAAGTTTTCCTTAATCAATTCTAAATCAACATCTTCATCAAAATAAACTTTAAATAGATCCCCAGAAACCATCAATGTAGCAGCTGGTTTATCTAAATCTTTATTATGTAAATTTTTGATACGAGCAAGTTTTTTTAGAATAATCTCATTTTCAGTAAAAAATGATTGTTCTTTTTTACTAACAGTCTCTATTGAAATATCTATAAATGACCCTGGACTTACACTTAATTCATTTTTAAATGATCTTAATTCTGAGACTATACTGATAATTTTTTCAACTTGATTTGTGGACGTGTCTCTTTCAAGTTCCCCAGAGGGCCAATTAGCTAACATTAGAAAATCTTTACCTGAGTTATCAAATTTATTATTTAGCCAAATTTCTTCAGTAACAAATGGAATAAATGGATGTAATAATATTAATATTTGCTTAAATATATAAGCTGATACTTGTCTTACTTCATCTTTTGCTTTTTCATCTTCTGAAAATAATATTGTTTTAGAAAGCTCTAAATACCAATCACAATAAGAGTGCCAAGTAAATTGATAAGCATTTTTTGCAGCTTCATCAAACCTGTAATCTTTCAAGTTTTTTTCAATTTTATTTTTAGTTTCTATTAGTTCAGAATAAATCCATTTGTTAATATTAATTGCTAAATTTGGTTTTTCTTCAATTTTAGAAAAATCACAATTATTGGTAATTAAAAAATTGTTTGCATTCCATAATTTATTTAAAAAATTTCTATATCCCTTAACTCTATCTTCAGAAAGTTTTACATCTGTTCCAGGTGATGCCATGGACAGTAAAGTAAATCTTAAAGCATCTGCACTATATTTTTCAATTAAATCTAAAGGGTTAATTACGTTTCCCTTAGATTTAGACATTTTTTGTCCCTTCTCATCTTTAACAAGTGCGTGAACATAAATATCTTTAAAAGGTTCTTTGTCTAGAAACTCCATTCCAAACATAATCATACGCGCAACCCAAAAAAATATAATGTCAAATCCTGTAACAAGTACTGATGTTGGATAAAATTTTTCAACATATTCTTTATTATCAGGCCAACCTAATGTAGCAAAAGGCCATAGACCTGATGAAAACCAAGTATCTAATACATCTGGGTCGCGAATTAAATCTACCTCTTTATTGTAAAAATTTTTAGCTTCAGCTTTTGCTTCATCTTCATTTATTGCAACAAAGATCTTTTTATCTGGACCATACCAAGCTGGTATTTGATGGCCCCACCAAAGCTGTCTCGAGATACACCAAGGTTCAATATTATTCATCCATTGAAAATAGGTTTTTGACCAATTAGCAGGAAAAAAATTAGTTTTTTTTGAGTTGACTATATCTTTAGCTTTGACTGATAATTTTTTTGCATCAACAAACCATTGTTCTGTTAAAAAAGGTTCTATTATTGAATTAGATCTATCCCCATAAGGAACTTTATTTTTTATATTTTCTTCCTTAACAAAAAACTCTTTTTCTTTAAGTTCTTTTAAAATTCTTTTTCTAGCTTCAAATCTATCAAGTCCAATATATTCTTTAGGAGCATTTTCGTTTACTTTGCCACCTTCAGTAAAGATATTTATGATTTCTAAATTATTTCTTTGTCCCACTTCATAGTCATTAAAATCATGGGCTGGTGTTATCTTTAAAGCACCAGTTCCCATTTCTGGATCAGCATACTCATCTTCAATAATTTTTATTTTTCTTCCAACAATTGGAACTGTTACAAATTTACCAACCAAATGTTTAAATCGATCATCTTTTGGATTTACAGCAATTGCTGTGTCACCCAACATAGTTTCAGGTCTAGTTGTAGCTATAGTTATAAAATCACTAGAACCTTCTATAGGGTATTGAATATAGTAAATCTTAGAATTAACTTCTCTTTGATCCACCTCTAAATCAGATATTGCAGTTTTTAAAACTGTATCCCAGTTGACTAGTTTTTTATCTTTGTAAATTAAACCTTTTTTGTGAAGTTCTACAAAAACCTTTAAAACTGATTTTGAAAGGTTTTCATCCATTGTAAAAGCATTTCTCGACCAATCACAAGAACAGCCCAATTTTTTAAGCTGATTTAAAATGATATCACCATGCTCTTCCTTCCATTCCCAAACTTTCTCTATAAACTTTTCTCTTCCAATTTCATTTTTATTAATACCTTCAGTGGTTAATTTTTTCTCTACTAAAGCCTGTGTGGCAATGCCCGCATGGTCTGTTCCTGGTTGCCATAGTGTTTCATAATTATTCATGCGGTGGTATCTCACCAAAAGGTCTTGAATTGAATTATTTAAAGCATGGCCCATATGTAAACTGCCCGTTACATTTGGTGGTGGTATAACTACTGAAAATTTCTTTTTATTGGTTGTGGGTTTAAATAAATTATTTTTTTCCCAATAAGAGTAAATCTTATCTTCAACATCGGAATGTATGTATTTATCATTACTCATAAGGTATTCATAAGTTTATAATTTAATAATATCAATTAACAATAATCAATTTAGTAGCTTATTTGGTAGACTAATTATTAATATTTTATATAAAAAGGTTCGCTATTTGATTTATTATGAGATGTGAGGGCAACGTGGCGGAATGGTTACGCAGAGGATTGCAAATCCTTGTATCCCAGTTCGATTCTGGGCGTTGCCTCCAAAAAAAATCTTGTTTTACTTTAAAAAAAAAGTAGATTGTGATTTTGATATTCCTCGGTAGCTCAGTTGGTAGAGCAGTTGACTGTTAATCAATTGGTCGTAGGTTCGAGTCCTACCCGAGGAGCCAAAACCTTACCCTCAAAATTTTTGATAAAAACTTTATTAAGATTATTTTTGCTTAAATTTATATGTGAGTGGCAGAGATTATATTATAAATGAATTTTATAAGTGATGGGACTAAATTAGGGTCTTAAACAAATTTTTATATTAGCCTACTTTTGAAATTCCAATGTTTGAAACTTGTAAAGATTTACTAAACTTTAGTTTTTGATCATTATTAAGCTCAGAATATAATTTAACTAAAAAATTATAATTTACATTCAAATGACCTTCTTGAGATCTTTCCAGGTTTATTAAATATTCTGAAAAATCTTCAAAAAAATAATTTACTGGAACTTTTAAATAATTTGCTAACTGAAGAAGTCTTATTGAACTAACCCCATTAGTTCCTTTTTCATATTTTTGAATTTGTTGAAATGTAACATTAATTGCTTTTGCTACTTTTGTTTGTGTAAGACCTAAAGCTAATCTTCTTAATTTTAATTTGTTACCTAAATGTTTATTGAAATTATCTTCCATTAAGACCCCTCTTAAAGTTAGTTTTAAAAAACCTATTGAACTAATTTTTAGATGTTATCGCAACAGAAAAATTTTTTTATTTTAAAAAATTAGGTACAAAAATATAAATTGTGTCAAGATATTATAAATATATCTTAAAAATATAAGTGTTGGGCAATATAGCTAATTGAAGCTTATAAAATTTGGCTTAAGAAAAGTTTAGTGCGATCATTTTTGGGGTTAGCAAAAAAGTCTTTAGTTGTGGCTTTTTCCACAATCATGCCCTCGTCCATAAAAATCATTTGGTCAGCTACCTCTTTAGCAAAGCCCATCTCATGAGTTACAACGATCATTGTCATACCTTGTTTCGCTAAATTAACCATAACATCTAGCACCTCTTTAATCATTTCAGGATCTAATGCTGATGTAGGCTCATCAAATAACATAATTTTAGGTTCCATACAAAGTGCTCTTGCAATAGCTACCCTTTGTTGCTGTCCACCTGATAATTGACCTGGGAATTTTTGAGCTTGATCTAAAATTTGTACTCTTTCAAGGTGTTCTAATGCTAATTTTTCTGCTTCTTTTTTAGACATTTTTTTAACCCAGATAGGAGCTAACGTACAATTATCTAAAATAGATAAATGTGGGAATAAATTAAATTGTTGGAAAACCATACCAACCTCAGCTCTAACTTGTTCTATATTTTTTGTATCTTCTGAAATTTCAGTACCATCAACAATGATTGATCCTTTTTGATGTTCTTCTAATCTATTAATACATCTAATTAGCGTAGATTTACCAGATCCAGATGGTCCACAAACAACAATTTTTTCTTTAGGTTTAACTTCAAGATTAATTTCTTTTAATACTTGAAAGTCTCCAAACCACTTGTTTACATTTTGAATTTGAATAATTGAATCCGACATAATTTATCTATCTGTTTTATACTTTAATTCTAATTTTTGACTATATTTACTCATACTATAACAAATAATCCAGAATATTATTCCAGCAAATACATATCCTTCCATTGAAAATCCTAGCCATTTTGGATTTGTTTTAGCTAAATTTAACATACCAACTACCTCTAAAAGACCTACAACAAAAATTAATGGCGTGTCTTTTACAAGTGCTAAGAATGTATTAGCAATACCTGGTATTACTAACTTTAAAGCTTGTGGAAGAATAACAAAGATATGAAGTTTCCAATAACCCATACCAAGTGACTTGGCCGCATCATATTGACCTCTAGGAAGCGCTTGTAACCCTCCTCTTATAACTTCTGCTGTATACGCAGCTTCAAATAAAGTGATTGCTACAACTACTCTAATTAGTTTATCAACATAAGTTCCATCAGGTAAAAACATTGGAAACATAACTGCTGACATAAATAAAACCGTAATTAAAGGAACGCCTCTCCAAAATTCTATGAACGAAAGAGATGAATATTTAACAATAGGTAAATCAGATCTTCTTCCTAGTGCCAACATCATGCCTATTGGAAAGCAAAAAATTAAAGAGAAGAATGCAACAATAAAAGTTAAAGATAAACCGCCCCAAGCACCTGTTTCAACCCATTCAAGTCCAAAAGAACCTCCGGAAATCAAATAGTAGATTAAAATAAAAGAAATAATTGGGAGTATAAGTGTGTAGTAAAGAGAAAGATAATTTCTAAATTTAGCAGGTGTATAGAATCCAGCTGCCATGAAGGCTAATACAGCAATAAATGTTACATTAATTCTCCATTGTTCGGCATTAGGATACATTCCATATATAAATCTATTGAACCAAACTTTAATATAAACCCAACAAGCACCGCCACCTGTACACGCTTCTTTGGTATCACCAGAAATATTAGCATCAAAAATGAACCAATTTAACAATGGAGGAAGTGCAAATATTATAAGAAAAATAATACACAAACTTAAAGCAGCATTGAAATTACTTGGATTAATATTTTTATTAAGACTATCTAGGATTTTAATACCCGAAAATTCAATTCTAACAAAATGAAGCCCAATTACACCAAAGATTAAAGGAGTAAAAAAGTTGATAAACCTAGGTAAAAAAGAGGTAATATTAGTACCTAAAAAATTATTTAAACAGAAATCAAAAATACCTAAGAAAAAAAATAAAGTCCCTAAAATTAGAGAAAAATTTCTGTTTTTTTGGTATTTAGATTTTAACAAATTAAAATTATCTGAACTCATTATTTTTCCTTAATCGCTATTTTTTGGTTATACCAATTCATTAATAATGAAATTGCAATACTAATAGTTAAATATGTAGCCATTGTAATACCAACAATTTCAATTGCTTTTCCTGTTTGCATCATAGCAGTTCCAGCAAAAACCAACACTAAATCTGGGTATGCAATAGCAGCAGCTAAAGAAGAATTTTTAGTTAGATTCAAATACTGATTAGTTGTTGGCGGTATAATTATTCTTAATGCTTGAGGCATAATTACTAATTTCAAAACTTGGCTTGGTGTTAAGCCAATTGATGCAGCAGCTTCTTTTTGTCCTTTACCAATACCTTGAATACCTGCCCTAACATTTTCTGCAATAAATGTTGCTGTATAAAGAGTTAATGCTAAAGTTAATGCAATTAGTTCAGGTGGAATACCCATACCTCCATCAAATGTATAAGAAGATTGAGACATTTTTCTTAATTCTGGAAAACTAAAGGATAAATCAACACCACCTACTAAAAATGTTAAAAGTGGCAGACCCATAAAAATAGCTAATGAGATAATTAATACTGGTAACTGTTTACCTTCTTGTTCTTGTTTTTTTTTTGCAAATTTTACAAAAAAGAAAACTAAAATCATTGCAACAATTAATGTTATGAAAAAAACATCAAAATTTGTCCAAATCGGAGCTGGTGTAAAAAGACCCTTTATAGTCATAAAAGATGATCCTAATAATAATGTAGCATCTTGAGGCATTGGCAGTGCTCTAAGTGCAGCAAAATACCAAAAGAAAATCTGTAATAGCAATGGAATATTTCTAAAAAATTCTATGTAAAAAGAAGCAGTTTTTCTAATCAAATAATTTGGCGATAATCTTGCAATACCAACAACAAGACCTAACAGTGTAGCTAGAATAATTCCAATAAATGCAACTAACAGGGTATTTAAAAGACCAACAAGGTAAGCTCTAGCATAAGAGTGTGAACCATCATAATCTATTAAAGAAAACTGTATATCAAATGAAGCTTCTTGACTTAAAAAACCAAAACCAAACTGGATACCTCTTGTATCCATGTTCTCTTGAGCATTCATGGTAAAGAAACCAAATATTAAAATTATAAATAATACTGTTAACAGTTGAGGTAGGATTTTTTTTAATTTCATTTTGTGAATATTATAAAAAAAGGGCTAGATAAATCTAGCCCTTTATGTGTTTAATTAGATAATAATTATCTTGCTGGTGGTACGTATAATATTCCACCTTTAGTCCATAATTGGTTTGGACCTCTGTCAGGTAAAATACCTGTATCAGCGATATTTCTCTTGTAGCTTTCTCCGTAATTACCAACCTGTTTGATAATTCTTAAGCTCCAATCGTTATCTAAACCAAATGCTGCGCCTAATTCACCTTCAGAACCAACAAGTCTTTTGATTTGTGGGTTGTCAGAAGTTTTCATAGAATCTGCATTTGAAGAAGTAATACCGTATTCTTCAGCTTCGATCATTACGTTAAGAGACCATCTTACGATGTCTTCCCAAACTGCATCACCTTGACGTACTACTGGTCCTAGAGGCTCTTTAGAAATAGTCTCTGGTAACACCATGTGATCATCAGGGTTAGTCATTTTTGTTCTTTGTGCTGCTAGACCAGATTTGTCAGTTGTGTAAGTATCACATCTGCCCGAGTCATAAGCTGCAACAACTTCATCAGCTTTTTCGAAAGCAACTGGTTCATAAGAAATTCCTTTTGAGTTAAAGAAGTCTCTCATGTTTAGTTCAGTTGTAGTTCCAATGTTAGTACATGCTGAAATTCCATTAGTAAAATCATTAACAGAAGTAATTCCTGAATCTTTTCTTACCATAAAACCTTGGCCATCGTAGAAGTTAACTCCAACGAATGTTAAACCAATGTCAGCATCTCTAGAAAGTGTCCAAGTTGTGTTTCTTGACAAGATATCGATCTCACCAGAAGTTAGAGCTGTGAATCTTTCTTTAGCACTTAGTGGAGTGAACTTAACTTTGTTCGCATCACCTAATACCGCAGCAGCAACTGCTCTACATACATCAACATCAACACCAGTCCAGTTTCCAGCTGCATCAGCATTTGAAAATCCAGGTAGACCTTGAGATACACCGCATCTTACGAAACCTTTACTTTGAGTATTCTTAAGAGTTTTTGATTTACCTTTAGACTGTTTTCCACCTTGTTGGTCGCAAGCGACAACAAAAAGCATAGAAGCAGCAGCTAAAATGGCAAATAATTGTTTTGAGTATTTAAACATTTATATTCCTCTGTTTAGTTTATTTATTTGTTAACAAATAATTCAAAAATATTTGAATTAAGTAAGATATCTATCATTATATAAACACGATCAAAGTAAAATTGTTCATATTAGAATGGTTCTACATATATGTAGTGTCGGTTTAAAAATTGAATGTAATATATAGTAGTGGTGCGCTCTGGTGGACTCGAACCACCGACCCTCGGTTTAGAAAACCGATGCTCTATCCAGCTGAGCTAAGAGCGCAATTAATACAAATGTATTTATAGTACGAATTTAGTTTTTAAAAAGAAATTTTTTACAAATAATTAATAAAGTTAAAAGCTCAAGTCTACCAACAATCATAAAGAAAATTAGATAGTATTTGGTCACAAAATGTAGATTGTAAAAGCTAAAATCACTTAAACCAAACATTGAAGAATTTACAGTATTCATTATTGTTAAAATTGAGAGTTTAAAAGAACTTTCAAATTCAATTCCACTTAAAGTTAATAAAAAAGTTAAAATTAATAAAGAAATTATAAAAACTATTACAGAAAGAAAATATTTATAAATTTCATCTAATTTAAATGAATCTTTTGAAAACAAGTGTTTGTTTATATAAATATTCTTAGGTCTGCTGTAAGAAAGAATTTGATTGATTGAGTATTTAAATAAAGAATAAATTTTTAAAAATCTAATACCAGAACTAGTAGAAAAAAAAGAACCACCAACAATAACAAGTATTAAAAAAATTAAAGATAAATTGTTAGGAGGGTTATTTAAAGAAAATCCAACATTAGATATACTGCTTGTTAAAGATAAAAATAATTCACTAAAATTATTTTCAAAATTTAGAAATACAAAAAAGATAATCAATAAAAATAGGAAATAAAATAACAAATGAATATCTTCATTAAAGAAATTCAGGTTATGGTTTTTTGTAAAAAAAAGATTGTAAATCAAAAAAATACTAAAAAAAGAAGATAGTAATAAAATTGATGTAATTATAACCTGAGAATTGTTAATCAGGATATTAGACAAATTATTTGATGGTAAAAAACCACCTGATGAAATTATAGTCATTGCCAAATTTAAAGAATTAAACAACCTGATATCAAAAAAACTTAATATTATAAAAATTGAAACTGTAATTAATGAGTAAAATAAGAATATTTTCAAAACTTGCTTGAAAGTTTCAGATTTATTAAATGATAAAAAATTAGTTAAAGATTTTTTAAAACTATGATCAAAAATATCAATCAATAATATTATAGAAAATAAGAAATAAAGACCACCTACCCACTGTGATGCAGATCTCCATAATATTAAACTTTGATCTATATGATTAATGTTTTCAAAAATAGTAAATCCAGTTGATGTAAAACCAGAAATTGACTCAAAGAAAGAATTAACAAAAGTTAAATTATAAATACTAAAATAAAAAGGTATTGATATTACCAATGGTAATAAAAAATAACCAAGAAGAATTGTTAATATCTTATCATATATTGTTATTTTTTTTTCATCATTATTTTTTATGTAATAAAATAATATTGCTAAAAAAATTGATACTATGAATGTATATATGTAAGTATTTAAATTTAGGTAAAGGTTTAGATAATACGAATATGTAATATTAAAAAAAGCTAAAATTGCAACTATTAAAAAAAAAACACTCAAATAAATGAGTTTAAAATATCTCATTAGATTAAATAGAGCTTATACGAAACATGTTTTCTACAATATGTAAGAAATCTTTTTTAGCCAAAAGAACAACAATATCTTGCTTTTTAAATACAAAATTTGATCTAGGGATGATAACCTCATCACCTCTTAAAACTGCACCAATTCTTATTTCATCAGGTAAATTTGAATTTTTTAATTCTTTATTAACCAACTCTGAAGTCTCAATAATTTCTGCTTCAATAATCTCAAATTCACCACTTAAGATACTATACGCATTTTCAATTGTTCCCTTGTGAATATGTTTTAATATGCTGGATACGGTATTCATCCTAGGGTCAATAAAATCATCAATTTTTAAAGAGGTTTGTAAAAGTGAGTAGTTAGGTTTGTTAATTAAAGCCATAGTTCGCTTATCACTTAAATCATCATTATCTTTAGCAAATTTTTCAACTAATACACTTACCATTAAATTGTCCTCGTCATCATTTGTAAGTGCCAAGACAGTTTGAGCCTCTTCTAAATTTGCCTCAATCAAAACTTCTTCATCAAGAGCATCGCCATTAATAACAATTGTATTATTTAATTGGCTCGCAATTAGTTGAGCTCTTTCCTTATTCTTTTCAATTATTTTAACTCTTGCAGAATCAAAAGTTTCTTCTAAACTTTTAGCTAGATTAAACCCTATATTTCCACCTCCAATAATTAAAATTTTATTAGAAACCTTTTCAGTATGACCAAAGGCAGCTAAAGTTTCATTCATTTGTGAGGCATTAATTACAACGTAAGCTTTGTCATTTTTAACCATCACGTCGGTTTTTTTTAGTAAAATAAATTTTTCATCTCTAATTACACCCATTATATTTGAGTTTAATTTTGGAAACTTTTTAGTAAGCTCATTAAGTTTTATGTCTTTTATTGGACAATTTGTATCTATTAAAATTTCAAGTAATCTAATTTTATTATTTGCAAAAGGTACATTATCTAGTGAACCGGGAGCCTCTAATTTTCTTTGAAGAGATTTTGCTATCTCGATTTCAGGTGAGATAATAACATCTATTGGTAAATTTTCTTTATTATAAACTTTTGTGAATTTAGGATTTAAATAATCTTGTGATCTGATCCTTGCTATTTTTTTTGGAACGTTAAATATTGAGAATGCTATTTGGCATATCAGCATGTTAATTTCATCATTACGTGTTACTGCAATAATCATATCAGCATCCATTGCGTTTGCTTTTTCTAAAATTAAGGGATAAGTGCCTTTACCAACAATAGACTTAACATCAAGTGCGTCATCAATTTTTTGTATATCTTCGCTTGATTGGTCGATTACAGTTATCGAGTGACCTTGTTCACTTAAAATTTTTGAAATAGTGAAACCTACTCTACCTGCACCACAAATTATAATATTCATTTAGTTTAATTCCTTAATCCCTAAACCTTTGAGCTTTCTATGTAAGGCAGATCTTTCCATTCCTATAAAGTCAGCAGTTTTTGATATATTACCGTTAAATTTTTTCAATTGTGTAGTTAAATACTCTTTTTCAAAAATTTCTCTAGCTTCTTTTAATGTTGTAGATAAAGAGTTTTTTGATGATGTATTCATAGTATCAGGTGTTTTTAGAGATTCTTTAATAATATTTGAAATTTTATCAACACTATCAGGCAAAAGTATTGCAATTCTCTCAATTAAATTTCTCAACTCTCTAACGTTACCTGGCCAATTATAATTAAGTAGATAGTTATTATTCGTATCAATACTTAATTTTTTTAGATTATAATTTGTTGAGATTTTTTCAGAGAAATATTTAACTAATAAAGGTATGTCTGAAACTCTTTTTTTTAATGGGTCGATGTTAATTTCGAATACATTTAGTCGATGATATAAATCCTCTCTAAAATTTCCATTTTCTATTTCTTTTTTTATATCTTTACTGGATGAACATATAATTCTTACATCCACATTAACATCATGACTACCATTAATTCTTTTAAATTTTTGATCTATTAAAACTCTTAAAATTTTAGATTGAGTATCAAGTGGGATTTCAGAAATTTCATCTATTAAAAGAATACCTTTTGATGATTTCTCTAAAGCACCATAAGTTATAGAACCATTTTCTCTTTCCTCACCAAATAATTCTAATTCATATTTTTTTATATCCAGCAATGCACCATTCAGAATAATAAAAGGACCCTTTTGTCTTTTAGATTCTTTATGTATTTTTCTTGCAATCAATTCTTTACCAGAACCAGTAGGTCCATTAATAAAAATTCGACTTTCAGAAACTGAGATTTTATTGATTTGGTCTTTTATATTTCTAATATTATCGCTAATACCAACTAACTCGTATGAGTAAAAAAGTTTATTTTCAAATTCTTTATTCTTGTTTTTAAGGATTATATTTTCAACAGCTCTATTAACAAAATTTAATAATCTCTCTTGATTAAAGGGTTTTTCAATAAATTCAAAAGCACCAGCTTTTAAAGCTTTAATAGCCATTTCTACATTTGCGTGTCCTGTAATCATTATAACAGGAATATTTATATCTTTAGTTTTAATGTGTGATAAAAGCTCTAAACCATCATAATCACCTTTGTCTAACTTAACATCTATAATCGCAACATCTGGAAGTTTTTTATCAATTTCATTTAAAGCTTGATTGTAATTAGCAGCTAATCTTGTTTTGTAACCGGCTTCAATAATTAGATCATTGATTATATTTCTAATATCAGCATTATCATCAATAATTAATATTTCAGTACTCATTATTTTGTAAATATAATTTCTATTTTTGCACCATTTTCAAATGATTCAAAATTTATTTTACCATTATGATCATTTATTATTTTATTAACAATAGATAAACCCAAGCCTGTACCTTTTTCCTTTGTTGTAACGTAAGGATTTAAAATATCTTTAATATTGTCTGCAAATATTCCAAAGCCTAATCCATTATCAATAATTATAAAATTAATTTTTTCTGTATTATCATGTATAGAAATATCAATTTTACCTATCAAATTAATATTATCAATTTTTTTATCCTGTATGCTTTCAATGGAGTTTTTAATCAAATTGAAGAAAACTCTGCTTAATTGTTCACTGTCAGAGTTCAAAAAGATATCCAATTTATTTGTCTTAAGATCAATTATAATTTTATTATCCAATTCTTTTATTAATTCAATATTATCTTTTATTAAGGAAACTAAGTTGTTATCTTTAAGAATTGGTTTTGGCATTCTGGCAAAATCAGAAAATTCATTAACTAAATTTTCAATTTGTTTAATTTGTTTTCCAATAATCAATAAGCTCTTTGAAAAATCATCTTTTTCATGATCTGCTATTTTTTCTGAATACTTACTCTTCAATCTATCAATGGTTAATTGAATAGGTGTGAGTGGATTTTTAATTTCATGAGCTAATTTTCTGGCTAAATTTTCCCAAGCTTCATGTCTTTCTTTAATTATAAGTTTCTCTTGTTGCGATTTTAATTTGTCTATCATTAAATTAAAGTTTTGGTTTAAAACCTCCATATCTTTATCAGTCTTAATTTCTGGTACTTTAGTATCTAAATTACCTTTTCCAATATTGGAGGACGCAATAATTAAATTATTAATAGATCTAAAAAATCTTGATGAAAATTTTATAGCAATTGATATTGATAAAAATAATAACAGTGAAACTATAACAAGATAAATAAATACAAATGATATCTTAATTCCAGTTTGCTTATTTAAAACTGTATAATAAAAATTAAGTGCTTCTTGAGATTCTAGTAAATATTGAGAAATTTTCTTATCTAAATATTTTACTATATATAAATACTTTCCATCAAAGTTTTCAAGCTTTATAATTGATGCTGTTTGATTTTTAAAAGCATTAATAATCTTAAGCGGTCTTTTATCATTTTGAACCATTTCTAAAGCTTCAAGCAAAGGAGGTATATACAAAGTATTATCTTCTAAGGTTGATAAGTATAAGTTTCCATTACCTTCAATGATATGTACTTCATCCATACCTCTAATAAGTTTCTGGGTATTTAGAAAACTTTTAAATTGGTTAATATTTGTGTTTAAAAAATTGATACTTTTGTTTAAATCAAATGCTATGAAAATTATCTCTGATTGTGTTTTTGTTCTAACTTCTTCAGTATAGCTTTTAGCAATTTCATAAGAGTTGTTAACTGCAGTTGTTATTTTTTTATCTAAATATTTATCAAGCGCAAAAGAAAGAAGGAATAATGAGAATAAAGAAATTAAAATAGAAGGAATTAAAGTAAATAATGCAAAAAAAGTTATATATTTTCTATTAGCTTTAGAGCCACTTACGTCAACATCTATTTTTAAGGAATTTCTTACTTCTGAAAATATCATAAAAAAAAGAAGTATTAACAAGGCAATATTTCCAATTAATAAAATCTGAAGATTATCATCGGATAATTTTAAAAAACTTTTATCAATAAACGTTAAAAAAGTTACAAAACCTATGAATAAAGTGATTAAAAAAATTACAATGATAAATATATTTTTTTTAATAAAATCAATCATTGCGAACAAAATAATGTGTTATATATTTTTATCATGAATAGTTGCTTTATAATACTTGCTGGTGGCGAAAGTAAAAGATTTAATTCAAATATTCCAAAACCATACATAAATTATAATGGTAAGCCTTTATTATTGCATTCTATTGATAAAGCTAAAATATTTAATAAGTTTAATAAAATTGTTCTTGTAATAAATAAAAAACATAAAAATTATATCAAAAAACTTAATATCAAAAATATTAGTATTATTAATGGTGGTGAAACAAGAGCACAGTCTGCTTATATTGCCTTAAAAAATATTAAAAGAAATAATTTTCAAAATGTAATAATTCATGATGCTGCAAGACCAAACTTTTCTCTAAAACTTTTAAAGAAATTAATGGATGGATTAAAAGCAAATGACTGTGTAATTCCTGCAATTCAAACAACAGATTCTATTAAGCAAAAAACTTCAAATATTGTCAAAAATTTAAAAAGAGAAGATATTTATTTAATACAAACACCTCAAGCATTTAACTATAAAAAACTTTTTGCACTTCAAAATAATAAAAGTGAAGAAGTTACTGATGATGCCAACTTATTTGTAAGAGCTGGTAAAAAAATAAAAATTATTAAAGGTGAGTTTACCAATAATAAAATTACAATAAATTCAGATATTATTTTTAATAACTTAATAAAATTTGGACTAGGTTTTGATGTTCATAGGTTGGTTCCTAATAAGAAACTTTACATAGGCGGAATTAAAATACCCTCATCTATTGGTACATTGGGTCATTCAGATGGAGATCCTGTTTTACATGCTGTAACTGATGCAATTCTTGGGGCTTGCTCTATGGGTGATATCGGTGAAAAATTTTCTGATAAGAATAAGAAATTTAAAAATATTAGATCTACCATTCTATTAAGTAAAATAATTAAGCAAACTAAAAAAAATGGGTACTTGATCAATAACCTCGATATTAATATCATTACTCAAAAACCTAAAATTCAAAAATACAAAAAACAAATAACGAATTGCATCGCAAAAATCTGTAATATTTCTCCTACACAAATTAATATAAAAGGTAAAACAACTGAAAAATTAGGTGTGATTGGTAAGGAAAAAGCAATAGCTTGCGAAGTAATAGCCTCTGTTATTAAAAATGATTAAATCTTTCAACTCATTATTTGTTACAATGTTTGGTCTTGGTAAGATTAAGTATATGCCTGGAACTTTTGGGTCCTTAGCAACTATAATTATTCTTTATTATCTATTCCACACTTTAAATATTTCACCAAATATAATTTTAGTTGGGTTAATAATAATATTTATTTACTCATTTTATGCCGTTTCAAATCATATAGAAAATAATGAAAATAAGGATCCTGGTGAAATCATAATTGATGAATTTTTAGGTCAATCAATCCCTATATATCTTTATGAGATATCCCACGGAACAACAAAAGATGCGGGTGAAGCTATCGTTTATTATGCTCTATTTTTTATTCTTTTTAGATATTTTGATATCATGAAACCATTTCCTGTAAGCTTTTTTGATAAAAACTTTAAAAATAGTTTTGGTGTAATTATGGATGATATCTGTGCTGGTTTTTATGTGGTTCTAACCCTTGTATGTTTCATGATTTTAAAGAGCTATATTTTATAATGAAAAATATTGTAAAAAAATTAATCAAAAAAAAACTTAAAATATCTTTTGCTGAGTCTTGCACGGGGGGAATGTTAGCTGCATCTATTACTTCTATTAATGGTGCATCTAAAATATTCAACATAGGTCTTATTACCTATTCTAACCATGCAAAAATCAATATTTTAAAAGTAAATAAAAATGTTATCAAAAAATATGGGGCTGTTAGTGCTGAATGTTGTGAGGCTATGGTTAAGAATTTAGCAAAGATATCTAAAGCTCAAATAAATGTATCTGTCACTGGCATTGCAGGTCCTAATGGTGGAACTAAAAACAAACCAGTCGGACTAGTCTATATCGGAGTAAAAAGATCTAATAAAATAGTAATAACTAAAAATATTTTTAAACAAAAAACAAGAAACTCAATTCAAAAAGCATCAGTTAAAAGAGCTTTGGATATTGTTAGTTCTTTAATTTAAGCAATCTTTTACAATTTTTTTACACTGTTTCGGCTCTTTTTTGGAAAGCATCAGCAATTTTATTTAAACCAAATTCAAATGATTTTTCCATTAACAAATTTAAAAACTTATTTTTAATTTCAAAATCAACATCAAAATAAACCTCAGTCATGTTGTTATTTTCTACAAATTTCCAATTATTTTGCAAGTATTTTAGTGGACCATCTAAATTAGTAACATAAATCGTATCATCTTTTTTATTAAATCTAACATCACTTTTATAAGTGTCGCTAAAGGGACCCTTTCCAATTGTTAAATCTGCTATGATTAAGATTTGATTATTTTCTTCTTTTCTATCATAAACTTTCGAACTTAAACAAAAAGGGATGAATTCTGGATATTTTTCAATATCCAAAACAAACTCAATAAGTTTATCTTTTTTTTTATTTATGTTTCTTTTAACTGATGCCTTAGGCATTAATAATTGTTAATTCTATTTTGTTGAAGTTTAGCAAAATCTTCATCTGCATGGTATGAAGATCTAGTTAAAGGTGTCGATGAAACTAATAAAAATCCTTTTGATTTTGCAATAGTTTCTAACTCTTTAAATTCATCTGGATGGTAATAGCGGTCTAAAGGGTGATGTCTTACAGAAGGTTGTAAATATTGACCAATAGTTAAAAAATCTACCTCTGCTGCTTTTAGATCATCCATGACTTGAACGATCTCTTCTTTGTTTTCACCTAATCCAACCATTAAACCTGATTTAGTGAAAACATTTTTATTAACTAACTTTGCATTCTTTAAAAGCTCTAATGATGAAAAATATCTAGAGCCTGGTCTTACTTTTAAATAAAGTCTAGGAACTGTCTCAATGTTATGATTAAAAACATCTGGATTAGCTTCTAGTACTTTTTTATAAGCATCTCCTTTTCTAAGAAAATCAGGTGTTAAAACTTCAATTGATGTATTGGGATTCTTTTTTCTTGTTTGATCAATTACTTCATAAAAATGATTTGATCCTCCATCTTCAAGATCATCTCTATCAACAGAGGTAATTACAACATGTTTTAAATCTAATTTTTTTACGGCTTCAGCAATTTTAACAGGTTCAAATGAGTCTAGTTTTCTAGGTTTACCAGTTTTTACATCACAAAAAGCACATGCTCTTGTACAGGTATCACCCATAATCATAAATGTAGCATGCCGCTTACTCCAACATTCTGTAATATTTGGACAATTAGCTTCCTGACAAACTGTTACTAAATTGTTTTGATTAACAATAGTTTTAGTTAAGAAGAATTCTTTACTGTTAGTTAATTTAGACCTTATCCAATCAGGTTTTTTCTTAATTGGATTTGCAGGTTTGTTAACTTTTTCTGGGTGTCTTGGTTTAATTGTCATTCTTTTTAATTATATAGAGGGTCTCCCCTTCTTTGCCAAACATAAATTTTTCTCTGATTAAGGTTTCGACATAATCTAGGTCTAATTTAGTACTTAATAGAGAATTTTTAAATTCAAGATCTTTAATTTTGTTAGATAAGCTAGCTTCTTCAATTTTTAGATTAAATAAAATTTCTTTTTTTTTGAAATAAGAAAAAAGACCTCTTTCACCATCTAGAAGGTTAAAGAAAAAATAAAGTAATAAAAAAGTAGAGATTAATAAAAAATATTTTTTTTTTAATTTTCCCAGCATTAATGAATTTTACTCATTGATGCTTTTTTTCCAAGCCCTTCTTCTATACGTAATAATTGATTATATTTTGCAACGCGTTCAGATCTTGCCAGCGATCCAGTTTTAATTTGATTTGAATTTGTACCTACAGCAAGGTCTGCTATAAAAGTGTCTTCACTGTCTCCAGATCTATGAGAAATTATTGTTTTATATCCAATAATTTGTGCAAACTTAATAACCTCAAGTGTTTCAGATACTGTACCAATTTGATTAAGTTTAATTAATATCGAATTTGATGAGTTGTTTAAAAAACCTTTTTTAAGTCTTTCTAAATTAGTTACATACAAATCATCTCCAACTATTTGCACATTATTAGTATTTTTCATTAATTTACTCCATGCCATCCAATCATTTTCTCCAAAGGGATCTTCAATAGATTTAATTTTGTATTTATTTATTATTTTTTTATATTCTTTAATTGATTGATCTACCGAAACAAATTTTTTTGAATGAATAGAGTATTTGTCTTTCTTGATTAATTCATTTGCTGCAACATCTAAGCAAATCGAAACATCTTTGCCATTTTTAAAACCAGACTTATTAATTGCAGCAACAATTAAATCCAAAGCTTTTTCATTGCTACTGATCATTGGAGCAAAGCCACCTTCATCTCCTACAGATGTTGATAAACCCTTTTTTATAATCAATTTTCTTAAGTTGTTAATTACAACAAAACATATTCTCATAGCTTCTGAAAAACTCTTGGCTTTATCAGGTCTAATCATGAATTCTTGAATTCTTAATCTATTATTAGCATGTGCTCCTCCATTGATGATATTCATTAGTGGGTAAGGTAATCTGTAATTATTCTTTACTAAAAAAGTTTTATATAAAGGTATATTCTTAATCTTAGCAGAAAGTTTCTTAGTAGCCATAGATACAGCTAAAATAGCATTAGCACCCAAACTTGTTTTTTGGCGAGTACCATCAAGATTAATTAAAATTATATCTATACGTGTTTGATCATGAATATTTGCACCTGTTAGTTTTTTAGAAATTTTTGTATTAACTAAATTGACTGCGCCTAAAACACTCTTACCTAAATATTTTTTATTATTGTGGTCTCTTTTTTCAAATGCTTCGTAAGTACCAGTAGAAGCACCTGAAGGAGAAATAGCTGAGGCACTTAAATTTTTTGAATAAACTTCTGCTTCAATTGTTGGGTTCCCTCGGCTATCAAAGACTTGACGAGCTCTTATCTTTAAAATCTTACTCATTTATTTTTTAATTAGATTGTCTATTTCAAATAATTGAGATAGCAATTTTTCTAATTTATCTAGAGGAACCATATTAGGTCCATCTGATGGAGCGTTATCTGGGTCTTGATGTGTTTCAATAAAAACACCTGCAACACCGACTGCAACCGCAGCTCTTGCTAAATATTCAACAAATTCTCTTTGACCGCCGCTGGTCTCACCTAAACCTCCAGGTTGCTGGACTGAATGTGTAGCGTCAAAAATAACAGGGTAACCATTTTTTGCCATTATAGGTAAAGACCTCATGTCAGAGACAAGAGTATTGTAACCAAAGCTAGCTCCCCTTTCTGTAACTAAAATATTATTATTACCCGAGTCAGCAATTTTTTTTGTAACATTAACCATATCCCATGGTGCAAGGAATTGACCTTTTTTAACATTTATAATTTTCCCAGTTTTGGCAGCAGCAATTAATAAATCTGTTTGTCTACATAAAAATGCTGGAATTTGTAATACATCAGCATGAGGAGCTACCACTGAACATTGATCAGCGTTGTGTATGTCAGTTAATATTGGAACACTTAATTCTTTTTTAATTTTATCAAAAATAGGCAAAGATTGTTCAAGGCCTGCACCTCTTTGTCCTTTTAGACTTGTTCTATTAGCCTTATCGAAAGATGTTTTGTAAATAAAACCCATATTAAACTTGGAAGTTATTTCTTTAATTTTACCAGCCATATCCATAGCGTGTTGCTCCGTCTCAAGTTGGCATGGTCCAGCAATAATACAAATTTTATTATTATTTGAAATTTCTATATTTCCACAATTAACTTTTATATTTTTCATTTATAGTTTTTAGCAGCCTTGATAAATGATGAGAATAAAGGATGTGGTGCTAAAGGTCTAGATTTAAATTCTGGGTGAAATTGGACAGCTATAAACCATGGGTGGTTTTTTAGCTCAATAATCTCTGGTAATTTTTTATCTGGAGATAATCCCGAAAAAATAAGGCCATTTTTTTCAAATTGATCTTTAAAACTAATATTAACCTCGTATCTATGTCTGTGTCTCTCTTGAATTAATTTTGATTTATAGATTTTTCTAATCAATGAATTTTCTTTTAATCTAGCCTCATAAAGACCAAGTCTCATAGTGCCACCAAGATCTTTATCTGTACCTTTAATTAATTTACCATCCTTATTCCATTCAGAAATTAAACCAATGATTGGGGTTCCTCCAAATCCAAACTCACTTGATGTAGCTTTTTTTATATTTAGTTTATTCCTTGCAAATTCAATAATGGCTATCTGCATTCCAAAACAAATTCCAAAAAAAGGAATTTTTTTCTCTCTAGCATATTTAGTTGCTTCTATTTTGCCCTCTGTACCTCTTTTGCCAAATCCACCTGGTATCAAAATTCCAGAAACTCCTTTTAACATTTTTTTAATTTCAGAAATTTTTAAGTTTTCAGAATTTATTCTCACTAAATTAATTTTCAAATTATTATCAATACCACCATGAGTTAAGGCTTCGTCTAATGATTTATAAGCATCTTTAAGTTCAACATATTTTCCAATGATTGCAATATTGATTGATTTTTTTGTATGCAGAACAATTTTAGTGATTTTTTTCCAAGGATTTAAATTAACTTTTTTTCTAGATTTTATTTTAAAATATTCAAGTACCTGTTTATCTAAATTTTCTCTATTGAAGCTAATTGGTGCTTCGTAAATGGTTTTAACATCAACAGTTTGAATTACATTCTCAATTCCAACATTGCAGAATAAAGATATTTTTTTTCTATGCTCTAAGGGTATTGGCCTTTCAGATCTGCAAATAATAATATCTGGCTGAATACCAAGACTTCTTAATTCTTTTACAGAGTGTTGAGTGGGTTTTGTTTTTATTTCATCTGATGCTTTAAGGTATGGGACCAATGTTAAGTGAATAAATAAAGCATTTTTTTTACCCACATCATTGGAGAATTGTCTAATGGCCTCAACGAATGGAAGGCTTTCTATATCACCTACTATTCCACCAATTTCACAAATTACAAAGTCTTCCTTTGATGTATCACTTTTTATAAAATCTTTAATACGGTCAGTTATGTGTGGAATAACCTGAACTGTTTTTCCAAGGTATCCTCCTTTACGTTCTTTTTTTAAAACATCACTATAAATTTTCCCAGTTGTAATATTATCAGTTTTTTTTGCAGATATTCCAGAAAATCTTTCATAGTGACCTAAATCTAAATCTGTTTCAGCACCATCATTTGTTACAAAGACTTCGCCATGCTGAAATGGACTCATTGTTCCTGGATCAACATTTAAATAAGGATCTAGTTTTCTTAAACGTACTTTAAAACCTCTAGATTGTAATAGGTATGCAAGGGAAGCTGAGGAAAGACCTTTTCCTAATGAAGAAACCACACCGCCAGTTACAAATATAAATCGCGCCATGGTATTATCTTATAGCGATTAATTAATGAATTTAAAAGGATTAATTATTGTTTTCAGGAATTGAAGGTGTATCACTAGACTTTTCCTCAATGATATCCAATACAGAAGATGTAGGTGTTAACTCACCTCTAGAAATTATTGTTAAAGCTAAGCTACAAATTATGAATAAAGTTGCAACTACTGCCGTAGCCTTACCCATAAAATTACCAGCAGATCTGGAAAGCATAAAATTATCTTGAGAAACACCTATACCAAGTGCACCACCTTCAGATTTTTGGACTAGTATCAAAAGCACAAGTATTGTTGCTAGTACTAAGTTGACTACTAATAGAATATTTTCCATGAGGGTTAACTATATGTTTTTTTGACTATATCAATAAATTTTTTAGCATTTTGAGATGCTCCACCAATTAAAAAACCATCAATATTATTAATTTCTCTTAAGATTGTTATATTTTGTGGATTTACAGAACCCCCATATAAAACTTTTGGTGATTTATCTTTAAATTTACTTTTGATGAATTCTACTGTTTTAAAAAGATCTTGAGGTTTCGGTATAAGACCACTGCCTATAGCCCAAACAGGTTCATAAGCTAAAAAAATATTTGATTTATTTTTAATATTTTTTAAACCAATTTTAATTTGTTTGGATAAAGTTGAGCATGTCTTTTTTTTTCTTTTTTCACTTAAAGTTTCACCGATACAAAAAATAACTTTTAATTTGGCTTCAAGAGCACTTTTAATTTTTAAATTAATTAGTTTATCACTTTCACCCTGTTCTCTATTTTCTGAATGACCGATAATTACAAAATGTGCACCAATATTTTTTAACATACGGGAATTAACATGACCTGTATGAGCACCATAATCTTTGCTTTCATGACAATTTTGTCCACCAATACCAATTTGACAATTACTAAATTTTTTTGAAAAAGAACTTATTAAAGTATTTGGAGGGCAATAAATTAATCTACCTCCCTTTATTTCTTTAGATTTTGAAAATTTAACAACTTTATCCAATGTATTTAAGGAAGATAAATTCCCATACATTTTCCAATTAGCTACAAAATACATATATTTATTTGTCATAATGAAAAATTTAATCTATAGCTTGGTATTTTAAAGATCAATAAATTAATAATGTAATGATAAATCCATTTAAAAATTTTACAAAAAAAAAGATTGGTGGCTTAATATTGATTTTTGTTATTATAATAGCTTTTGGCTTTGGTGGATTTGGTGGTGGATTTAGCACTGGAAATCAAAATAATATAGCTAAAATAAATAACACCAATATCTCTACGCAAGATTTCATGGATTACCTAAATCAATCTGGCTTAAGTCAGCAAGTAATAAAAGAGAATATCGATAAAAATGTAATTGAGGAGCTTTTGTCTTCTATGGTTTCAATGACTTTACTTGAACTTGAAATAAAAAATTTAGACCTAGTCATATCAGATGAAGTAATTGTAGAAACTCTTAAGAAAAATAAAAACTTTCTAGATGAAAATGGTAATTTTCAAAGAACTCTTTATGAAAAGTTTTTACTTACAAATAGTATGAGTGCAGCGATGTATGAAATAAAATTGAAGAATAACGTTCTACAAAAAGAATTATTTGCATATATAAGTGGTGGAGCGAAGTCTCCCAAGTTTTTAACTAATAAATATTTTATAGAAAATAATAGAAAATTAGATATTGAATTTATTAGATTAAATAGATTTTATAAAAAAGTTGATGAATTTACCAATCAGGAAATTAAAATTTTTATTGATGAAAATTCAAAAAAACTTAAGCAAGATTATATCGATTTTTCTTATGTAATAATAACGCCTAAAAACTTATTGGGTGTAGATGAATTTAATCAGGCTTTTTTTGATACAATTGATGAAATTGACAACATGATATCTAAAAACATAGATTTTAAGACAATTACAAATGAATTAAATGTCAATGTGATTACAAAAAAAAATTATATTAATTTAGAAAATAAAGAGACAATTGAAAATAAAATTTATAATTCTAGAAAAGATGAGATTGAAATACTTGAAGACAATGGAACATTCATCTTTTATCATATAGAAAATGTTATTCAAAAATTACCTGATTTAAATGATGAAAGATTTGTAAAACAAATAACAAACCTTCTATTTCAAAAAGAAAAATTTGAATTTAATAAAGATATACTAAACCAATTAGATAAAAATGAATTTAACCAAGCATCATTTGATAAACTTGGGAATGGTGAAGTTGAAAAAACTCAATTAAACTCGATTAAGGACATTAATAAATTTGAAAATAATTCTGTTAAAATTTTATATACACTCCCAATCAATACATTTACTCTAATTGCTGATATAGAAGACAACATATTCATAGCCAAGGTTATGAAACTTGAAGATACTGAAATTTCTCTAGATTCAAATATATTTAATGCAATCTCTAACGAAGCGAGTGCAGAAAATAGAAACGGAATATTAAAATCATATGATTACCTTTTGAACAGTAAATATAAGGTGATAATTAATGAAAAAACTCTTGATAGGGTAAAAAATTACTTTAGATGATGCTTAATCGAAACTTTAAAGATTTTAAGTTTCAACACTCAAGAAACAAAAATCAAATCATATATACCTCTCAGAAAGTACGAAATGATCAGGAAGTTTTAAACTTAATTGATAATTTTCTAAGGGAAAAAAATAGTTTTATTTTTGAGTCAGTTGAGAAAGGCAAGATAAGAGGGAGATATACTATCTTTGGCAAAAACCCAGATAAGATTTGGGAATTTAATAATAAAAACTCTTACCTGACTACCAATAACATTAAAAAAAAAATAAAAGGTGCTCCAGAGAAAATTATAGAAGAGATAATAGAAGAATTTAAGTTTAAAACACCAGTAGGTCTACCACCAATTTGTTCTTTAATATCAGGGTATTTTTCTTACGATTCTATTAGATATGTCGAAAAAATTCCCAATAAATGTAAGGATGATTTAAAGCTACCTGACGTTAGACTTTTAAGACCAAGAACATTGGTTATTCACGATAACTTAAAAAAAAAGATTTTCTATATTATTAATATTTTCAATGATGAAGAGATTCTAAACTATAAAAAAAGGTATTTTGAAATTGAGAGTGAAATTAATGACCTATTAATAAAGGCCTCTCTTATAAAAAATAATTCTAATAATAATACAAAAGCTAATATTAAGGTTAAATCAAATATCTCAAAAAATAAGTTTTTAAGAATGGTTAATGAAGCGAAAAAATACATAAAAATTGGAGATATTTTTCAAGTCGTTTTAAGTCAAAGGTTTGAAGCTAAATTATCCAAAACACCCTTAGAAATTTATAAAAAACTGAGAATTACCAACCCTTCTCCCTTTATGTATTTTTTTAATTTTGAAGATTTTCAGATAATAGGAGCTAGTCCAGAAATCTTAGTTAGACTAAGGGATAACAAAATTACCGTTAGGCCAATTGCTGGAACTAGACCTAGAGGTAAAAATTTAAAACAAGATAATTTTTTTGCAAAAGATTTACTTAAAGATAAAAAAGAACTTTCTGAACATTTAATGTTACTTGATTTAGGGAGAAATGATGCTGGTAAAGTTTCTAAAATAGGAACTGTTAAAGTGACAGAAAGTTTTATGATCGAGAAATACTCACATGTAATGCATATCGTTTCTAATGTAATCGGTGTTTACAATAAACAATTTTCAAAATTTAAATCATTACTTGCTGGATTTCCTGCAGGGACTGTGTCTGGTGCACCTAAAATTAGAGCCATGGAAATTATTGATGAGCTAGAAACAACTAAAAGAAAAGTCTATGCTGGAGGTATAGGTTATTTTTCTGCAAATGGTGAATTTGATACGTGCATTGCGTTAAGAACTGCAGTTGCAAAAAACAAAAAATTCTACGTTCAAGCTGGTGCAGGCATAGTAGCTGATAGTAATCCAATTAAAGAATACGAAGAAACTGTAAATAAAGCAAAAGCTTTAATGAATGCATTAAAATAATGAAAATCATATTAATAGATAATTATGATAGTTTTACATTTAACTTATATCACTATGTGTCATCTCTTGGTGTTACAGTTGATGTAATTAGAAATGATGAAATCACTCACAAACAAATAATAAAAAATAAATATGACAGAATTATTATATCGCCTGGACCTGGTAATCCAAATCAATCAGGGAATTGCATTAAAATAGTAAAAGCACTTTATAAAAAGATACCTATTCTTGGTGTGTGTTTAGGTCATCAGATTATTGGTCAAGTTTTTGGTTCTAAGATTATTCAAGCAAATAAGTTAATGCATGGGAAAACTAGCGTCATAAAATCAAAAAGAATAGGTATCCTTAAAAACCTTCCTTCTAAATTTGAAGCTACAAGATACCATAGTCTTATAATTGATAAAAAAACATTATCTAATCAACTTGAAATTACTGCTGAAACAAAAGATAGAATCATTATGGGTGTAATGCATAAAGAATATAATATCCACGGTGTTCAATTTCACCCTGAAAGTATAAAAACTAACATTGGTATTAAAATATTAAAAAATTTTATTAATTACAAAAACAAATGAAAATTTTCATAGATAAATTAAGAAACAACCAGGACTTATCATTTAATGAAAGTAAAAAAGCTTTTGAAATACTAATGGACGGTAAAGCATCAGATGATGAAATATTTGATTTTTTAACACTACTTTCAGCAAAAGGAGAGGTCTCTGATGAAATTGCTGGGGGTGTTTATGTGCTAAGAAATAAATCTAAAAGAGTTAATGTTAATGATTGTATTGATACATGTGGAACGGGTGGAGACGGCAAGAATACACTCAATATATCGACTGCATCAGCACTACTTCTATCTAGTATGGGCATTAAAGTTGCAAAACATGGTAATAAGGCTGTCTCCTCTAAATGTGGTTCAGGTGATGTTTTAGAAGCTTTAAACATAAAAATAGATTTAGAACCGCATGATATTGAGGAACAAATTAAAAAAAACAACTTTGGTTTTATGTTTGCACCCAATTATCACAGTGCGATGAGATTTGTTGGGCCAACTAGAAAAAAAATTGGTAAAAGAACAATTTTTAATATGATTGGTCCTTTAAGTAGCCCTGCCCTAGTTGACAGACAAGTAATTGGTGTTTTTGATAAAAAGCTATTAAAAATTTTTGCTAATGCCTTGAACAATTTAAACATTAAATTTGCCTGGATTGTAAATAGCGAAGATGGATTAGATGAGATATCACCCTATTCAAAAACTAATGTTGTTCAGTTAAAAAAAGGCGAAATTTCTGAAATATTAATTGACCCTATAAAACTAAATATAGATGCAAATGAATTTAAAGATTTGCTTGGTGACGATGCAAAATTTAATGCGAATAAAATGTTGGATATATTTAAGGGTGATGATAACGATTTTTCAAAAGCTGTTTGTTTAAATGCAGCAGCCGGCCTTATTGTTTCTGAAAAATATAAAATATTTATTGACGCATATAATGAAGCAAGAAAACATATTTTATCAGGAAAAACATACAACGACTTAAAGGAAATTCAAAATGTCTAAAGATGTGCTAAAAGAAATTATTAAAAAAAAAATTGAAAAAATTGATTTATTAAAAAAAATAATTTCATTAGATGCTTTAAATGAACAGATAGAACAAAATAAATCATTTATAAATTTTAAAGATAAAATTCAAAACAATATTGATAATAATAAAATTTCTTTAATTGCAGAGATAAAAAAAGCAAGTCCGTCTGCTGGTGTTATAATGGACAATTATAACCCTATTGAAATAGCAAAAATCTATAACTATAATAAAGCAACATGCTTATCAATTCTTACAGAAGAAGATTTCTTTTTGGGTAAGCTAAGCGATATTAGCGAAGTAAAAGATAAAATAAACCTACCTATTCTGTGTAAGGATTTTTTTATTGATAAGTTTCAAGTACCTCTTGCAAAAAGTTATGGAGCAGATGCAATATTAATTATATTAGCTGGTGTTTCTGATGATCTTGCTAATGTATTATACGAAGAAGCTCTGAAACTTAATATGTCGATAATTGTTGAAGTGCATACAACTGAAGAAGCCAAGAAAGCTCTTAACTTTAAAGAAGCATTAATTGGAATAAATAATAGAAACCTTAAAACTTTAAAAACAGATCTGAATACAACTTATGATATCTACAATGTATTAAGTAATCACTCTTCTCCTATAATTTCTGAAAGTGGAATTAAAACAAAAGAAGAACTTCTTTCTTTAGAGAACAAAACAGAAATAAAAACTTTTTTAATTGGTGAATCACTTTTAAAAAATTTAGATAAAAATTCAATTTTTTCAGTTCTTTAGTCAAATAAAGCCTTATTTTGAATACTTTTTAGCTATTGCTGAATTAGAAGAACACTTGTAGAACATATTTTGTACTTTATTTGTTCTTATGCTTACTAAAAAACAAAAAAACCTGCTTTTATTCATCAACAAAAAGTTGAGAGCCTCAGGCGTATCTCCTTCGTACGAAGAAATGAAAGTTTCGTTAAATTTAAAATCTAAATCAGGAATTCATAGACTAATAAGTGCCTTAGAAGAAAGAGGCTTTATTAGAAGGCTAGCTCATAAAGCGAGAGCTTTAGAGGTTATAAAACTTCCCGAAACAGCTTCTGCTAACGATATTTACAATAGCTTTTCACCTAGTGTTATTAGAGGTGGTCTGGATACAGAAAATACTAACTTAAATGAGATGGAAATACCTGTGCTAGGAAGTATTGCTGCAGGAACACCTGTGGAGGCAATACAAAATGAAGTTTCTCGAATACCTCTACCAAGTAATCTTGAAAAGAATGGTCAATATTTTGGTCTAAAAGTTCAAGGTGATTCAATGATTGAAGCTGGTATTAATGAAGGGGACACAGTTATCATAAAAAGATCTGATACTGCAGATAATGGTAAAATTGTCGTAGCTTTAATAGATGAGCATGAAGCAATGTTGAAAAGAATTAGAAGAAAAGGAAAAACAGTAGCACTTGAAAGTGCCAATAGAAACTATGAAACTAAAATATTTGGCCCAGATAGAGTAAAAGTTCAAGGCATTCTAGTATCTTTATATAGAAACTTCTAAGAAAATAGTCTAAAAATCATTGATGTCAAAAGTAGCAACAAGATTTGCTCCCTCACCTACTGGAGCTTTACATATTGGTGGCGTAAGAACTGCTTTATTTAACTGGCTATATTCAAAAAATAAAAATGGAACCTTTCATTTAAGAATTGAAGATACAGACAAGGAAAGATCTAAAGATGAGTACAAAATTCAAATTATTAAATCTTTAAAATGGATTGGCATTGAATATGAAGGCGATGAATACATACAATCAACCAAGATAAATGATCATATAAATATTGCAAATGAGTTACTTAAAAATGGACATGCATATGAATGTTATTGCTCTATGGAAGAAATTGAAGAACAAAAAAAAAGAGCCAGACAAAAAAAACTTCCTTATATATATAATAGAAAATGGAGAGATCTTACTAAAGCAGATGCTCCAAAAGATATTAAGCCTGTAATTAGATTTAAAAGTAAAATTGAAGGATCTGCTGTACTAAGAGATTTAGTTCAAGGTAATGTTGAGATAGAAAATACTACAATAGAAGATTTTATAATTTTAAGAAATGATGGCACACCAACATACAATTTATCAGCAACAGTAGACGATCATCAAATGGGCATGTCTCATATTATTAGGGGAGATGACCATAAGATTAATACTTTTAAACAAATGCAAATATACTTAGCTATGAAATGGGAGCTACCTCAATTTGCACATATACCTCTTATTCATACTATAGAAGGTAAAAAACTGTCTAAAAGAGATAATGCCTCGACGTTAGACGACTATTCTAAAATTGGAATAATGCCTGATGCACTCAGAAACTATCTTCTAAGACTTGGATGGTCTTTTGAAGATAAAGAGATATTTACCCTAGATGAAAGTATTCAACATTTTAATTTAGAAGGTATTGGTAAATCTCCATCTAAATTAGATATGAGTAGAATTTTATCAATGAATGAGCACTATATTAAAAATATAGATGAGAATGAGCTTTATAATCATCTTTTTGCTTATTGTGAACTATACAAAGAAAAAATTAAATCTGATAGAGAAGAAAAAATTAAAGCAGCATTATTGTTTCTTAAAAATAAAGCTAAGACTCTAGAAGATATATATAATAATGCTAAATATATTATCTTTGATCAAGTAAACTTTAATCAAGAAGATTTAAAACTTATCGATGATAAAGCAAAAAAGATAATATCTGAATTTAATAAAGATATTGATGTTTTGGAAGCTCTAAATAAAGAAACATTAGAACCTGTAGTAAATAATCTTATAAAAACTCACGAAACAAATTTTAAAGGTGTTGGGCAACCATTAAGAATAGTTTTAACAGGTTCAAAGTTTGGTCCAGGCATTTATGATATAATCATGTCATTAGGTAAAGAAGAAGTTAAAAGAAGATTAAATAAAAGATTCTAAAAATTTTTTAAGATGTAAATATTTAGATAATTTTCAAAGTTTTCATTACTTCTTTGAAGTCTCATTGCACTAAGACTATAAATCAAACTATTTACTTTTTAAATTTAAATCCTATTTTAACTTTTAAAGATGAGGAGTAAAGATAGGCATTGATAAATGGCTTGAAAAAAATATTATAGTAAATAATTTAATTTTAATAGAAGGCATAATATTTATAAAAAAAGATTATTGTAAAAAATTAAAGATATTGTGATAAAATAGTTGAAATTTTATCAGATGAAGAAACTTCTAACTTAATGTTTTTTAAAGTTTTATTAACATCATTTATTTGAGATTTTAATAAATCAGGATGGTTTAGAAGGTAATTTACAGAATTATAAATTTCTTTTGCATTGCATTCACTTTGTAATAATTCTGGAATAATTTCCTTATTATTTATAATATTTATAATATTAGCAAATTTTACTTTAACTAATAATTTCATAATTAAATAATTAATCATATTAGTCTTATAGATTATAATAGATGGTATATTTGCGTTGCATACTTCAAGAGATACTGTGCCAGATTTTACTACAGCGAATATAGAACTAGATAAAATATGTGATTTAATATTTTCATCAGAAACAGCTTGAGCATTATTTAATAAATTATTTTTTAGAAAACTTGCAACCATTTCTTTATTTTCATCTGTAGCATGAAAAATAAAACAATAATCACTAGATTGTTTGTTCATCAATTTAATAAAATCAGACAAAATCGGTAAAAGAACTTTGGTCTCAGAACTTCTGCTTCCGGCAAATATTGATATTATCTTTTTCTCTTTTGAGATTAATGATGAAAGGTCAATTTTAGATTTTATGATATTTTCTAATAAAGGGTGTCCAACAAATGTATTGGGAATATTCTCTTTTTCAAAATATTTTTTTTCAAAATCAAATAAAAGTAATACATGGTCTAAAAATTTTTT
Organism: Candidatus Pelagibacter sp. Uisw_113; assembly: GCF_047717815.1. GTDB lineage: Bacteria > Pseudomonadota > Alphaproteobacteria > Pelagibacterales > Pelagibacteraceae > Pelagibacter. The sequence goes on from NZ_CP159809.1 coordinate 669,453, forward strand.
AAATTTTTTAACTCTACCCTCTCTCCAAACCCATACCTGTGGAGCAACATAGTGGATAGTTTTAATCCTTTTATTCAATATTTTTACTTTCTCAGCAACTCTCAAAGTAAAATCGGGACTATCAACACTAAATAAAATATCTGGATTAAATTTTACTATTTCATCAACTGTTTTATTTATTTTACTTTTAATTTTGAAAATATTAAACAAAACACTAGTAAAACCAATGTATGTTATTTCTTTTAGATCAAAAATTGACTTAATACCCAATGAGTTCAAATGTGTTCCACCAACACATAAATATTCAATGTTAGAATTATTATTTTTAAGTTTGGAGATTACTTTTGAAGCAAGTTTATCTCCTGAAGGCTCACCAGTTATAATAAATATTTTTTTCATTTTACGGTAATGAACATTTTATTTTTATTAGCAAAGTTAATGCATTTTTTTTTATCTAAAAAAACATTTTGTTTACTTTTAACAACTATACCTTTTAGTCCAGCAATTTTACTTTGTTTTAAAGTTTTTAAACCAATGGTTGGTAGGTCGACTCTGAGATCTTGTTTTTTTTTAGGAAATTTAACTAAAACCCCATGATTTCTGAATTTTTTACTTTTACTATTTTTAAGCATTTTTTCAGTTCCACTAATTCCCTCAATTAGAACAACTTTTTTATTTCTTACAACAACACCTTGGCTAAAATTGTATTGCCCTAAATTATTTAAAGTGTTAATTGCTTTCTTGATGTCTAATTTATCATGATTGTTAGGTTTGATCTTTGAATAGTTTCCCTTTTTAAGGTTGAGTTCAGGGTTAAATCTTAGAGAACTTTCTGTTTTGATCTTGTGATGAGTTAATATTTTTATGATTTCTTTGAGAATGGCTGCATCTCCAAGTTTTGATGCTCTAATTATTCTTGGAGTATAATATATTCCTTTAAAGTCTAATTTTAATTTAGAAAAATTAGGTTTATTAACTTTGCCAGCAAACATGACTTTTTTACAGTTATTTTCTTTCAAAATATTGATTATCTTACCAAATTGACCAATAGAAACGGAATAAGATCTTTTATCTTTTTTAAACCTTTTTGATTTTGATAAATCTATTATCAAATAGTTTATTTTTTTTTTCTTAATTGTTTTAAGAATTTTAATTGGAAAATCTGTATCACCGAAAATTAAGCCTATCATTTCATGAAAATGGAGTGCAAATAGATCTTTTTTTATCTTTTGTAATAAATTCGATTACCTCTGTTACTAATGCGTTCTCTTTAAAGGAACCATTTAAACTACTTATATTTTCCATTATATTTTTTGTTGCAAAGATTTTCTTATAAGCTTCGCTCAAACCTAAAATTTCTTTATTTTCGAACTTAGATCTTCTCAAACCAATCAAGTTTAACCCTTGTAAAGAATTTCTGTTACCAGTTGATAGTCCATAGGGTATAACATCGTTCAAAACACCCGTCATTCCACCAATCATTGCCATTTTACCTATTCTAGTAAATTGTTGGACTGCAGAATTTCCACCTATAACCACATTATCTTCTATTATGGCATGTCCACCTAAAGGTACATTATTAGCAATAATGACGTTATTTCCTACTAAACAATCATGCGCAACATGTGATGAAATCATAAAAAGACAATTATCTCCTATTAGTGTTTTTTCACCACCACCTATAGTGCCAGGGTTTATTGTAACATACTCTCTAATAGTATTTTTATCACCAATAATTAATCTAGTTTCTTCACCATTATACTTTAAATCTTGTGGGTCGTTACCAATGGATGCAAATGGATAAATTTTATTTTCTTTACCAATTTTTGTGTGTCCTGAAATATTAACATGAGACTGAATAATTGTATTTTCATCAATCTCTACATCTGGACCTATTACGGAATAAGCTCCTATTGTAATATTTGAAGAAATTTTAGCGTTTGAATCTACAATTGCGGTTTTGTGTATCATTGATTATCCTTAATAAATTTTTTTAAATCTCTAGCAGGGTAACCCATTACTTTAGAGTTATCTGGAATATTCTTAATAACCCCTGAACCACCACCTATTTGTACATTATTACCAACTTTTAAGTGACCTGATATTCCTGCTTGCCCACCAATCATTACATTATTCCCTAATGTAGAGCTTCCAGCAAAACCAACTTGACCAGCGATAATACAGTTTTCACCAATCTTATTATTGTGTGCTATGTGTACTTGATTATCTAAAAAAGTATTTTTTCCAATAATAGTATTCGATAGAGAGCCTCTATCAATTGTAGAACCACATCCTATTTCACAATTATCTTCAATTATTACGATTCCTATGTGGGGGTATCTAGTATTTCCATTTTTATTTGGGAAGAAACCAAAACCTTTTTTCCCAATTATACATCCATCTAAAATATAAACATTATTTTTAATTAAAGTATTTCTGATAATAACGTTAGATCCTATTGAGCAATTATCACCAATAATTACATTACTTTCAATTATTGAATTATGTCCTATTGAAGAATTAGTCCCAATTTTAATATTTTTTCCTACCAATACATTTTGGCCATGCTTTACAGTCTTATGTAAAATAGTTTTTTCAATATTATTAGTTTGAGGATCAAAGTCATCAGTAACAGAATCTGGATAAAATATTTTAGTAATCATTGCAGTAGAGATAAGGACATTATCAACCTCTATAGGTTTACAATTTTTTGGTAATATATTGGATAATTGTTTAGTTGTTATGCAATAAGCAGCTCTAGTGATTGAAGCCGCAGCTTCATATTTTTTTGAGTGAAAAAAGGTAATATCTGTATTTGATGCTGCAACAAGATCTTTGACATCTAAAATATTTGTTTCAATATATTTATATTTATTACTAATATTTGCAGAAATTAAAATGTCGTCAATTTTTATAGGACCTTTATTCTTAAAAAATGGATTAATCATTGATAAAGTTTTTTATCAAAGTTATTAATATTTACTTATCAACAATTATTACTAATTATTTTCGATCAACTATAGTTGCTGACCATTGGGCATCCGCCATTTTCTTACCTTCGACGAAAGCTTCTCCTTTATATTTCCATACTCTACCATGAGATCTAGTAGCTTCAATATTGAGTTCTAATTTACAGTCTGGAATAACAGGACTTCTAAATCTTGCTTTTTCAATACCCATTAAAAAAACAAGCTTATTTTCATAAGTTTCTTTATCAATACCATGAGCAGTAAGAGCTGCAGCTGCCTGCCCAAATGCTTCAACAATTAAAACACCAGGCATAACAGGGTTTCCTGGAAAATGACCCTGTAAAAAGAAACTATCTTTTTTAACATAAACAATAGCCGTTGCTGAAAAAAGTTTTTTAATATTAATTAACTCATCTATCAACAACATTGGCTCTCTGTGAGGCAACAAGTTTATTATATCATTTTTATTTAATTTAATTATCATTATAATTTAATATCGTTAATTTTAATATTTAAAATCTTAATAATTTCATTAGTTATGTCAAATTCATTAGCACCTAAAATAATATTTTTTTTTTCTAATAAAATTGAAATATTTTTTGACTTTACATAATCTTTTAATATTGGGTTAATCACATTTAATAATTTACTTGTATACTCTATTTTTTTATTTTCAAAATCCTTACGTTCCATATCTCTCATTTTTCTAAATTCATTAATTTCTTTTTTATGGGCCAATAAATTTTTATCGAATAGTTCAGGAGATATTATATTCTTTTGATTAATTAAGTCAGATTCTTTTTTCTTCAAATTATCTTGATTTTTTTTAATTTTAATAGTTTTAAATTCTTGTAATTGTTTTATTTTTTTATTTATATTTATACCAGCTTCTGATTGATTAATTAGTCTTTCCATATCAATGAAGAAAAAATCACTTGCTATCAATGGTGTAATATAAAAAAAAAAAAGATAATTTTTAATAATGTAAATTTTTTCATTAAAAAGAAGTGCCTAGATTAAATCTGAAGCCTTCAGTTTGGTCCGTTGGTGATTTAGAAATAGGTTGAGCAAAAACAAAGTTTAAGGGTCCTATGGGCGTAAGTATATCAATAGTAAGCCCTGTTGCAGATTTAATATCATTGGATTTATTTTCCAGAGAACTATTGTAATCAACCCCCCAAACATTTGCCACATCAAGAAATAAATTGAAATCAATATTTTGAAGTTGTGGTAAAAATTTAGGCAAGGTAGTTACTAAAGAAACTGAAGATGTATAGTTACCACCTATATAATCATTATTATCTTTAGGACCAATTTTTCCTGATTTAAAACCCCTTAATTCATTTTCCTTGATATTTATTCTTTTTGACACTCTAATATCATCTGATCCTAGAGAATTAATAGATTTAATCTTAAATCTTATAAGACCTATCATATTGTCTGTGATTTCTTTATACTTACTTATCTCGTAACTATTTACTAATGAATAGCTATTTGATAGCAGCGGTAATTGCTGTCTAAATATTGATAAATAGCCATTAGAAGGTTTAAAAGTTGAATTTCGCTGATCATACATGACAGCGTAATCTAAATTCACATCATAATAATCATCAGCTTGTTTTTTGAGCGCTGATGAAGCTATTGCAGAGGTCTCTAATTTTTCGTAGTTTAAGCTAATACTTGGAGAAAAAAATAAATTTTGTTTTTGTTCAAAGGCTGTTCCAAAAGAAATTCTATTAGATGAATTTTTAAAACCCGAAGTATTTAATAAATCAGTAACAGTTCTAGAAACATCACCATTTAGTGTATTGTTACTATATTTATAATTAGGTATTTCAAAACTAAGACCTCCATTAACACTATCAGATGCAATATTAATGCTTGTATTTGTTTTAATTCCTTTGCCATTAAAATTGCCTTCTTTAACACCAAAAGTTATAGTTGAACCGCTAGTTCCTACGCCAGCACCTGCTGAAATTTCACCACTGGGCCTTTCCTCTACAAATATGTCCATGATTTTATGAGTTTGATCTTTACTTTCAATTATCTCAAAATCAACTGAAGAAAATAAACCAGAGCTTTTAATGTTATTAATAGATTTTTTATTTAATAGTTCATTAAATGGATCGCCCTCATCTACAACTAACATGTTTCTTATAACTGTCTCTTGTGTGATGTCGTTACCATTAATGTTAATACGATCTACATAAAATTTTTTTGTTTCATTAACTATAATTGATACGTTCAATTTATTTGAATTAATTATTTTTTCATCAATACTGGCATTAATAAATTCATATTGTTTTGTTAGAGCTAAATTATCAATATCATCTAAGATTTGTTTAATCTTTTTAAATGAATAAGGTTGATTTTTTAATTCAATAAGTTTTTTATCAATTAATCGAAAATTTTTTTTATTATAATCAGCTGGAATATTAAGATTAAGGTCATTAAAATAAAATTTTGAACCTGAATTAATATTATAAGTTAAATTAAATCCACCATCGTCTCTAAAACTAACTGAAGAGCTGTTAATTTTTACATTATAATAACCATTATTAAGATAATAATTTTTTAATAAATTTTTATCTACTTCAATTCTTCTCGCATCAAGGTATTTTTTTCCTGATAAAAATTTCCAGAATTTACTTTCTTCAGAAATAATTAAGCTTTTAAGGAGATTATCTTTATAAACTTTTTCACCTGTAAAAAAAATATTTCTAATTAAAGCTTTTTGTCCAAGAATGATATCGTATGTTAGGTTTACTGAGTTATTGTCATTTTCTATTAATTCAACTTCTACTTTTGAAAAATAAAACCCTGAAAATTTCAAAAAATTATTAATTTTCAGTAAGTCTTTTGAAACATTGTCTTTTACATAAGAGCTTTTCTCTCTCAAAGACATTATTTCATAAAGTTGGTCTTGAAATTTAGATGTTTTTTTACCCGTAATATTAATTGTTTGAATAATTGGGTTTTCAATAACATTAATAGTTAAAATATTATCATTAAATTCAACACTAACATTTTTAAAAAAGTCAGTCTGATAAAGGTTTTTTAAGACTTCATTTAAGTCATCCTCATTAACATCTTGATTAATTTTTTTGTTAGAAAACAAAACAATAGTTTCATCAGCTATCCTAGAATTACCAATGATGGAAAATTTTTCAATTTTTTCAGCATAGGTATTGGTAATTAAAAAAATAATTATAAATAATGTACGTATAAATATATGCATAGAATTTATCATATACAATGTTCTAAAGTTTTCAATCTTACATATTTACTAAAACGTATAATTTCTTCAAAATTTTTAGGTGATTTATGTTTAAATTTTAAAATTTCTTTATAATTAAGAATCTTTTCTAAATTTTTTGATATTTCAGTAAATTTTATTTTTTTATTAATGAAAAGACTTACAAGCTCATCATTTACAGAGACTATGGCCGTTTCATATAGAGAATTTCTATTATCTAAATTTTCTAAAATTTTAATTGAAGGATATTTCTCTTTGGATATTAATGATAATGAGAGATTATTAAGTATTGAATAATTTATTTTATTTGTTTTTATTTCTTCATTATCATTAATAGAATTAAAAATTGGTATAGACATATTAGTATCGTGAATTAACATTTTTATTAAACCATTATTAAACTTTACAATTGCGTGTAAGTAAGACCTGGGGTGTATTAAAATCTTAAATTTTTTAATTGATATATTAAAAATTTTTTGAGCTTCTATAACTTCAAATACTTTATTCATCATAGTTGCAGAATCTATAGATATTTTTTTACCCATAGCCCAATTTGGATGTTTTAAAGCCTGACTTATACTTACATTCTTTAAATTTTTAACTGGAGTTTTTAAAAAAGGCCCCCCAGAAGCTGTAATAATTATTTCATCAATTGTATCTTTATTTGAATTATTTATCAGTGACCAAATCGAAAAATGTTCCGAGTCAACTGGTATAAAAATAGTTTTATATTTAATCAATTTTTGATTAATTAAATTCCATCCACATATTATGGATTCTTTATTAGCAATAGCAATTTTTTTTGTAAATTTTATTATATCTAACGTTGGTTTAAGACCCTCTAAACCAGAGATGGAGCTCATTGTATAATCAATCTTATTATTAAAAATTTTATTAAAACTATTAAAATCATTAAAAATATTAATTTTCTTATTAATTAATTTTTTTTTTAATAAGTTAAATTTTTTTTTATCAGTAACTATTAAATTTTTTACATTAAAAAACTTTGACTGTTTAATCAGTTCATTTATATTCTTATTGCTAGTTAAAAGAACTATCTTATATTTGTCTTTATTTTTTTTAAGAATTGCAATAGTTGTCTTTCCGATTGATCCAGTTGAGCCAAGTATTGCAATTTTTTTTTTCATATTTTAAGATAAATTAAATAATAAAACTCCAACTGGGATTGCAAAAATTATACCATCAACCCTATCAAGAAATCCCCCATGTCCTGGTAATATATTACTTGTGTCTTTAACTTTTGCTTTTCTCTTAAGATAAGAAATAAACAAGTCACCCAACTGTGTTATAAATGATATTAGCAATGTTATTAATGTTAATATTAAAAGATCATATTCTATATATTTTTCATAAAAAAGTGGAATTAAAGAAAATGAAAAAATAAAAGAACCAATAGATCCAGATACAGTTTTTTTAGGACTTATTTTTGTAAGTTTTTTACCTTTAAAAATTTTTCCGACTACTAGTCCACCAATATCAGATAATATTGCCACAAGCACCGTATACAAAAGATATATTTTTAAATCTTTATAATGAGATTCTATTGAAAAAATTAGATAAACTAAAAATGATAAATATAATAATGAAATTAATTTATATAAAAATCTAAAAACTTTATCTTTAATAGAATTTTTTTTAAAGATTTTTGATATTAATGCATAAAACTCTACCCAAATAATTATAGCAATCGTAATTAACGTTACTACCATTATATAAGAATATAAAAACATGGCTGTAAGTAGAGAGGTTAAAACTAATGAGGTAAATATTCTTTTTCTTAATTCAGAATTCATTTAACAGATCCAAAATTTCTTTTTATAATTTTAAAGCTATTCAGAATAATTCTAAAATCTTTTTTATTAAAATCAGGCCAAAGTTTTTTTTCAAAAAAAATTTCTGTATATGCCATTTGCCAAAGCATAAAGTTGCTTAATCTTTTGGTGTTCCCTGTTCTTATTAGTATATCTGGATTTGTAATCTTGTTAGTAAATAAATTTTTATCAATATTTTTTTCATTTATTATCAATTTTTTTTTAT